>JAUNRU010000032.1:0-6738 GCA_030535535.1 Corynebacterium casei
CCGAACTCATTCGACGCGGTGCGCACAATTGCGCGAATTACTGCATTTAGGCCGGGGCAGTCGCCGCCGGAAGTCAATGTGGCTAGTCGCATAACCACTACACTAGTTTGGATTTGGCCCAGGCGCTCAAAAACGCATGCCACCAGCGCAAGTTTCTATCGCTTCGGCCCTAAAGTGTTTTCAAAACAGGCCACGGCGATAAGACCAGCAACCATCACCAGCGCCGGCAGCAGCAGGGATACAGCCATGGCTTGGCTGAGCCCCAGGCTCGCGGCACCCACCTGCATTGCAGCACCCACGGCGGCCGCACCAACCACGGCACCCACTTGGCGGGTGGTGTTGTACACACCGGAGGCGGCACCCATGTATTTCAGGTCCACGGTGCGCATCGCGGTCACCGAATTCGGCGCCCACACAAAAGCATTGCCCACACCAAGCAGCGCGGAGGCACCCACGAACCAGAACAGGCTGGCATCGAGGTACATAATGCCGGCAATCCACACCAAAGACGCGATGACAGAAGCAAAGCCAATCACAGACAGCAGTCGCGGTTTGATGCGGTCAGCCAGCGGCCCCACCAAAGGCGAGCCCAGGCCGGCGGCAACGGCCATCGGCACCATCATCAGTCCAGCTTCCGCCGAGGTCAGCCCACGGCCGGTTTGGAACCACATCATGATCGGCAGCATTTGCGATGCCACGGCAAAGCCCATGGTCGAAATAGAAAACGCACCGAGTGAGTAGTTGCGGTTTTTAAACAACGGCAGCGGCACCAGCGGTTCGGTATTGCGCGACGTCGCGGTTGCCTGCAAGCGCACGAACCAGGCAATCAGCGCGATACCAGCAATGAGCAGGACAATAGTCCACCACGGCCAGCCCAGGCCCGGTCCTTGCTGGATGGCAATAACAGCAGCAGACATACCAACCAGGGTGACCACGACGCTTAGCTTGTCGATGCTCCGTGCATACGTCGGCAGCTTCGGCACCCACATGGCAGACAGCACCAAGGCAGCGATACCAAGCGGCAGGTGCAGAACGAAAACCCCGCGCCAGCCAAAGGTGCTGATGATGAACCCGCCCAGAACTGGACCCACCAGGGAGGCAACGGAGCCGACGGCACCCCACACGCCGAGTGCCGGTCCGCGGGCATCTTGCGGGAAGATGCGGTTGATAACCGCCATGGTCTGCGGGGTCAAAATGGCAGCGCCCAGACCTTGCACCGCACGCGCGATGAGCAGCACCGCCAGGTTCGGAGCTAGGGACGCAGCGAGTGCCGCCAGCACGAAGACGGTAATACCCAGCTGGAACATGCGCGCTTGGCCGAAGCGGTCGCCCAAGCGGCCGGTAAACAGCAAGGGCACAACCATGCACAGCAAGTAGATGGAGGTTACCCAGACAACTTGGTCAAACTCTGTATCAAAGCTCGCCATGATGTCCGGTGTTGCCACCGCAACGATGGTTTGGTCCATCAGCACCATGAAAAAGCCCAGGCACAGCGCGGCGAGTGCGCGCCAGGCTTGAGGCTTGGTTATTTGCGGCGAAGGCGTGGTTTTACCGTTGGACACGAAGGCTATCCTAACTGGATGCTTCGCTTTCTGGTGAAACCTCCCCCACGGCGGTGGTTGTTGCCTCGGTTGCAATATAGGTTGGCAGAATCTGGATACCGCGAATCATCGCCCAGATAGCCACCAACATGTATGCGGCAACGAGCACTACGGCCAGCTGATAGATAGACAGTGCAGTCAGTAGACCGGAGGCGACGACCAGGCCGATGGGCCCGCCGAATTGCATGATGGCGGTAAAGAGCGAGAAGGCGCGCCCGCGCATGTGCTCTGGGGTTTCTTCTGTAACCAGAACCATCTGCAGGGGTGCCAGCATGCCACCGGCCAGTCCTGCGATGCCACAGCCAATGACGACGAGCCAGGAGACGCCGAGCGCGGCCATCATTGCAAAGCCAATGGCTTCAACGCCGATGGCTACCACCCACACCAAGCGACGGCGTGAGGTACCGACTGCAGCAATTCCGGCGCCCGAGACCATCATGCCGATGGCGTAGAAGGAAAATGCCAGACCAAGCAGGAAAGGCTGATCCACGTTTTGGAAGTGTGCCGGCATGAGCACGCCCAAAAATGGGCCGACCAGAGCGACACCGACGAAGGTGAGGATGGCGAGCATCATGATGGACGGCGGGCGGATGACCTGGCCCCAGCTCTTCAGCGCCTTTAAATTCAGCGCATTGGCTTCTGCCGCAGCTGCCTTTTCTGCTTCCGTCATCTCGCGCTTGGACAGGCGCAGGAAGGTGGTCAACAGCGCGGCGATGAAAGAACACGCGGCGGTAATAACCAGCACCCAGCTAGATTCCATGGATGCCAACAGCACGCCGGCCAAAGCTGGACCGACGAGGAAGGACACGCCCATGATCGCTTGGTTAAGGCCTGCGATATAGTCCACGGTCTTGCCCGAGGACTGCGCGATATCTCCAACCAGCGCTGAACGCGCTGCCATGCCGGGGATATCGCCCACGCCGCCGACGATGCCGAGGATGATAAACCACGCGATGGTCAAGCCCAGAGTCTGGTCAACCAGCACAACGCCCGCCACCGACAGGCCCGAGATAATGTCAGAGATAACCGACATCGGCTTGCGGCCTACCGTATCAATCAAATAACCGCCGAGAAAGGCGAACAAAACCGATGGCACAGCCACGGCTGCGGCCACCAAACCCGCAGCGGCGGGATCGCCGGTGCGTTCAAGGACAATCCACGGCCAGACGATGCCTGCAACCGAGTTGCCCAGCGCGGACATACCCGCGGAACTGAGATAGACCCATACATTCACTGACAGAAGAGTACGGCAAAAGGGCTATCATGAAAACATGGCAGCTATTGATATTAAGAAACCAAAGAAAGTAAGCACCGCGACCGTTGTTGGTGCAGGTCTCCTAGGTGGTTACATCACCGCCCGCGAGTCCGGAATCCGCCCGCTGGGCGGAGTTGTTTTGGCCGCCGCCGGTGGCTGGGCAGTCCGCTCCTGGTTGGCAAAGACTGATGTTCCAACCACCGTTG
Organism: Corynebacterium casei; assembly: GCA_030535535.1. GTDB lineage: Bacteria > Actinomycetota > Actinomycetes > Mycobacteriales > Mycobacteriaceae > Corynebacterium > Corynebacterium casei_A. The sequence continues at coordinate 3,063 of JAUNRU010000032.1, forward strand.
GCCTCACCGCACTGTACGTCGGCGGCTTCGGTGCTTCGCACCCACTGGCAAAGAAGATTGGCTCCTGGCCAGCTGTACTGACCGTGACCGGTGTTGCCGCCGGCGCAGCCTACGTGCTCTCTGACAGCAAGTAGGTAAAGCTTCGGCGCATAGACAAAGCCCGTACTTCCCCACCAGGACTCGAACCTAGAATGACGGTTCAAAGCCTCCGGTTTGGAAGTGCGGGCTTTTCTCTACTTAAAGCCGCTTGTAAGTGCTCCAGCTCGAAGAAGCACTTCAGCTCAAGCAAGCGTTAGGCTTTGGCTTTTTCTTCTTCGGCTTCAATCTCGGCGTTGAAGTCACGCTTGGAGGACTGCCACTGGTCCTCGGTCATGCCGATGCGCCAATAGCCGGAAATAGACACATCTTCCTTAGGGATCTCGGACTCAACGAAGAGGAAGCGGCGCATTTCCTTAATCATCTCCGCGACGCCGTGGACGAACCAGCTGGTCTTCTTGCCCTCTGGGACGCCGGCTTCGCGCACTACGCGGGACAGCTCGGTGCCGTGGGTAGCGCCGTTGCGGATGACCCAGTTGACTTCCACGCCTTCAGGAGCTGGGAATTCGAACTTGCGGTCTTCGGCCTCAATCTCAATGTAAGCGGTAGCGGTTGCACCTTCTGGAAGCTTCTCCAGGCCGGCGCCGATAGCTGGTGCTGCGGATTCATCGCCAGCGAGTACAAAGTGGTCATATTCTGCCGCTGGACCCCACGCGCCGCCTGGGCCGAAGAAGCCGAACTTCTCCCCGACCTCAGCCACACGTGCCCAGGGACCTGCAAGACCGGAGTCACCGTGGGTGACAAAGTCGACGTCGAAGTCACCGGTCTGTGAATCCAGGTTGATCAGAGTGTAGGTGCGGGTAATTGGGTGCTTATCGCGCGGTAGTTCTTCGCGGATCTGCTCCATATCGAATGGCCAAGAGTAGTCAGCGCTTTCTGGCACGAACAGCAGCTTGATGTAGTGGTCGGTAAATTCCAGGTCCTTGCCCACGAACGCTGGGGAGTTCAGGCTCAAACGAACCAAATCTGGGGAAACCTGGCGGCGGCCGATAACGGTTGCTTCATTCGCCACGCGCGCCTTGCGCTTTGGAGCTGCATGTTTAGCCTGTTCAGCCATAGTGATCACTATCCTTAAAAATTCTTCAGATTGTTTTGCACTGGTGGAAAACTGCACACCGTGCACTTAGGCAAGGCTAACATAGTAGCTTGTATAGAGTAATTGCCACGCACCCTGCACAAACCAAACCCCGCTGGTCAGAACACTTTTCATCGCGTTCCTGCCAGCGGGGTCAGGGGTGAAACTATCTTTTACTTGTTGCGGCCAGCTTCGTAGGCTGCGCCGACCTTGTACAGACGGTCATCCTGGAATGCAGGAGCCATGATCTGCAGACCGGTAGGAAGCCCAGTGTCAGATGCCATTCCAGAAGGAACGGACATGCCACACAGGCCAGCCAGGTTCAATGGCAAGGTGCACAGGTCGAAGTTGTACATCTCCATTGGGTCTTCGGTCTTCTCGCCCAACTTGAACGCGGTGGTTGGCGTGGTTGGGGAAACCAGCACGTCAACCTGCTCGAATGCACGCTCAAAGTCTTGGGCGATAAGGGTACGAACGCGCTGTGCCTGCAAGTAGTAGGCATCGTAGTAGCCCACGGACAGTGCGTAGGTACCCAGCATGATGCGGCGCTTGACCTCAGGGCCAAAGCCCTCAGCGCGGGAGATGCTCATGACATCATCCGCGGAGTGCGAGCCGTCATCGCCAGAGCGCAGGCCGTAACGCATGCCGTCGAAACGAGCCAGGTTGGAAGAAACCTCACAAGGCATGATCAAGTAATAGGCCGCGAGTGCATCATCAAAGTGTGGACAATCAACCTCAACGGTCTCAGCACCCTGTGCAACCAGCTGGTCAACGGCCGCGCGGTAGGCTTCCATCACGCCTGGCTGCCAGCCGTCACGCTCAAACTGCTTGATAAGGCCGACCTTGACGCCAGACAAGTCGCCATTCGCGCCCTCACGTGCTGCATCTACAACTGGGGCAACCGGATGGTTAACTGAAGTTGCATCGAACTCGTCGAAACCTGCGATAACCTCGTGCAGCAGCGCGGTATCCAGCACGGTACGTGCGGTAGGGCCTGCCTGGTCCAAAGACGACGCCGCAGCAATCAGGCCATAACGGGACACGGTGCCATAGGTTGGCTTCACGCCAACGGTGTTGGTCAGCGCAGCTGGCTGACGGATGGAACCGCCGGTGTCGGTACCAATGCCCAATGGCGCCTGGCCGGAAGCCAGCGCTGCGGAAGTACCACCACCGGAACCACCTGGGGTGCGGTCCAAGTCATGCGGGTTGTGCACGGCACCATAAGCGGAGTTCTCATTCGAAGAACCCATCGCAAATTCATCCAGGTTGGTCTTGCCCAGAATTGGAATGCCTGCCTCACGCAGTTTCTTGGTCACCGTGGCATCGTAAGGCGAAACCCAGCCCTCCAACATCTTGGATGCTGCGGTGGTTGGGGCATCGGTAGTAGTGAGCAAATCCTTCAACGCCAAAGGCACACCGGCCAACGCCGATGCTGGCTTCTCACCGGCATCGAGCGCGGCATCAACGGCATCGGCAGTAGCCAAAGCCTCTTCCGCACCCACGTGGAGGAAGGAGTTAAGTGCCTCGTTGGTCTCAGCAATGCGGTCCAGGTGGGCCTGGACAACCTCGCGGGAGGTGACCTCACGGGAATGAATCTTCTCCGCCAGCTCAGCTGCGGTCAAAGAAGTAAGACCCTCGGAAGGTACTACGTAGGACATTTATTCGCCTCCCAGAATCTGTGGCACTACAAAACGATCTTCCTCAACAGCCGGCGCCTGATCCAGTGCCTGCTCTGCATTAAGGGTGCGCACAATGACGTCCTCACGCATGGAAGTAGTAATGGAGTGCGGGTGGCTCATCGGCTCAACACCTTCGGTATTGACCTTGCCAACTGCGGACACCGAGTCCACAATCTCGTCGATTTGGCTAGCGAACTGGCCAAGTTCTTCTTCGCTCAAAGCCAAGCGTGACAGCTTAGCCAGGTGGCTGACTTCTTCCCGCGAAATCTCAGACACGCGTTATCCATCCTTTTCCACGACGTTAATTATTTTCCTGCCCTCCCATGCTACTGCACAGCACTTTGTGGGTGATTATCTACCCGCATCCAATTCCAATGCTTGTGGTTCCTGCAAAAGACAAGGTGAAAGTTGTAGCATGGAGCACAATAGTCTTGCCTTATTTGTAATTAAATTTAGAGAAAGCCCTTCATCGACCAATGTCTTTTTTAATCCGTGTCCAACTCCCTGATACTCCCGGAAGCCTTGGTGAATTAGCTGAAGCCATTGGCGCCGTCGACGGCAATATTCAGTCCGTCGATATCGTTGAAAATTCCCCTGATGGAACGGTTACTGATGACATCGTGGTGGAACTTCCCATTGGCACTCTTGCCGATGCTTTAATCACCGCCGCCAGCACCGTCAAAGGCGTGGAGGTCGACTCGATCCGCCCATTCTCCGGACGCGTGGACCGCCGCGGGCAGATCCGTTTATTAGCTTCCATCGCCCAAAAGACCAACAACTTGCAGGCCGCAATGGAACAGCTAGTCCAGGCAATTCCGCAGGCACT
>JAUNRU010000032.1:6838-26705 GCA_030535535.1 Corynebacterium casei
GTCGGCCGCGTCGGCGGCCCCGAATTCCTCGCTTCTGAAGTTGAGCACTTAGGAAACCTCGGCACCATTTTGGGAGCCTTCCTCAACAAGAGTTAATCTCCCCCAGCCAAGCTCTAGGAATTTCACTCCAGAGCTTGGCGCTTTTATTTATCCCTTTACATCAACCTTCCCCTTGACATACTATTTAGGTAGCTATACAACCTAGATAGTAAGGCCGTTTGATGTGGAAATTTGATGCTGCCAGTTCACTGCTTCCTGTAGCAGTACTGTCTTGCCTTACGGCGTCACCAGCGCATGGATACGAGATTCGACACCGCCTCAGTGCGGCTGAGGTTGGCGATTTCAAGGGCGGGACAATCTACCCCCTGCTCAAGCGCCTCGAAGAATCCGGTCTTGTGACATCCACGTGGGATACCCCGAGCACTGGACCTACCCGAAAGGTTTATCAGCTCAGCACGGATGGCAGAGAAATAGTCGATATAGAAACCAACAACATTGATCGCCTGCTCAATATCATCAAGGCATTCTCGGAGGGAAAATAGCATGCAAACGAACGAACCCTACCTGCACGAATTAGCGCGAGAACTCAAGCGCCATGAGATTCCTGCACACGAAGTAGAGCAAACCATCGTGGAAGTCCAAGCAACCGCCACCGAAACTAACCAGCCCTTGGTAGAAGAATTCGGAACAGCGCGACAATATGTGAATGCACTTTATCCAGAAGCCACGCCAAAGCAGTTCTACCTCTTTACGCTGATTGGACTGATTCTGGCTGCCGCCGGATTCATTGTGCTCACGGCCTATTTCCGCAACATCGACGCGACCGGGACCGCGCTGGCACTGTGGAAATTCTCCCCGCTCTTGCTCATCCCGGTGGGCATGGCAGTGGACTTCACCCGCTACCGCAAAGTTTAAGGGCGTACTTCCTCGGTTTCGGGTTCAGCTCATTACCCGTTCAGCTCAATATCACCGGGGAATAATAAGTGGTGAACATCTGTTAGACGATATGCCGTGGATTCTACCGCGGCATATTTTCAGTTTTGACCACGTTTTACCGAATGGATACAGTGCGTTCTCGTATTTTTCAGCCAGGTTCTCCCACGTCCTCGAAGCATCCCGGCGCGCCGGAGGTTTCTGAACGTGAGGCGTTTTTAGCGCTAGCAGCTCTGTGTACGGGCCTTTTCCTTACGATGATGGATCAAACCTTGGTTGCTGTAGCTCTCCCCCGCATCCGTGAGGATCTTGGCGCGAGTATCAACCAGGTGGTGTGGGTATCTGCCATCTACTTGTTGGCTTTTGCGGTTCCGTTGCTTGTCGCTGGGCGATTGGGGGATCGGTTTGGCCAACGCAATGTGTATCTAACGGGTATTGCGTTGTTCACCATCGGTGCGGTGGCGTGTAGCCTCGCGCCGACGGTGGAGATTCTTATTGCGCTGCGCGCAGTGCAGGGTTTGGGGGCATCGTTAGCCAATCCGCAACCATTGAGCGTTATTAACCGTATTTTTGCATGCAACCGTCGCGGCGCTGCCATGGGTATCTGGAGTGCCGTCGCCGGTTCGGCGGGCCTTTTTGGCCCTGTCGCTGGTGGGTTGCTGGTAGGCACTGTTGGTTGGCGGTGGACGTTCTTCCTTTACTTGCCGCTGGGGCTTGTGTGCATCGCGTTGGTTGCGCTGTGGGTGCCAAAGCTGCCCAGTGTTGCTAGCAAGATTGATTTTCTCAGCGCGGCGGTCTCTTTCATCGCGGTGCTCGCCGTGGTGTTCTCTGTACAGCAGGGCCCAGATTTAGGCTGGCCATGGTGGCTATGGCTTTTCCTGGTTAGCGGTCTAGTGGCGTGCGTGCTCTTTGTGTGTTTGCAAAAGTCCGCATCCCAGCGCGGTACTGAAGCGCTTGTTCCGCTGGAGTTGTTTGCCTACCGCAATTTCTCCCTCGGAATCTTTTCGGTAGCCATGTTGGGCTTTACCGTCTACGCGGTCAACTTACCGATCATGCTTTATCTACAAGACGGCGCCGGGTTAAGCGCACAAAGCGCTGGTCTGCTCATGATTCCCATGGCTGCTGTGTCCATCTTGGTCGCGCCATTTATTGGGCGCGTGACTGACCGTGTCGCACCTGGACGGGTCTCTATGATTGGGTTTTCTTCACTGATAACGTCCATGGTTTTATTTGCCTTGTTCATGGCGCTCGAAGTCCCTGCTACCTGGATGTTGTTGCCGCTAGTCCTGTTGGGTACTGCCAATGGACTGAGCTGGTCGCCTAACTCAACCATTTCCATGCGCGATTTGCCGCCGCATTTGGTTGGTGCCGCATCCGGTGTCTACAACACTTCCCGCCAAGTTGGCGCCGTGTTGGGTGCGGCAACACTCGGGGCAGTCATGCAGATCGCCGGCCGGCTAACTGAATTCAACCTGGCCATGGCTAGTGCCATGCTCTTGCCTGTTCTGTTTCTTGCGCTCGGCTTACTGGCGGTGTCCAATTTCCGCGCCGAAATCAAAATCGCGGAAGCTGGCACGCCAGTTAATAAACCCCAGTAAATAACTAGTGCATGGCGACTCGTTGGGAGCTATGACTGCGCCGCCCGATTAAGGTGCGGTCGGAGCAGCCTCTGCGCTTCCGGTTTCGAGCAGAGTTTGGAAACCGGCCTCGTTCAAGATGGTGACGCCGAGGTCGCGCGCCTTGTTTTCCTTCGAACCAGCGTTTTCACCAGCGACGACATAGTCAGTCTTCTTCGACACCGAACCCGAAGCCTTACCGCCACGAGAGATAATTGCTTCCTTTGCACTATCGCGGGAGAAGTTTTCCAGGGTTCCTGTGACCACGATGGTTAGGCCCTCGAGTGTCTGTTCTTGTTTTTCAGACTCATCGATGGCCATCGTCACGCCGGCTGCTGCCCATTTGTCCACGATGGTGCGATGCCAGTCCACCTCAAACCATTCTTTGAAGCTTTCGGCAATAATTTGTCCCACACCATCGGTTTGCGCGATGTCTTCCACATCGGCTGACCGTGCGGCTTCCAGCGAGCCATAGCGGGTCGCAATTGCGCGCGCGGCAGTCGGGCCGACATGGCGAATAGACAGTGCGACCAGCACTCGCCACAAGTCGGTGTTTCGGGCGGTCTCTAGATTGGACAATAGCTTCTTGCCCGAAGCGTTAACCTTGCCGGCCTTGGTGGTGTACACATCCGACTTTTCTAGTAACTCTTCGGTGAGATCGAAAAGATCAGACTCATCTTCTAGGACACCGCGCTCAATGAGATCCCGTGCACCCTTTTCGCCGAGAGCCTCAATATCGAAAGCACCACGACCGGCGAGGTACTCCAAGCGGGTGGAAAGCTGGGCAGGGCAAGTACGCGTATTTGGGCAACGCCAGTCGGCATCGCCTTCCTTTTGCGGTGCAAGCTTTTCGCCACAGGAAGGGCAATTGTCTGGGAAGACCCACTCGGTTTCCGTACCGTCGCGCTTCTCTAGCACCGGGCCGAGAACCTCAGGGATGATTTCGCCGGCTTTGCGGATGATAACCGTATCGCCCAGCAGCACTCCCTTGCGCTTGACCTCAGACTGGTTGTGCAGCGTCGCCATGGACACCGTGGACCCGGAGACAAAGACTGGTTCCATCACTGCATAAGGAGTCACGCGTCCAGTACGGCCCACACCAACTTCAATGTTGAGCAGCTTGGTGGTGACTTCTTCCGGTGGGTATTTGTATGCAATAGCCCAGCGCGGTGCGCGGGAAGTTGCACCCAGGCTGCGCTGCGAACCGAGGTCATCGACCTTGATGACAACGCCGTCCATTTCGAACTCGGCGTCATGGCGGTGATCCGCCCAATACTTAACCTTGTCCTGGACTTCCTTCGATGTGCTTACGCGCTCGGTGTACGGCGAGACCGGCAGCCCCCATGCCGCGATGGCTTCATAAGCATCGTGCTGGCTAGTGGGGCTAAAGCCTTCCCTGGCACCAATGCCGTGGGCAACCAGGCGCAGACGACGCTTCTTCACATCATCCGGGTTCTTCATGCGAAGACCACCCGCGGCGGAGTTTCGGGGATTGGCAAAAGCTTGCTTGCCTTCAGCGGCGCGCTCTTCGTTGAGGGTTTCAAAATCCTCAGGGCGCATGTAAATCTCGCCGCGAATTTCCACCAGCGTTGGTACCGGATATTCATCGGAGCCTTGCAGCTTGTGCGGAATGGATTCAATCACCTTGGCATTAGCGGTGATGTCCTCGCCCACGCGGCCATCACCACGCGTGGCGGCCGTAACCAATTCACCATCGCGGTAGACCAAGTCAATGGACGCGCCGTCAATCTTGAGCTCAGCCAAATAAGCCTTCGCCGGCGTGCGATCCAGCCAGTCTTGCAGCTCATCTGAGTTAAAGACATTGTCCAAACTCATCAAACGCTCAAGGTGCTCAATATCAGCGAATGCTGAATCAGCAGCCGGCGCCGAGCCCACTTCCTGGGTTGGGGACTCAGGAACTACCAACTGCGGATGCGCAGACTCCAGCGCAACAAGCTCCTGGAACATGGCATCGAAATCGGCGTCAGGAATCGCTGGCTGCTCGTTGTAGTACAGCTCTCGATGGCGTCGGACTTCTTGGGCAAGTTCTGCCCACCGCTTCTGCGCTTCTTCCGGGTTTAGCTGGTCAAATGATTCAGTAGCACTCACGGTTGCCAATTCTAGTTGGGTTGCGAATCTAAAGGTTCAAATCCCCCATCCAGACGCCGTGTCCGAGGGTGCCTATAAAGTGTTGGGCATGAACTTCGATGCCTCCAAGATGCTCTCCTTCGACCTCGAGACCACCTCCGTCAATACTCGCGAAGCAAGGATTGTTACCTCTGCTATTATCCGCATCGCTGGTCGCGATGTAGTGAAGAAAGAAACCCTGGCTGACCCAGGCGTGGAAATCCCGGAGGCTGCCGCCAAGATTCACGGCATCACCACCGAGAAAGCCCGTGCGGAAGGCCGCCCTCACGATGAGGTCCTGCAAGAAACCGTCAATGCCATTAAGACCGCCTGGGATGAAGGCTTCACCCTCATTGTCTATAACGCGCCTTATGATTTGTCGGTACTGCGCAATCTCACCGGAGATTTCACCGTAACCGGGCCAGTCTTTGACCCTTACCTCATGGACCGCGTGAAGGACCGTTACCGCAAGGGCAAGCGCACACTCGGTGATCTGTGCCGCGAATACAACGTCACCTTGGACAACGCGCACGAAGCTACTGCCGATGCCCTAGCGGCCGCGCGCATCGCCTGGAAGCAGGTCAACCAACGCTGGCCTGAGCTAAAGGAGATGGACTCAGATGAGCTCATGGAATTCCAGGCGGTTAACTTCTACGAGCTAGCCGTGGACCAGAAGAAGTATTTCGAAGGAATTGGACGCGACGTCTCTGATTTCAACATGTCCTGGCCACTGCAGGGCTAGATTCACCGCCATCCTGCACTTTTGCTAATCACCTCCCCCTTTCAAGAATTTTGGAATCTCTGTAATTGTTCTCTATTTTTCCAAATATCTTGCAATCTTTCCAGAAATAATGGAAGATAGGTTTATGTCATCGACCCCAGATCCGCAACACAACACGGACTCCTCCAAGCAACAGGCAAGCTCAGAAGAACGCTTGGCTGCTTTGGAAGCGCGTGTTGAGGCGCTAGAGAACGCCGCTTCGGGTTTTTCTGAGGCAAACGGATTTTGGGTTGTGGACGCGCTTCACAATCAGCGTGAGCAGATGCCAGAAGGCTCAGTCATTTTTGGTGGCGATGTTGATGCCGCTGGTGGCAGCTATAGCTACCAGTGGCAACGCCCGCTTGAAGCACTGACCGACCCAGACATGTGGACTGACAGCTTTGAACGTCTGTCCGCTCTGGCACATCCAGTTCGCGGGGCAATTCTTCGCCGCCTACTGCAATCTTCAGCTCAGGTCTCTGACTTCATTGAAGAAGAACTGGTCACATCTACATCGACGGCATATCACCATCTATCTGCACTCTCCCAGGCTGGCTGGATTAAGAAATCCGGTTCCGGCACCTATGAGATTGCGCCAGCGCGGGTCATTCCGCTTTTGACCATCATTTCAGCTAGTGAGGACCACTAGCTAAGACCAAAGAGGTGAAGGCCATGAAAAGATCAGTTCTTTTCGGCATCCTGACAACCATCGTCGTACTCATCGGACTCTTAATCGTCGGCCCACAACGCATCGCTTTGGCTGACGAGGACACGGGTGATGAGGAATTAGCACAAAAGATTCGTGACAACTCCAGCACAGCCCAGAACCAAATCACTGCGTTTACGCTGCGTGACGGTGAGGCAACCTTCGCTGGTCTCGGGGCAGATGAAAATACGGAAGTAGAAATAGGTTCGGTCTCCAAGACTTTCACCACTGAGCTCTTGCGCCAGCAAGTCGAAGCCGGCGACATCGAACTAGACACCACAGTTGGAGACATCATTGATGTAGAAGGCAGTGAAGTCGCGGATGTCACCATGCTGGAATTGGCTGATCACATTTCCGGTCTTCCGCGCTTGGACAAGGACAACCTGGGGTTGTTCCGCACCATCTTCACTGAAAATCCTTATACCGGGATTACTCAAGAAGCTGTCTTTAATGCCGCACGTAATGCCAGCTTGAGCGGGCGTGGCGAGGTAGCCTACTCAAACTTTGGTGTCGCGCTGCTTGGCCAGTTGCTCGCCGTGAACGCTGATTCTGAGTATGTCGACTTGATTCAAGAAAACATCTTGGAACCAGCAGACATGGAGGCAACCTACGTGGGCAGCGAGACTTCGGTTTCCGAAGATGCCCCGCGTGGACTTAGCGCGGATGGCCGGGTGACCGACGCCTGGGGCATGGATGGCTATGCTCCTGCCGGGTCCATCCGCTCTACCGCCTCGGACATGGCCAAGTACGCCGAGTTCATGTTGGATAACAGCGAGTTTGAATTTGGCTGGTTCCCCGAAGAGGCCGGCGGATACTGGCACAACGGTGGCACTGGTGGCTATTCCACCATGCTGATTATTGACCCAGAAAACAATGAAGCGTTCTTTGCCAACGGCAATACCCCACAAGGCGTGGAAGAACTCACCCGCGCACTACGCCAAGAAGGTGAGCAATAGTGTTGACCGAAATAGTCATGTACGTCGTCCTGGTCATTGTCGCCGGGGACAACATCTACCAAATCTGGAAGCTCACCCGCCCTGGCGATGCCAGCCAGTTCAAGCCCGCAAAAATCCTCGGCTACTTGGTGTTCACCCTCGTCATTGTCATCTTCTTTAGCCGCACCGCCCAATGGGGAATCCAAGTTTCCCTCTTTATGTGGTGGATCATCGCCGCAACCACAGCCGCATATGCGGGCGTTGCTATCTGGCGGATTGTCCAGAACCAAACATCCAAAGAACTAGCTTAAAGGTCGCCGGCGTCCCGTTCGAGGATGTCGGCGACTTCCGCTACAAAGCGGTAAGCGCCAGCCATGTCTTTGAGGGTCTCCCCTGTTGCGGCAGGGACGATATCAATGTCAGTGGTTAGGCGCAGGCGCGAGTGTCCAATACGGTCCCAGGCTTTGGCAATGCTGATGGAGACTTGGCGGGGGTCTTTGACGCTGCCGTCATCGTGGAATGGGTCGATGGCAAATCCGAGGCGGCGGCCTTCTTCGATGTGCTCGCCGATGCCGTCTTGGTCGGTGGTTAATAGATTGACGTCGATGATGGCAGTCTCAGCCACGCGTGCGGCTTCCCAGTTGGGTTGTTGTCCTGTGAAGTTGAGCAGCTGGGCGTGGAATTGTCCAAGACCATCAGCGGCGACCTCTGATGGGACGGGACGCACGGGATCGAAAGATGTGGTGCCGCGTAGCCCGGCGAGGACATCGGTGTAGGAAGGCTCGTCGACTTGCACCGCGATGTCGCAGTGGAAACGGTTCTTAAGGTCGCGGATGTGCTCATCAAGACCGGCGTGCAGCGCCGCAGTGAGGTCACGTAGTGCGCCGGAGTCAGTGATAGCGCGGTGGCCGTTACTCAGTTCCAGCGCGGCAGCAAGCGACCACGGGCCAACGATTTGAACCTTGAGGCTGTCCACATCATCGCCCCACAGCTCCTGGAGGATGTCGAGGTCGCGATCCATGCGGTCCCACATGGCGCGTGACGCCAGCTGCGGGCGGTCTGATAGCCGCCAGCCGCGCGGGCCACGGTCAACAGACACAGCTTCGAGCAGACCTGCCGTGCGGCCGATGGCATCAGAACCCAAGCCGCGCGCGGGAAGCTGCGGAAGATGCAGGTTGTTTCCGGTTTCCCCGGCGATGATATCCGCGGCTAAAGCGATATCGGTGCCGGGCACCGGACCTAATCCGAATGCGGTCATCTATCCAGGTTAAGCCGTCTGCGTGATGGTGCCGGAGCCGATAACAATATCTCCCAACTCATCAGGCGATGGGAAGTACAGCACTGCTGCCTGACCTGGCGCAACACCGGTCAGTGGCTCGTTGAGCGTCAAAATCATCATGTCCGAGTTGCGGTCAACTCGAGCGTGGCAGGACACCACTGAACCGTGAGCGCGCACCTGAACATCACAATCAAACTCCCCATCCATCGCTGGGTGGAGAAACTTCAAACGGTCTGCAGTGATTTCGGTGACCTTTAGGTCTTCACGAGAACCAACGGTCACAGTACCCGTCTGAGCGTCGATGCCGGTGACGTAGCGCGGGCGGCCATCGGCAGCCGGTGCCTTGATGTCCAAGCCCTTGCGCTGACCAATGGTGTAGTTCCACGCGCCATCGTGCTCACGCAACTCTGTGCCATCCTGGTCCACAATCATGCCTGGGCGCATGCCGATGCGTGCGCCCAAGAACGCCTGAGTGTTGCCATCTGGAATGAAGCAGATGTCATAAGAGTCCGGCTTAGACGCAGTGGAGAAACCGTGGCGCTTAGCTTCCTCACGAATCAATGGCTTCGGGGTATCGCCGATTGGGAAGTAGCAGTAATTCAGCTCTTCAGCGGTTATAACGCCGAGAACATAGGACTGGTCCTTGTTCTCATCCAAAGAGCGGCGCATGTAGCCGTCCTTGTCCAAGGTGGCGTAGTGGCCGGTTGCCACTGCATCAAAGCCTAGCGCCATGCCCTTGCGCAACAATGCAGCAAACTTAATCTTCTCATTGCAGCGCAGGCAAGGGTTCGGGGTCTCACCGCGCTCATAGGAATCAACGAAGTCAGTAATGACTGCTTCCTTGAATTCCTCGGAGAAATCCCAGACATAAAACGGGATGCCAAGCTTGTCGCAGATGCGACGCGCATCCGCGGAGTCTTCCAATGAGCAGCAGCCGCGAGCTTTCTCACGGGTCTGTTGGGCGTCTTTGTGTAGGGCAAGGTGGACGCCGACCACCTCGTGTCCTGCTTCAACCGCACGGGCCGCAGCAACGGATGAGTCGACGCCTCCTGACATGGCAACCAAAACTCGCATGTTATGGGAGTGTACTCTCTTAGAGCTATGGGTAAAAAGCGCAGCAAACGGGGTCACAGTTCTTCTGCCTCCAGCGTTGGAGCACAGACCTCACCAGTAGGTACTTATGCGATTTCAACCGGCACCGCCGACATCGAAGCCGATCCGTTCCGCAACGGCGCCTATGTGCTTCACGTCAATGGTGTTCCCAGCTCACACATTGTGCCCGGCGAACCCCGCGAGCTGGAGTTCGAGTACATGCGCTGGATTGCTGCCGCTGTAGAAACCTTCGCGCCCGGCCATCGCCTCACCCACTTGGGCGGCGGCGCGTGTTCCCTGGCCCGTTACTTTGCAGACGTCTGGGCTGATTCAAAGAACACCGTCGTGGAATTTGATGCCAAGCTCGGCGAACTCGTCCGGGAGAAATTCGATATTCCGCGCGCGCCGAAGGTCAAGATTCGCGCGGGTGAAGCACGTGAGGAAACCGAGAAATTCTTACCCGCTTCACGCGATGTGATTATCCGGGACGTGTTCGCAGGCTCCATTACGCCTACTCCCCTGACCACCGTGGAGTTCTTTCAAGCAGCGCTCCGCTCCCTCGTTCCGGGCGGGCTGTACGTGGCCAACTGCGGCGACCATTCCGATCTGCGCGGCGCCAAATCAGAAATCGCTGGGCTTTTAGAAGTCTTTGCAAACGTCGCGGTCATCGCTGACCCGCCGATGCTAAAGGGCAGGCGCTACGGCAACATCATCTTGGTTGCCTCAGATACAGAACTGCCACCGGCGCATCAAGAAATCACTTCGCGCCTGCTCGGTGGCGCGGTGCCCGCGCAGTACAAGGGTCCTGCCTGGACTGTGAAGTTTGCCGCCGGTGGGCAGCCCCGCTTCGATGAGAAGCAGGAGGCCGAAGGCTAGCGCCCGGCCAGGCCGTTGAGCGCGCCGACTACTGCTTGGTACTCGGTGGTGTTGTTAGCGCCGGTGGCGTTGGCCACGTGATCAGCATTATCCAGCAAGATGACCAAGTCACCTAGGGTGTAGTTGCCGTCAGCCATGGTCTCCAACTGGCCAACTGGCAAGTTGTCGTTGGCAATCAGGCCGTTGACAACGTCTGGGAGGCCGTCGAGGTTGGCGTTCTGGGCGGCATCGGCAAGCGCTGGCGCGGCAATAAGCCCTGCGGCCAGAGCCAAGATGGCTCCGATGACAACGGTTGAATCCGCACCCAAGTCCACGCCGTCATTGACAGTCAAGCCTTCGAGCTTGCCGCCGGAAGCCTGAAGCTGGCCAGCGGAGAACATGTTGAGCTGTGTTTCGTTGCCATTGAACAGGTTCAAGTCCACGTTGCCGGCGATGCCATTAACGCGTCCGGAGTCAGAGCGCTGCCACATATCCAGCTTGTTCCATCCGCCCACTGGATCTGGTGCGGTGGATTGGTAGGCAGCCAGCCACAGTGGGTAGTTCGCGAACTCCTGGGTGTTGTTCATCTGCTCAATCCAGAAGTAGCGGTAGGTGTACATCATCGGTGTGCGCCCGGTCAGGGTTTCGAGCTCGTTCATGAACTCGCGAGTCCAATCGGAAAGCTGCTCCGGACTCTTGCCCTCAGAGACCTCCAAGTCGAGCACTGGTGGCAGCGAGTGGTTGCCCACCTGGTTGTACTGGGAGGCGTAGTGCTGCGCCTGTGCACGCGCATCCCCGCCTGGACGCGCGTAGTGGTACGTGCCCACCTGCATGCCGTTGGCAGCAGCCTGGGAGGTGTCATCCACCAAGTGCTCATTAGTCCAGGTGGTTCCCTCAGAAGCCTTAACTACAGCAAAGGACTGGCCGTCAGTGCGCACCTGATCCCAGGCGATACCGCCGCCGTCAGGATGCTGCCAACGGGAGACATCCACACCGGATGCGATACCTGGCACCGTCGATGCCTGCTGCACCATGTCATCTGGAAGCAATCCGGATGGCAGATTCACCGGAATATTCGCAGGCAAACCTGGAATCGCCGTCGCAGGAAGAATCAACAGAGATCCTGCAACAGCGGCGGTGGCGGTCACGGCAGTAAGCAAGCGGAATTTACGCATGGCCATGAGCATAACTTATTTCACTCCAGTAACACAGGTAACTAGCGTAACATTTGCAAAATTTTGGTATTCATTTGATTTCTATTTCTCGCTGAGAAGTATTTTTGCGCAGGCCAGAGCTACTGGAAGTGTTTTTCATGTGGTTTAGAGCATAAAAATATCCTCAGCACTTTTCTGGCAGTGTGCCGAAAATGCTGAGGATAAATTGAGTGGAAGTTAGCTTGCCGCCTAGACCGAGCGCGCGAGAGTGATGACCTCTGGGAGCACGGAAAGCAGTTGCTTAACGTCTTCTGCGGTGGTCATACGGCCAAGGGTGAAACGCAGGGAGCCGCGGCCTTGGTCATCGGATACGCCCATGGCTTCCAACACGTGCGACATGCGGTTGACACCGGCATGGCATGCAGAACCGGTGGCGGCTTCGATACCGCGTTGGTCCAGCAGCATGATGAGACTGTCACCATCGGTGCCTGGGAAAGACACATGCAGATGAGAATCCAAGGAAGGTTCGGTGGTGTTGACCACCACGTCATCAATGGAGTTCACGATGCCATCGCGTAGTTCATCGCGCAGGCTTCGGATGTGATTGGATTCTTGCTCCAATTGCGCGATGGATTCTTTAAGCGCTGCTGCCAAACCGGAGGCTCCAGCAACGTCGTTGGTGCCAGGGCGGATTCCGCGTTCCTGCCCACCGCCGAACATCAACGGACGAGGTGCCGGGGTGCGCTTGGCAAGCAGCAGACCGATACCGCGCGGACCGCCGAACTTGTGCGCGCTGGCAGCCAAGGTGGCGGCTCCCAGCTCATGGAAGTTGATGGGCAGCTTGCCCACTACTTGCACGGCATCCACGTGCACTGGTGTGCCGACAGCGGTAGCGCGCGAAACAATGTCTTCCACCGGCTGAATAGCGCCGGTTTCATTGTTCGCCCACATCGAGGTTGCTACCGCTGCGGGAGTCTCCAGCGCGCTGAGGTCACTGATGTGGCCGTCACGGCCCACTGGCATCAAATCCACCGTGGCGCCGTGCTGTTCCTCCAAACGGGCCACGGTGTCACGAACAGCAGAGTGCTCAATCGGCGAAGAAACGATCCGGCCAGCGCCCGCCTCATTGGTGGAGGCGTGGAAAAGACCCTGGATAGCAATGTTGTCTGCTTCGGTGCCGGAGGCAGTGAAGACAACTTCGATTGGCTCGCAACCAAGCAGCTCAGCCACGGTTTCACGAGCGTCATCTAAGACAGAACGTGATTTTCGGCCCGAGGTGTACTGTGCGCCGGCGTTGAGCATGCCGGAAGCGGCCACCCATGCATCAATAGCTGATTGGCGCATGGGTTGGGTTGCTGCGTAATCGAAATACGACATTAGGAACGCTTCTTCAATTCTTCTACGAGTGCTGGTGCAAATTCATGCAGGTCTGCCACCACGCCCAGGTCAGCGATCTGGAAGAAAGGCTCATCCTGGTCCTGGTTAACTACCACGATGGTACCGGAGGTCTGCATGCCGGACGTGTGCTGGATAGCGCCGGAAATGCCCAAACCGATGTAGAGATCAGGAGACACGGTTGCGCCGGTCTGACCAATCTGCAGCGCTGGGTCGTACCAACCCTCATCAACTGCGTCACGGGTTGCACCCACGGCGGCGGAGAGAACGTCAGCCAAAGGCTCAACCACGCCGGCAAACTCGTTGCCGACGCCGCGGCCACCGGCCACAACAACCTTGGCGGTGCCAAGCTCAGGGCGAGCAGACTTCACGGCTGGGGTGAAACCAACAACCTGCACGTCGCGCTCGGTTGCTGCTGGAAGTGGCATCGGTGCAAGCTGCGCTTCTGCTGGTGCTTCGGATGGTGCAACGGCACCTGGCTGCAGGGTGTAGATCGGGCAGTTGCCGTGTGCCTGCGCGGTGACCTCGGTGGAGCCACCGAAGATGGACAAGGTTGCGGAGCGGTCAGCTGCAACAGCGGAGACATTCGCCAGAACACCGGATGCCAGGCGCGCACCGAGGCGGCCGGCAATCTCATTGCCCTTGGGGCTGGAAGCAATGATGATTGGTGCTGGGTTTGCCTGGCCCAGAGCCTGCAAAGCATCAACTTCTGGGGTGATCAGACGAGCGTCGTAGTCAGCGGCGGTGGCGTTTACCACCTGAGCGGCACCGAACTGAGCCAGCTGAGGAGCAAGTTCCTCAGCGTGACCGCCAACAACCACGGCAGAGACAGCGCCGAGTTCGCGGGCTGCGGTAATAAGCTCTGCGGTTACAGGGGCGAGCTGGCCGGCATCGTGCTCGACCAGAACATATACGTGAGACACGGTAATTCTCCTACTAAATTAGGTTCTTCGATGCCAGGAAGTCAGCGACCTTCGCTGCCATCTCTTCTGGGCTGCCGGAATCAATAACATCACCTGCGGTGCGCGCTGGCTTTTCAGCTGCTGCGGTCACGGCGGTGGTGGATGCTGCGAGGCCAACGTTGCCGGCCTCAACGCCGATATCAGCGATGGACCACACGGTCACGTCGTGTTTCTTCGCAGCCATCAGGCCCTTGAAATTAGGGAAACGTGGCTGGTCCGCCTTATCGGTGACAGACACGATCGCTGGCAGGGATGCAGAAAGCTCCCAGTGTCCGTCCGCGTCTTCGCGGGTGCCGGTGACCTTACCGTCAGCAATGTTGACAGAGAGCACGTTGGTCAACGCTGGGGCCTGGCGGTATTCCGCCAACATGCCGGCGAGCAAGCTGGTGCTGCCGTCAGTGGAGGTGTTACCCATAACCACCAGGTCGGCACTGCCGTGCTTCGCGGCAATGGCATTAATCGCGTTGTGGATTGCCCAGGTGGTTGCCAGCGCATCAGAGCCAGCCAGTGCGTCGTCTTGGACGTGCACGGCATCATCGGCGCCCATGGCCAATGCCTTGCGCAACGCTTCATCAGCAGAAGCAGGACCTACGGTCAGTGCCACAACCTGGAAATCAGGGTTGGCTTCTTTCAAACGTAGGGCTTGTTCAACCGAGTATTCGTTGATTTCATCCAGCATGTTGTCAACGGCTTCACGGTTTAGCGTGTGGTCGGAGTCTAAGGTTTTGGTCGACCACGTATCAGGAACGTGTTTAACCAGTGCCACGATGGTTGGCATTAGGCGTTCACCTTTCTTATTAGCTCATATAAGTGTTGCGAAATTCATTCAACCGCCCATAGTAGTAGGCATACCTACTTTAGAACGACTTAGCTTTCATTCAAGATTTTTATGCCCACTGCCGTGCGTCACAGATTAGCGCCACGCCGCGGCTGCCGATACGGGTTATAACCACGGCATATTCTTTGCTGCCACGCAGTTTTAACTTCTTGCGCAGCTGGTCAGGGTCGGTGTCCACTCCCCGCACAAGAATTTCCACACGGCCGCAATCAATGGCAGCGAGGGCGGATTTCAGCTTCTTTATGGGTACTTCTTCGATGAATCGAAACCCTGAGCGTCCCTCTGGGATGCGGGGGCCAGTGAGGTAGGCAATGCGGTCATCGAGTTGCCACAAGCCTTCGCGCGCGGCGTAGTCCTTGACCAGCCCGGCGCGCACGACTGCGCCGTCGGGGTCAATGATGAAGTCAGAGGTTTCGCCGGCTTGTGGAAGTTCGTCGCGGTCGCCGTCATATTCTTCGATGATGGTTGGCACGCTACTTTCCACGCGTGACGCTGAGCTTGCTCCTGCGTCACGCGATGTCAGAAGTACCGCGCGCCGTATCGTCGATAGCTGTGGGCTGTACAGGCAGGCTTCTTTGACGCCGCCGTCGAGCGAGGTGATGGTGACTCCCCCGTTCCATTCGGAAAAGTCCAGACCGGGTGCGCACTTGATGGCTAGTGCTTTGTCGCTGTGTGCGGAAACCAGGTCCGGCAGCGGTGGCAGCAGATCCTCGGGTGAGGTGATGCGGCGTCCGCCAGCCCGGCGCGCGGGGTCGGCGAGGATCACATCGGCGGTCGTAGTTTGGGTCAACGCATCGGCTGCAAGGAAGTGGCCGGTTGAGACGTTGTGGCGGGCCATCGACAAGCGAATGCGATCGATATCGCTGCCGATATAGCTGATGCCGGCGCCCGTGAGTGCGGCGCCTTCAAACCCAACGGAACAGGTCACATCGTGGACTAGCTTGATGCCTAATGCGGCAAGCTCCTGCGCACGGAACTGCGCCACCGGGTGCGGTGTGGCCTGCTGAATGGAGTCCGTATCCACTAGGAAGTCGGTTGCGGACGCAGCAGGCGTCGGAAACTTATGAGTGCGTACCCCGGCGCGGCGGGCGCTAATGAGTTCCGCAACAGCGCGGGAGTACTCGCCGTATTCTTTGCGGAGAGAGTCCATATCGGCCATGGTGGACGCCTTGGTCAGCTCCAATGACTCGGCGCTTGTGGCGATGGCCGCGCGATTGCGGGCGAGGAAGTCTACTTCGTCTGAGGAGTACGCCATGAAATCCGATCAATTGGTGAGGTGGTGAAAAAGTCATGGTAGCGCGGGTCCTCTTTGGGGTCGCCGATAACCGGGCGGGTATCGGACAAACTTGCCGCGTCTAAGACTTCTGCCACGGAGTTGTATTGCGAAAGGCGTTTGAGCTGTGCCCAGGTGGGAACCACCAGGCGGACAAGGCCTGCTTTCCAGCCTTCTAAGAGCAGGCTGGGTGGAAACCAGTTGGCGTCATCGGCTTCGCCGGTATTGCCGTCAGGGTGTTGGCCCTCAGGGAGCAGGGCGAGAAAGAAAAAAGTATCGAACCAGTTCTTCGCACCCGATGAGCCGACCCAGCGCGCCCACGGGATGAGGAGGTCGGAGTCGACTTTCATGGAGTTTTCCGCCAGAAAATCTGTAAAGGAGACCTCGTGGGTTTCTAGCAGCGCGCGCTGTTCGTGAAAGGGCGCGGCATCTTTGACTGGCCCATTGTCATCAACAACCAGCAGGGTGCCGGCTTCTTCAAATAGCTCACGGGCGGCGGCGAAGACCAGCGCGTGTGCCTTGTATTTAGTGACACCCATGCGGCGGGCCATGGACACCACGGAACGCCCCGCCCAGAAATCACCAGAGTCCCAGGACCGGGGTGGAAAGTCACGGCTGTCTACCCCGCCGCCGGGAAAGACCACGTGCCCGGGATAGTTGACCATGGTGGACACGCGTTCTTGGACCCAGACTTCCAGACCGTTTTTGCCGTCACGAATTAGCAGGACGGTCGCTGCCATCCTTCCGCCGTTAAACCCTGTGGTATCGGCGTGATCAATCGCATCAATCTGAGCAGGGTCGCTGAAGTGAGCTCTACTCAGATTCTTATCTGTATCGCCCATTTGCCTTTAATCGTACGTCCTCAACTAGCCCTGACAACACTGCGAGAGGTAGAGCTAATCAATCCCTACCCCCTATGTTTGTACCTCTTCGACCTGTCTCGCACCGTAAGTAACGAACGCTGGTTTATGCCGGCGTTCGTTACTTACGGTGGCTTTTGCGGGCGGAGCGAATGCGGCGAGCAAAGTAGCGATCACCAATGCGGTCGACCTGGATGGGCTGGTGGAACGCTTCGGAGAGATTCTTTGATGTCATCACGGAGTTGATAAGGCCCTTGGCAATGACGCGGCCTTCGTCCAAGATCATGGCGTGGGTAAAGCCATAAGGAATTTCCTCGACGTGGTGGGTGATCATCACGATTGCTGGGGCATCGGCATCGAGCGCCAGATCGCCCAAGTAACCCACCAGGTCTTCACGTCCGCCTAAGTCCATGCCGGCGGTAGGCTCATCCAGGATGAGCAGCTCCGGGTCAGACATCAATGCGCGCGCGAGGATGACGCGCTTGCGCTCACCCTCGGACAAGGTGCCCCAGGTGCGCTCCGCTAGATGGTGGGCACCAACCTGTTCCAGGATGTCTTGGGCGCGGTCAAAGTCCATGTCATCATACTGTTCGCGCCAGCGGCCCAGCACCGCATAGCCGGCAGAGATAACTAAGTCTTGGACAACCTCATTGTCCGGAATGCGGTGCTGCACGGCTGCCGATGACATACCAATCGCCGCGCGCAAATCGCGCATATCGGTCTTGCCAATCCGCTCACCCATCACAAAAGCGGCACCCTTGGACGGGAATTCCTCAGCAGCGGCCATGCGCACCAGCGAGGTCTTGCCCGCACCGTTGGGGCCAATAACCACCCAGCGTTCATCTAACTCCACCTGCCAGTCCACCGGACCGACAAGTGTGTTGCCCCCGCGGCGAAGTTCCACGCCGCGGAAGTCGATGAGCAGATCACCGTGGGTTTCTAAAGGCTGCGACGAATTAGATGCAGCGGGGTTATTAGCTGGGGTACTAGACATAGGTGCGTTCACACCATCTATTGTGGCCTAATTTCACGTTGCCCGGTGAAACTGACACAGCTCGACTAACCTAGAATTCATGACTCAGCGCCTTGGGATAGATGATGTTCGGCCCCGGATCGATAACGGTAATTTGCCGGTCAAAGCAGTTGTTGGAGAAGTAATCCCCGTCACTGCCTTGGTGTGGCGCGAAGGCCATGATGCCATCGCCGCTACCCTCAATGTGTGGTCCTCACGCGACCCGCAGACGGTGGCGACTTCAACCATGACGGTGGATAAAGACATCCCGGACCGAGTGCACGGAATCTTTACGCCCGGTACTGAGGGCACCTGGTATTTCCGCGTTGATGCGTGGTCGGATCCGATTGCGACATGGCGCAATGCGATCGAAAAGAAAATGGCGGCCGGGCAAGATGCCGAGGAACTAGCTAATGACTTAGCCCATGGCTCCAACCTCTACGCGCGTGCTGGCCTTGCCCTTGATGGTGCTGAGGGCCGGGCATTGCTGCGCGCCGGTGTGGCTTTGGATGACCGCACCGCGAGCGTGACTGAGCGCGTCGCATTGGCGCTTTCCGATGACGTCGCGGAGATCCTGCGCCACAACCCTTTCCGTGAAATGCTCACCGAAGGCCCCACCCAGCAGGTACTCGTGGAGCGTCCCCAGGCGCTGTTTAACTCCTGGTATGAGCTTTTCCCACGTTCCACCGGCGGCCGGGATGACAACGGCAAGCCAGTCCATGGCACCTTTGCCACCACGGAGAAGGCCCTGGAGCGCGTTGCAGCGATGGGCTTTGACACCGTCTACTTCCCACCGATACACCCCATTGGTGAGGTCCACCGCAAGGGCAAGAACAACACCCTGACCCCAGATGCGGATGATGTGGGCTCGCCGTGGGCTATTCAAGACCACACGGCAACCCACCCGGAGCTGGGCAGCATGGATGATTTCAAAAAGCTCGTGGTGCACGCGCATGAGCTTGGCCTCGAGGTGGCTTTGGACTTAGCGCTACAGGCATCACCCGATCACCCGTGGGCGAAGTCGCACCCAGAGTTTTTCACAGTGCTTGCCGATGGCACCATCGCCTACGCCGAAAACCCACCCAAGAAATACCAGGACATCTACCCTATTAACTTCGATAACGCCCCGGAGAAGGTCTACGAAGAGATCTATCGCGTGGTCATGGTCTGGGTGGATGCTGGCGTGTCCACCTTCCGCGTGGACAACCCGCATACCAAGCCAACCAACTTCTGGGCGTGGCTGATTTCCAAGGTCCATGCCACCCACCCTGGCGTGATTTTCCTGGCTGAGGCCTTTACCCGCCAGGCCCGCCTCTATGGTTTGGCCAAGCACGGCTTCTCGCAGTCTTATACCTACTTCACGTGGAAGACCACCAAGGAAGAACTGACAGAGTTCGCTACTGAGCACGCGCTACAGGCCGATTTCTGCCGCCCGAATCTGTTTGTGAACACCCCGGATATCCTCCACGAGTCTTTGCAGACCGGCGGGCGGGCGATGTTCGCCATCCGCGCCGTACTGGCCTCTACCCTGTCCCCGCTGTGGGGTGTTTACTCAGGCTTCGAGCTCTATGAGCACATGCCGGTCAAGCCTGGCAGCGAAGAATATTTGGATTCCGAAAAATATGAGCTGCGCCCACGTGACTTCCAGGCAGCAGTTAACTCCGGTGACTCCCTCGAGGGCTTCATCCGCCATCTCAACACCATCCGTCGCGACAACCCAGCGCTGCAGCAGCTGCGCAACCTGTATTTCCATGAGGCGGATAATCCAAACGTGATGGCCTATTCCAAGGCCGATGCCACCACCGGCAACATCGTGCTGGTTGTCATCAACCTGGATCCGCGCAACGCCCAGGAAGCCACGGTCACCATTGACTACAACGCCATCGGACGCGAGCCCGGCGAATCCTACGCTGTGCACGACCAGATTTCCGGCAACACCTACGAATGGTCTGAGCGCAACTTCGTGCGTCTCGAGCCACTGCGCGATGTCGCCCACATCTTCGTCCTGCCCACCGCCCCGCGTGAGCGCCGCGAGGCACTGGCGTATCGCCACATCACGGATTACCGCGC
>JAUNRU010000033.1:0-18899 GCA_030535535.1 Corynebacterium casei
TCATGCCATTCACTCAAGGTGTCAGCCTTGATGATTTCGGTGTGCAAGGCGGCTACGCCGTTGATGGAGTAGGCGGCATAAGACGCAATCCACGCCATGTGCACATAGCCATTAGAGACCGGCGCCATGTATTCAATGCGCTGCTGGTCCAGACCGCGCTGCGCCATGTCCTCACGGAAACGGCGGTCAATTTCAGCGATGAGCTCCCACAGTCGCCAGAATAGTTTCTGGAAGATGGATACTTCCCAGGTCTCCAGCGCCTCAGCCAAGGTTGTGTGGTTGGTGTACGCGAAGGTGTTGGTGACAACCTTCCACGCCTCATCCCAGCCCATGCCGTGCTCATCCAACAAGATGCGCAGCAGCTCAGGGATAGCCAGCACCGGGTGGGTGTCGTTGAGCTGAATGGAATTGAAGTCATCAAACTTCGTCAGGTCATCACCGTGGTGCTTGAGGAAGTTATTAATCATCTCCTGCAGGGAGGCTGAGACAAAGAAGTACTGCTGGCGCACGCGCAGCACCTTGCCTTCATAGGTGGTGTCATTTGGATACAGCACGCGGCAGATATCCATGACCTTTTCACGCTCCACAATCGCTTCGGTAAAGCGCTGGGAATTGAATGCGTCATAGTCGAACTCATCAATCGGCTCGGCCTTCCACAGGCGCAGCGTGCCCACGTTGGAGGTGCCATAGCCGGTAATAGGCATGTCATAAGGAAGCGCGCGGACTTCCATGTCATCAAAGTGCACTCGCCATTGCTCAGATGCGCGGCGGACAATGAAGTCATAGCCGTTTTCCATCCACGCATCTGGTTCTTCCTTCTGGAAGCCATTGTCAAAGGACTGGCGGAACAGTCCGTACCGGTAGAGCAGACCATAACCGGTGACCGGGTAGTCCTGCGTGACAGCAGAGTCAAGGAAGCAGGCAGCCAGACGGCCCAGACCGCCATTGCCCAAGGCGGCATCGTGTTCGGCCTCGAGGACATCGACAAGCTCGTGGCCCGTGCCATCCATTGCTTCTTTCGCCTGCTCAACCAGACCTAAGTTGGTGAGGTTGTTCAGCAGCGCGCGGCCTTGCAGGAATTCTGCGGAAAAGTAGTGTTGCTGACGGCCCTTGACATAAGCCTCTTTGGTCTTCTCCCAGTCATCGGCGATTTGCTCCATAACGGCCGAGGACAAGCCAGACCAGGCCTTGCGGTTGGTGGCGGAGGATGGGGAGACGCCAGCGGCAGCACGGATGTGACCAGGCAAAGATTGTTCAAAGCGTGAGGTATTCATGAACGTGAGACTTCCTTATGGCTAGGGTTCCTAAGGTGTAACCACTTGAAGCCTAATTGCAAAACTCACGCGTTGCTGGGTAAGTGCCGTTTAAGGTGAGCAAGCTCCCCATTTCGCCATGGGGTGGGGAACCCAGATTTTAGGCTTTGGCCAAGAAGCTTAAGACTGCCGCGGCGCCAGCCTGGGTGGAGGAGTGGCAGGTTGGCTCGAAATCCGGGATGAAGTTGGATTGGTGGTTGACCGGTGGGTTGTCCAGCAGTTCTTCCGGAGTGGAGCCGACGAGCCAGAAGTAGTAGGGCACGCCCCAGGCCTGCGGGAGGTAGCAGAAGTCCTCGGAGGCAGTTGATGGCTTGGCATCGATGACATTGTCGCTAAAGACATCGTCGAAGGTCTCACGCACGGCGATGGCCGTGGCAGGGTCGTTGTCAGTAACTTCGCCGTGGGCAAAGTACTCAAAGGTAGGTTGCGCAGGGCTTGCCGATGCCGCACATTCCGCCTCCACCACGCGGTGCAACGCTGCGTATACGCGCTCGGCCAACGCGGGATCGTAGTAGCGCGTGTTGAGAACCAGCTCTGCGGAATCCGGGATGATGTTGTTCTTATCGCCGGAATGTAATTCGCCGACGGAGATGACAAAGAATTCACCGGGAGGAACCTCGCGGCCCACAATCGCTTGCAGGCGCACCACAATCATCGCTGCAATTAGCGTCGGATCGATGGATTTATCAGGCATGGAGGCATGCGCAGAGCGGCCCGCAATGCGAATGCGAATAGAATCACAGCCGGCCATAATTGGGCCCGCGGCGGTCTGCACCTGGCCAGCTGGGCCGGGCATGATGTGCTGCGCCAGGCAGACATCGGGGCGGGGGATGTGGCTAATGAGGCCATCGGCAAGCATGCGCTTCGCGCCATCCGAAGTCTCCTCTGCCGGCTGGAACAACGCGATAAACGTGCCCGACCACTGACCGCGCAGAGAGTCAATCACGGCACAAGCGCCCAACAACGCAGTTGCGTGCATGTCATGGCCACACGCATGCATGTTGCCGTTCGTCGACGCGAAATCCACCCCAGTTTGCTCAACCACAGGAAGGGCATCAAAGTCCGCGCGCATCAACACCGTCGGTCCCTCCTCGGGGGAACGGAAAATAGCAGCCATGCCAAAGCCACCAATACCGGTGACTAGTTCACAATCAAACTCCGCCAGCTTCGCCTCAATCTTGGACGCTGTGCGCTCCTCGTGGTGGCTCAGCTCTGGATGACGGTGAAGATCCTCATAAAATTCACGCTGCCAATCCAGGTCGGCACTGTGAGAAGCTAGGAGTTGAGAAATAGTATTCGATTGATTCATGATCCATCTTTTTAGTTAGGGTACGCTTATTTTTATGCCACTTATTCAGTTTGATGTTTTGGTTCCACACGCTCAAGCCAAGCGCGTTGGCGAAGTCTTCGACGAAGCGCTAAACCGCCTGGTCACAGCAGAACGTATTGATTCCGCACAGGTAGAAATCAACGATACCCCACGCCTGCAAGAAGGCTTGGAAGAACAGCTTCGACAGACCTACCGCGATGAACACGAAGACCACGACCTAGAAGATGCCGAGGTATACCGCTACCTCATCAAGCTCGAAGGCGTTAAAGGCTCCCTCAATGAGCTAGGTATGGTCCTCGGACGTCTACTGACTCCACATGCGGTTCTTCCTAAGGACTGGGTGCTTTTGGAAGACGAGGAAGCGCATGAGCTTCCTGCCATCTTCCCCTGGGCCCTCGCCGTCAGCCGGTAAAAGCAATATTGCTTTTACCGCGATGCGCCTCTGAGGCCTTCCGCGATTGCACGGCCAGCTTCTTTGAGCTGATCGTGCATCCGGCCGTTTTGTGACAACTGCGCGGATAGTGCACCTTCGGGAACGGGGGAGTCCAAGCGTCCGGCGACGATGCCGAGGCTTGCGCCTGAAGCGTCAGCGATATCCGCGATGGTGCCCACGACCTTGCCGGTGAGAGACTGCTCATCAAAGGCGCCCTCGCCGGTAATGATCAAAGCCTGCTCGCCTGCGGCCTGTGCTTCTTCGAGCGCGGCCCGCAGCCCAAGCAGTTCTGCTACAAACTGCGCGCCGGGCTGCAACTCAATGTTGGACTCAGAGCCGTAAAGCAGTGCTGACAACCAGGTCATGCCGACAGGAATCGCACCTGCGGCACCAAAACCCTCGCGTTCCACGTCGACGCCAGTGACCTCACACAGTTTCATCAGCGCACCGGTGAGCAGTGGAACATCCCGGTCCGATGCGCCCTTTTGTGGGCCGTACATGCTGGCCGCGTGCAGCGGTGGGCAGGTGGTATCACCCAACAAAGTGAACTTCAGACCCGCCGCTTTGATGTTGAGCTGTGCCGTGTCAACGGAATCCAACATGACCAATGGAGCGCCGCCTTTGGGCAAGGGGTAGCCGCGATCATCCATCGGGGCACCGCCCAAAGCAGTGATAATTCCCATACCGCCGTCCACGGTGGCCGAACCGCCCAGGCCCAAAACAATGTGGGTTGCCCCGCGAGATTCGGCGTCCGCAATCAATACTCCCGTGCCGTAGGAATCGGCATGCAGGACGTCCTTATCGTCTTCCACGGCGGGCAAACCCGACGCTGCAGCAACATCAATGTAGGCAGTCTTTTCATGCAGGAAATAAGACGCAGAAATCAGTCTTCCGCGCGCGTCAGTGGAGGGAATCTCAACCTTCTCAACTGCGGGGGATGACTTCGACGCTGCTAAAGTCTGCGCGATTACTTCCGCGGTGCCCTCGCCGCCGTCGGCCATCGGCAGCTGCTTGATGGTGGCATCGGGAAGCACCTCTGCGACACCTTGGGCAATACCGCGCGCCGCCTCGGTGGCGGTGGCTGTGGATTTGAATGAATCTGGGGCTACAACAATGAGCATGCGGTTGATTATAACTGTTGAATCTTGCAACCAAATATGCCCGTTTACCTTTGGCACTTGCCATATTGGTTGGGCAATAGGTAAATTTGTTTCTATCAACCGATATAAATGGTTTGGCAGTTGCCTTTTAGAGAGGGCATCGAAGAATAAGGAACAGTGCCTTTAAGACACGAAGGAAAGGGCCCAAAGTGACCGTAGACAACACGATTTCTGAGTATTACGACAAGCTTCTCAAGCGCAATGCCGGAGAACCAGAATTCCACCAAGCAGTCTCAGAAGTCTTGGACTCGCTCAAGGTTGTTTTGGGAAAGGACCCTCACTACGCTGATTACGGCTTGGTGGAGCGTCTGTGTGAACCAGAACGCCAGCTCATCTTCCGCGTTCCTTGGATCGATGACAACGGCCAGGTCCGTGTTAACCGCGGCTTCCGCGTGCAGTTCAACTCCGCACTCGGCCCATACAAGGGTGGCCTGCGCTTCCACCCATCCGTCAATCTTGGCATCATCAAGTTCTTGGGCTTTGAGCAGATTTTCAAGAACTCTCTGACCGGTCTTCCAATCGGCGGCGGCAAGGGCGGCTCCGACTTCGACCCAAAGGGTAAGTCTGAGCTGGAAATCATGCGCTTCTGCCAATCCTTCATGACTGAGCTGCATCGCCACATCGGCGAGTACCGCGACGTGCCTGCCGGCGATATCGGCGTTGGCGGCCGCGAAATCGGCTACCTCTTTGGCCAATACCGTCGTCTTGCCAACCAGCATGAGTCCGGTGTTCTCACCGGCAAGGGTCTGACCTGGGGCGGTTCCTTGGTTCGTACCGAGGCAACCGGCTACGGCACCGTCTACCTGGTAGCTGAAATGATGCGCACCCACGGTGAATCTCTTAGCGGCGCGAAGGTCATTGTTTCCGGCTCTGGCAACGTTGCAATCTACGCTGCGGCGAAGGCTCAGGAACACGGTGCGACCGTGGTGGCAATGTCCGACTCTTCTGGCTACATCTACACCCCAGACGGTGTTGACGTAGACCTGTTGAAGGACATCAAGGAAAACCGTCGTGAGCGCATCAACACTTACGCTGAGGAAGCTGGCGTGAAGTTCGTTGAGGGTGGAAACATCTGGGAAGTTGAAGCAGACGTTGCTCTTCCTTGTGCGACCCAGAACGAGCTCGACGGCGAATCTGCTGAGCTGCTGAAGAAGAACGGTGTTCGCTACGTAGCTGAAGGTGCGAACATGCCAAGCACCCCAGATGCGGTTCACGTCTTCCAGTCCGCAAACATCGCATTTGCTCCGGGTAAGGCAGCAAACGCCGGCGGCGTTGCAACCTCCGCGCTGGAAATGCAGCAGAACGCATCACGCGATTCCTGGTCCTTCGCGTACACCGATGAGCGTCTGAAGCAGATTATGACCCGCATTTTCGTCAACATCTCCACCACGGCATCTGAATACGACCGTGAAGGTGACTACGTTGCTGGCGCAAACATCGCTGGCTTCAAGAAGGTTGCAGATGCCATGCTCGCGCAGGGTGTCATCTAAGCACTTTTTCTAGGCCTATGGCCTGGATATTCTCCCTCCAACCCACCTGTAAATTCGCCTGCGGCGACACTTCAGGTGGGTTGTGGCGTGGGAGATGAACCTAAAGTTGAAGTTTATATATACTTGGCTCCCATGTACCGCGTATTTGAAAGCATGGATCAGCTGGTCAACCACCTCGAACAGGCCATGGGTGTTCCCATGACCTCCAACTGCATGGTGCCACGAAATGAAATGTTGGCACTGCTCGATGAAATGCGTAATGCCATTCCTGTAGAACTGGATGACGCACAAGACGTTCTGGATAACCAGGACGAAATTATCCGTGCGGCAGAAGAGCGCGCATCACAAACTATTGCTGATGCTGAAGCACAGGCTGATGAAACCATCGGCCGCGCTGAGGCTGATTCCCAGGCGATGATTGATGACGCGAATCACCGCGCAACCACCGCCATTGGTCAGGCTCAGGATAAGGCTGCAAGCATTGTTGAAGGCGCACGCGCCGACGCAGAGCGCACCGTTGCCAAGGGCAACGAGTCCTATGAGCGTTCCGTTGCAGAAGGTCACGCTGAGCAAGAGCGTCTGGTCTCTGAGTCTGAGGTTGTTCGCCGCGCCAACGAGGAGGCCAACCGCATTGTTGACTCCGCACACTCAGAATCCAACCGTCTGCGCAATGAGTGCGATGAATTTGTAGATTCCAAGCTTGGTGAATTTGAAGAGTCACTGACTGGCATCTTGCGAACTGTAAATTCTGACCGCGCAGCGCTGCGCCGTGGTGCTGGCGCTTCCGGTAGCCGTGCCGCCCGCGGCGGTTACTCCTCTTACGAGCGCGAGTAATACATTTTCTTTACTCCTACTGAGTACTGCTGTTAAGCGTGCAGATACTTAGTAGGAGGCGGATTTTGCGGAGGCGCTCAACGCCGCCGAAATCGCGGCTGCGACAAAGGCAGGGCCTGCGAGAATTGGCCAGGTGGACAAAACCAGGCCAAGTTGTTGGAACTGGTTGAGTGAATCAGTAGCCAGTGCGATTAGAGCAGTGCCGGCGCTGATGATGCCGCCGATAATGGCGACACTGAGCAGCGCTGTGGCGACCATGTTGCGTGCATAGAAGGTAATGGCAGCGGTAGCCAGAGAAAATACCAAGGCTATGACCATGATGGCGATGTCATTGGGCAATGGGATTAACGTGAGTACAAAAATGACCAGCCCAGAAATGACTGACCAGCGCACAACGCCTTTTTGGTTCACGCCGTCGCTATTGATGGCGTGGCGGAACTTGCGTGTGGAAATCCGGCCCAAGATAAAACTGACAATGATCAGGATTGCCGCGGGGAGCAGCGACCCAAAAATCAGTGGTGTCGCACTTAAATCTTGACCATTCATGTTTAGCAATCCTAGAGCGAAATTAGTTAAGAAATAAAGCCGACAAACGCCTATATCACCTGTACATAGAGCATTGTGACCTCCTAGACAGGTGAAGTACAGAATCCAGGGTAGGCTTAAGGATGTTATGAACTCTCCACTGAAATTCAACGTGGCACAACTGTTGCGTGCCAACACTTTTGAACAACGCGAACAGACTGGTCCCGCGCCCGAGCGCATTGGCTTGGAAATGATTGCGGTTCCAAGGGGAAGCGAAATTACTGTTAACGCTGACTTGACCCCACTGGGTGAAGGTTTGATGGTTGATGCACGTATCACCGGCACTTTGGACGGCGAATGCGCACGTTGCCTCAAGCCTTTACAGCGCCCATTCGATCTCAAAGTCAACCAGGTCTTTGCCATCAGTGAAGACTTCATCACTGGTGATCCCGCTGATGAAGAGGATGATGTTCCATCGGTTGTCGGTGATGAGATTGATTTGCTCCAGACAGTCATCGATGAAGCCGGCGTAGTCCTGCCTTTCGCACCAACGTGTGAGGGTGGCTGCGACATCAACACTCCAG
This sequence comes from Corynebacterium casei, assembly GCA_030535535.1. Classification (GTDB taxonomy): domain Bacteria; phylum Actinomycetota; class Actinomycetes; order Mycobacteriales; family Mycobacteriaceae; genus Corynebacterium; species Corynebacterium casei_A. The sequence continues at coordinate 7,670 of JAUNRU010000033.1, forward strand.
AAGGCGTTGAAGTTGGAGTATCTGGTGAGGAAGAAGACCGCGTTGATCTACGCTGGTCCGGCTTGGAGAAGTTCTTGTGAGTAGAAAAAAGAAGATTAGCGGGGAGCAGGCTCTAGAAGAGGCCTACGCCGCGGTTGATAAGGCTCCGCTTCTCAAGAGCTTGGGCGTGGAAATCAATGAGCACTACCTGCGCCTAGCCTTGACCCACCGTTCCTTCGCGAATGAGCATGGTCATCTGCCGAACAATGAGCGCCTTGAGTTCCTCGGCGACGCTGTCCTGGGGTTATCGATTGCAGCCCGGCTGTATGAGAAGTTCCCAACGCGCCCTGAGTCCGACATTTCGAAGATGCGTGCATCCATAGTCTCCCGTTATGGGCTGTCTGATGTAGCGCGTGAAATCGGGCTCGGCGCCTACATTCTGCTGGGTAAAGGTGAGGATAACTCCAAGGGCCGCGAGAAGGATTCCATCCTTTCCGACACCATGGAAGCGCTGTTTGGCGCGATTTACCTGCAGTACGAATTTGAGACTGCGCGTGGCGTCATTTTGAACCTTTTTGCTGAGAAGCTGGAAGCTGCTGTCTCCACCAGTAACCACATGGACTGGAAGACAACCCTGCAGGAGCTGTGCGCGGAGCGCAAAATGCCGATGCCGGAATACACCGCGACATCTACGGGTCCTGAGCATGACCAGTTGTTCTCGGCTCAGGTATTTGTCGAAGGACAATTGCTCGGTGAAGGCATGGGCCCAAACAAGAAGCAGGCTGAGCAGCATGCTGCCGAAAAAGCTTCGCTGATCATTCGCGTGAAGTAGCGCTACTTAAAGCAATTTCTCATGCCTGAGTTACCTGAAGTTGAAGTAGTCCGCCGTGGACTAGAACCTCACGTCGTTGGTCGCGCCTTCGAGTCAGTTGAGGTTCTACATCCGCGTGCGAATCGGGGACAGGACGCACCACTTGATGCCCTCCTAAAAGGTCGCGTTATTAGCGGCCTTGGGCGACGGGGCAAATACTTGTGGTGTGAGCTTGATGGGGAAGATGATGTCCTCTTCGTACACCTGGGGATGTCGGGGCAACTTCGAATTGGTCATAGCGATTCCAAGCACGTGCGTATCCGCAGCCATCTCACCGATGGAGTGGATTTAAGCTTTATTGACCAGCGCACTTTCGGCTATTGGCTGGCAGCTCCCTTGTCAAAGATTGACCATATCGGCCAAGATCCGCTGAGTCCGGACTTCGATATTGTTGCCGCGGCCCGCAAGCTGCGGACCAAAAAGACTCACGTGAAGACCGCGCTTCTGGATCAAACCATTGCCTCTGGTATCGGCAATATCTACGCCGATGAAGCACTGTGGCGTGCCAAGGTATCTCCACTGCGCAAAGCCAACCGCCTACTGCAGCGCGAAGCCGTTGCCATCTATGAAGCTGCCGCTGCTGTGATGACTGAGGCTCTTGCCCAAGGCGGCACCAGCTTTGACTCACTGTATGTCAACGTCAACGGTGAATCTGGATACTTTGCCCGCTCCTTACATGCCTATGGCCGCACCGATGAACCCTGCGATGACTGCGGAACTCCCATCGCACGCGTCATCTTGAACGCGCGGTCCTCGCATTTTTGTTCTGCTTGCCAGTACTAGGACCTTCCGACAAATGTAAAAGCGAGCTCACCCGTTTTGATTCAGCACCCCCTTTAGTGGATTAGTGTTACAAATCACATTCCTGTCATTTGCGGGAATGGATGCAAAAATCTTCAGGGCGATATTTGCCACTGTGGGAAGCGGGATGAGTCCGGTGGGGTATTGGCAAGCTAGTGCCTCTGGATACTGCAGCCAGAGCCTCCAATGCTGCGAACGTGGCAGAGGGGCGACTGGTGTGAATGGTTTTGATTCTGGAAGTATTGCCTGTCCGGGAAAGTGAAAAACTTAGGCTTGGCCGCGTGACGTGCAGGAAAAGATTGTTGATATGTGCACCTTGGTTTTGTCATGCGCGCTTTAGTGAAGTCAGTGAATGTCACACGAGGGATAGCATTGCTTCAAGCGTGAACCGAATGCGGGACTACGACGCATTCTGATTGGTAATAGAAAAACCACTTTGAATGCTTAGGCATTTGCCTATGAATAGTTGCAAAGCGGGAATAAACGGAGCCTGTCGGAGATAAAACACTGCGAAAATTGTTTGTTTCAGCCCACTCCATTGTGTGACTCAGGTTGCTCCAACTATTAATGATCCCCTTTAATATCCCTATGAGTTTCCTCGAAAATATTGTGGGCACGTTTAACGACGGCCTATGGACCTACATTGTTCCGTGGCTTCTAGTGGGTGCGGGCATCTTCTTTGGCTTCCGCACCGCGCTGGTCCAGCTTCGGATGATTCCGTCCATGTTCAAGTCCGTCGTGGAACGTCCGAAGGGAACCGGTAAGAACGCTGACGAAGAGTACGGCGGAATTTCCGCCTTCAAAGCGTTTACCATCTCCGCTGCGTCCCGCGTTGGCACCGGCAACGTCGCTGGTGTTGCGGTGGCTATTTCCGTTGGTGGCCCGGGCGCCGTCTTCTGGATGTGGATGATTGCAATCCTTGGCGGTGCTACCGCCTTCATCGAGTCCACCCTGGCGCAGCTGTGGAAGGTCCGCGACGGTGAAAACTACCGCGGTGGCCCGGCGTATTACATGAAGAAGGGCCTGGGCTGGACGCCGCTGGCAATTATCTTTTCCGTAGCAATTTCCTTTACTTTCGGCTTTGTCTACAACGCATTCCAGACCAACGCTATCGCTGAGTCTCTTGCTACTTCCTTCGGCAATGACTCCTTCACCTTCCGCGCGATTGTCGGTGTCATCATCGCTGTAGTCTCCGGCTTCATCATCTTCGGTGGTGTGCAGCGTATTGCGAACATGACCCAGATCATCGTTCCATTCATGGCGGTTGCGTACTTGATCATTGGTCTGTACGTGGTCATCACCAACATCGATGCAGTTCCTGGTGTTATTTCTGACATTGTTACCCACGCGCTTGGCTTCCAGCAGATTGCCGGCGCTGGTTTGGGCGCCGCGATGATGCAGGGTATTCAGCGTGGTCTGTTCTCCAATGAAGCTGGTGAGGGTTCCGCACCAAACGCTGCGGCTACCGCAACCGTGTCCCACCCAGTTAAGCAGGGTCTGGTTCAGACCTTGGGCGTTTACTTTGACACCCTGGTTGTTTGTTCCATCACCGCCTTTATTATCTTGCTGGGCACCGACCTGGAATACGGCGGCGAAGCAGAAGGCGTATCCCTGACCCAGTTGGCGCTGTCCAACGAAGTTGGTGACTGGGGCACGCACATGGTGACCTTCATCCTCTTCTTCCTGGCATTTTCTTCCATCTTGGGTAACTACTACTTGGCTGAAGCCAATGTTGAGTACCTCACTCAGTCCCGAACCTGGCTCTTTCTCTTCCGCGCTGTAGTTATCTTCTTCGTCTGGTTCGGTGCGGTTGGCTCCCTGCCACTCGTATTCGCACTGGCAGATACCGGCGCAGGTACTATGGTTATTCTCAACATTCTGGCGATTGTGCCGCTCTCGGGCGTCGCGTTGAAGCTGTTGAAGAACTTCAATGACCAGCGTCGCCAGGGTATCGATCCGGTCTTCCACCGCGACATGCTGCCTGAACTCGAGAATGTTGAGGTTTGGGATGGTTCTGACCCGGTTACTCGCCGTGGCCTGGAAATGATTGAAAACAAGAATCGAGTAGATTAAATGCAACGCATGACCGCATTCGTCCGTGGCAATGTTCAAGGAGTTGGCTTTCGCTGGTGGACACGCTCCCGCGCCCTAGAGTTGGGTCTTGCGGGACACGCCACCAATAAGGCAGACGGACGCGTGCAGGTTGTGGCAGAAGGCTCTAAAGAAGACTGCGAGAAACTTCTGCAGCTGCTCAAAGAAGAACCTTCTACTACTAACCGCCCCGGCCATGTGGAATTGGTAGTAGAGCAGTGGGCTGAGCCTAAAGGCGAGTCCGGGTTCATCGAACGCTAAGAGTTTGAATCCACTGCAGGTTCGGCCTGTAGAATTATCCAAATGCATTTGAAATCGTTGACGCTTAAAGGCTTCAAGTCCTTCGCGTCCGCGACGACCCTAAAATTTGAACCCGGCATCTGTGCCGTGGTTGGGCCCAACGGCTCGGGCAAATCCAACGTAGTGGATGCCCTGGCCTGGGTTATGGGTGAGGGCAGCGCGAAGACGCTGCGCGGTGGCAAGATGCAAGACGTCATCTTTGCCGGCGCTGGTGAACGCAAGGCTTTGGGCCGTGCTGAAGTCACCCTCACTATTGATAACGCCGACGGCGCGCTTCCTATTGATTACTCGGAAGTATCCGTAACGCGACGCATGTTCCGCGACGGCGCCAGCGAATATGAAATCAACGGCGCTAAAGCCCGCTTGATGGACATCCAGGAGCTGTTGTCTGATTCTGGCATCGGACGCGAAATGCACATCATTGTCGGGCAGGGAAAGCTCGCAGAAATTCTAGAGTCCCGGCCCGAGGACCGCCGCAGCTACATTGAAGAAGCGGCTGGCGTGCTCAAGCACCGTCGGCGCAAAGAAAAAGCGCAGCGCAAGCTCATCGGCATGCAGGCAAACTTGGACCGCCTGACAGATTTGACGGAAGAACTGGGCAAGCAGCTCAAACCACTGGAACGTCAGGCGCAAGCAGCACAGCGTGCTGCGACTGTCCAAGCGGACCTGCGTGATGCTCGCCTGCAGTTGGCAGGTGACCGCGTTGTGCGTGTGCGCGCCGAATTTGCGGATGCGAAGCGCCAAGCCGAACTGCTAGACGAACAGGTAGCGGTCGCAACTGAGGCCCTGGAAGAAGCTTCGGGGCAACAAATGGAGCTTGAAGATGAGCTCAATGAAGTAGCTCCTCAGGCTGAAGCCGCGCAGAAATTGTGGTTCGACCTCTCCACGTTGGTGGAGCGTCTTGCAGCGACTTTGCGTATTGCCGAAGAACGAGCGAACAACGCTGGCGCGGTTGCCCGCTATCAAGGCCAGGACCCAGAAGACTTAGAGGCACGCGCTAACCAGGCTGATGAAGAACACGCTGAGTTAGTTGAGGCTGCCGAAGAAGCAGCGGAAGCCTTGGAGTCCATCCGCGAAGAAGTCGCCGAGCGCCGTGAAGCATTCGATGCTGCGGATAAAGAGCATGCGGCGCAGTTGCGCGCAATCGCCGATAGGCGCGAGGGCGTCGTGCGTCTTATCGCCGAAGAAGAAGCTTTGTCCCGTCAGGCTGAAGCCTCTGAACAAGAGCTTTCGCGCAGCGAAGATGGCGTCAACGAATCAGCGCAGAAGCTGCGCACCTCCAGGCAGGAAGCCAGTGAAGTGGAAGAAAAGCTCGCCGGTTTCGATCGTGAGCGCACACCACTGGATGAGGCACATGTTCGTGCGTTGAGTGAATCTCAGGCAGCGGATCTGCGATTGGAGCAGTTGCGCGATGAACAGCGTGTGCGTGAGCGTGCTGTGTACACGTTGCGTTCGCGTATTGAAACGCTGAACAGCACCATTCCTCCAACGGCAGAAATTGGCTATGACCTCCAACCACTGGCACAGATGATCTCCACCAAGTATGACGTGGCCGTTGCTGTTGCGCTGGGCGCTTTCGCTGAGTCGCAAGCTGGTGAAGTGGGCGATGACCTCATTGGAGCTCTGGAACATGCGCAGCGCACAACCGTCTTTGATACTTCCGGTGGATCTGAAGCTAAATGGCGCATGGACGCGAATCTGCCAAAGGACGCCGCATGGTTGCTTGATCATATTGTGGCGGTTCCAGAAGTATCGCAGGGCCTGACCCGCGTGCTTGCCGATGTCGTCTTGGTCAAGGACTTCGCAACAGCCCGCCATCTTGTCAAAGAGGATCCTCGCTTGCGCGCGGTGACTCCCGATGGCGTCATGGTGGGTGAGGGCTGGGTATCCGCCGGTACCGGTTCGCAGTCCACGGTGGAGGTTACTTCCAAAATTCAGGCTGCTGAACAAGAACTGGAACAGGCAACTCAGGACTTAGAAGAACTTTCCGGCACCTTAGAAGGCGCGAAACTTGCGGCCGAAGATGCACGAGTTACTGCCGCCGGCGCAAAAGCTGCACTGCGTGAGCACGACGCGCAGGTATCTGCCTGGAAGCGCGACTATCAGCGTTTGGTATCGCAAGTCGACAGCAGCCAGCGTGACCATGAGAAGCTCGCCGGCCGCGCGACGGAGCTCGAGGTCAAGCTTTCTGAGTTGCGTGAGCAGCTTTCCCAAGCACGTGACCGTCTCGCCCGCGTGGATAAAGATGAGCCAGATACGGAAGCATCGACTAGTGAACGCGATGCGGCTTCGGCTGCTTTGGACACCGCGAAGACTATGGAGATGGAAGCGCAGATGAGTTTGCGCTCTGCGCAGGACAAGGTCGGGCATGTTGCTGGCCGCGGCGATAGTCTGCGCCGTCAAGCACAACAAGAACGCCAGGCCAAAGAGCGTCACGACCGCGCCATGGAACGCCGCCGCGCACTTGGTGAGCTGGCGCGTACCGTTGCATCGCATGCCAAGACTCTCAGTGAGCGTGCGGCGACAGCTTTGGCTGAAGCAGCTGAATCTCGTGATGAGCTCTCCACGAAACGTACCGTTTTGAACAATCAGCTCAATGCTGCAAAGCAGACCGTCAACGGTGCACGCCAGCGTTTAGAACAGTTGACCAACAAAGCGCACTCGGGTGACATCGCGCGTTCTCAGGCACAGGTGCGTCTTGATGAAGCTGAGGCGAAGATTTCAGAACAGCTGGGCATTTCCATTGCTGATTTGTTACGCGATTACACGCCAGGTGAGGAATTTGACCGCGCGGAGCAGACCAAGCGTTTGAAGCAAGCCGAAAAAGATCTGAACTCACTGGGTAAGGTCAACCCGCTGGCATTGGAGGAATTCAAGGCACTGGAGGAACGCTATTCCTTCCTGTCCACGCAGTTGGATGATGTCATCGAAGCCCGCAAAGATTTGCAGGGTGTTATTGAGGATGTCGATGCGCAGATTCTGCAGCTATTTAGTGATGCCTGGAATGATGTGGAAGCGGAATTCCCGAAGGTATTTAACACATTGTTCCCTGGTGGTGAGGGTCGTCTGATCCTTACCGAGCCGGATTCCTTGCTGACCACGGGCATTGAGGTTGAAGCGCGCCCTCCTGGAAAGAAAGTCAAGCGCCTATCCTTGCTTTCGGGCGGAGAGAAGTCGCTAACGGCACTCGCGATGCTCGTAGCGATTTTCCGTGCGCGGCCTTCACCGTTTTATGTCATGGATGAGGTTGAGGCAGCGCTTGACGATGTAAACCTGCGTCGACTGATTGCTTTGTTTGAAGAATTGCGTAAGGATTCCCAGCTCATTGTGATTACGCACCAGAAACCGACGATGGATGTGGCGAATGTCTTGTATGGCGTCACGATGCGCGGCGACGGTGTGACGCGGGTTATTTCCCAACGCATGAACCCGGCAAGCGCAATGGAGCCAGCTAGCAGTTAAGATAGGGCGCATGGAATCGAACTTAACGTTGTGGATCGGCATTGCAGTTGTTGTCCTGATCGTGCTTATCATCCTCCTGATTTTGTGGGGAAAGAAGCGCGGCGAAGACAAGAAGGTCTCGTTTGAAAAGCACGAGGAAGAGCCTAAAGAGCTAACCCAACAGCAAAAGTCCGGTAATTATCAGGCGCAATCCGGCTTCAACTTTGCACCAGCGAAGTCGGCTGAACCTGTTCAAAAGTCTCCAGATGCACCCACCCCAGAGGTGAAGCAGCAAAAGGCTGCCCCGGTACCACCAGTGGTGCCGCCAACTCCTGAACCACAGGAAGCTGCCGCAACTGAGATTCCAGAACAGGAAAACCCAGTTGCAGAACCTGAAACCAAGGAATCCACCGCAGCGGAATCCACTCCTGCTGAAGCAGCGACAACTCCAGAAGCTGTAGAGGAACCGGTCGCTCCGGTTGCAGAGGACACACAGCAGGACTCAACAATCATTGAAGAATCTGAGCCAGAGGCAGCCCCTGCTCCAGAACCAGCTGAGCCAGAAACCACCATCGTTGAGGAAACCGAGCCAACGGCAGATACAACAGCAGGGGAGAGCCCTGTTGTTCCGGCGCCAACTCCTGCGGTTGAAGAAGAGGAATCCCCAATCTTTGACGAGGTTGCAGAAGATCTTGATGCTGAAGACGTCAAGGATGATGTGGCTGAACGCGAGAAGGCGCAGGAAGCAGCGGATGCTGCGGAAGTACAAACTGATTCGGCTGCGACGGCACTAGAAGAGACTCCGGTTCCAGAGACTCCAGTCGCACAGCCTGAACCAACAGAGCCACTCGAAGAGATTGAGCCTGCTGGTGGACGCCTTGGTCGTCTTCGTGGACGTTTGTCGCGTTCGCAGAATGCTATCGGCCAAGGTCTCATGGGTATCTTGTCGGCCGGCGATCTCGACGAGGACGCATGGGAAGAAATCGAAGATACCCTCATCATGGCCGACCTTGGCACTGCAGTGACCATGAAGGTGACTGATTCCCTGCGCGACAAGATTGCAGAGCGCGGTGTATCCAGTGAGACAGAAGCACGCGCAATGCTGCGTGAGACTTTGATTGAGGTTGGACATCCAGAAATGGACCGTTCAATCAAGGCAATGCCACATGAGGGCAAGCCAGCAGTCATCATGGTTGTCGGTGTCAATGGCACAGGCAAGACCACAACCACCGGTAAGTTGGCGCGTGTTCTGGTGTCCATGGGGCACTCAGTCTTACTCGGTGCGGCCGATACTTTCCGTGCGGCAGCAGCGGACCAGCTAGAAACCTGGGGCCGTCGTGTCGGTGCTACGACCGTGCGCGGCAAAGAGGGTGCTGACCCAGCTTCCGTCGCGTTCGATGCTGTGGCAACAGGCGTGGAGCAGCAGGTCGATGTGGTGCTTGTAGATACGGCGGGTCGTTTGCATACTTCGACCGACTTGATGGACCAGTTGGGCAAGGTAAAGCGTGTTGTGGAAAAGAAGACTTCGGTTGATGAAGTCCTGTTGGTTATTGATTCCACAGTCGGCCAAAATGGCCTCATGCAGGCTCGCGTTTTCCGTGAGGTAGTAGATATCACAGGCGTCGTTCTGACCAAGCTGGATGGCACTGCCAAGGGTGGCATTGTGTTCCAGGTGCAGGAAGAACTCGGTGTCCCGGTCAAGCTTGTGGGCTTGGGTGAGGGAGCGGATCACCTTGCACCATTTGAGGTCGAAGGCTTCGTGGATGCACTGCTTGGTGAGCAGTAACCTGTAGTTCGACCGATAGCACGCCCCGGGCTCTTTAGTGGAGCCCGGGGCGTGCTAGTCTTTCTGTGATGACGAATACAAATGCCTCAAAAACCGCCGTGCGCATCAGGCACAACGGGACAAATGGCTATATCAATTCGTGGGGTCCACATCTCTCTGGTGTCATTCCTTGAGCTGAGTCTTTAACCCCGTCTCTTATTGTTCATTAACTAGGAATAACTACTTGCGATGCTTTTTTATGTTTTAGTGCTCTTAGGGCTCACGGTCGCAGTGGCTCCACTAGCGTCGCGTCTTTTAGGACGCAATGCCGGCTGGCTACTGTCATTGCCGTTGCTTGCTGGTGCCGGCATGGCAGCGTCAACGTACACCACCGATGAAGTTCATACCGAGTCAGTGCAGTGGATGCCAACCATCGACGTGGATTTCTCACTTCGTTTGGATGGCCTCTCACTGGTTTTCTTAATGCTGGTCCTTCTTATTGGTGCCGGCGTCTTGGCCTACTCAACGCGGTACCTGTACCACAAGGACACAGCGTTTTACTTCTATATCTGTGGCTTTGCTGCGTCGATGGCTGTCGTAGTCACCACCGATAACCTCATGGTGTTCTACCTGGCGTGGGAGCTGACCACGCTGTGTTCATACTTCTTGATTGCCAACTCTGGTGAAAAGGGACATCAGCCTGCTATTCGTACGCTGCTGGTCACCGTTCTTGGTGGCCTGTTCCTGCTAGCCGCAACGGTCATCATGGCGATTAGTGCTGGCACAATGTCCATTTCTGAGGTCATCGCCTCCCCAATGTGGGATGACAATCTTGGTCTCAAGGCTGGCGTTGCTTTCCTCATTGCTATCGCGGCATTTACCAAGTCGGCCCAGTTCCCGTTCCAAGCCTGGTTGCCAGATTCAATGGTCGCTATCGCGCCAGTTTCGGCATACCTGCACGCGGCAGCCATGGTCAAGGCAGGTATTTACCTGATCTTGCGTTACTCGCCGCTGCTTCATGATGTCCAACTGTGGAATATCATGCTCATCGTTTGCGGTGGTGTCACAGCACTCTTCGGTGCACTCACGGCAGTTAAATGTGATGACCTGAAGGAACTGCTGGCTTACTCCACGATGTCGCAACTCGGCTTGCTGGTCATGGTGGTTGGTATTGGTACCGATGAAGCCATTGCCGCAGCGATTGTTCACACCGTCGCGCATGCTTGCTTCAAGGCCGCGCTGTTTATGAGCGTTGGCATCATCGAGCATGAAACCGGTACACGTTCCTACCAGGAACTGCGCCACACTCGCATCGTGAAGATGCCTATCACCACCGGCATCATCACCATTGCTGGTGCCTCCATGGCCGGTATTCCACTTCTTCTGGGCTTTGTTTCCAAGGAAGGTTTGATTACCGCAGCACTGGAATCCGGTCTAGCGCAGCCTTTCACCATTATTATTACTGCGACGATTGTGATTACTTCGATGTTCACGTTCGCGTACTCCTTCCGCTACATCATCGGCTCCCGTGGCGCTACCAAGCACTCGATTGCTGAAGCTGAGTACCAGGCAGAAGAAGATAATCGTGAGCCAGAACCAGTGCAGACCATCTCGGAAGCAAAGCTGACTGTCTGGGTAATTCCAGCGATTCTGGCAATTGTCACCGTGGTCTTCGGTCTGGTTCCAGCGTTGCTGGACTGGATCGTAGGGGAGGCGGCTCTTGCTGCGACCGCTTCCGAACCACACGTGCATTTGGCTATCTGGCACGGATTTAACATCCCGCTGGCACTGACCGGTGTCATCATCGCCTTTGGTATCGCGCTGGTGAAGTTCAACCGCGAGCTGGCACGCGCGATGACAAACTTTGGTGCACCAATCTCCGGATTGGATGCAGTGGAAAACCTCCGCCAGGGCATCATCGACTTTGGCGCGAAGTACGCAACCAAGCCATCGGGTACCACCTCCATGCGCCGCCACTTGGT
>JAUNRU010000033.1:18999-26536 GCA_030535535.1 Corynebacterium casei
AACATCGTGAACACCATTCTGGTTGACTACCGTGCATTCGATACTTTCGGCGAGCTGACCGTTCTGGGCATGGCAGGTATTTCCATTGCGGTGCTTCTGGCCAAGTTCCGTTTGGCACCAGTGCGTGAGACCCTCCTGGACCGCAAGTCGCCAATCTTTGATGCTGCTGAAAACACCATCTTCTTGCGTGCAACCAGCCGTCTGGTCGGACCAATCATTATCGCGCTGTCGATTCTGCTGTTCTTCCGTGGACACTATGAGACCGGCGGCGGCTTCGTCGCGGCACTGGTCGGCTCCGGTGGTATGGCGCTGCTGTACCTGTCGGCACCAAGCAATGACCGCGCGAAGATTCGCTGGCCATACTTCACCTTGATTGGCGCTGGTGTTGCTCTGGCGTCGCTGACCGGTTTGGCGGGATACTTCGAAGGTTCCTTCCTCACCTCGCTGCACGTAGAGATCTTTGGCACTCACCAAACTTCGGCCATGATCTTCGACCTTGGCGTTTACCTGGCGGTTATCGGCGTGGTAATCGCGTCCTTCAACCTGCTGGGTATGCCACGCAAGGGTGATAAGGAATTTCATATCATGTTGGACCTGGCTTCAGAATCCACCTTGCAGCGTCGCGGACAAACCGAAGACCATAAAGCTCTTGCCGCAATAGCGGAGAACAAGACGGAAGAAAGGAGCAAGTAAATGACCCTGGCTATTTCCTCAGGCATTCTCATCGGTGGCGCTGTCTACCTCATGCTTCGCCGAGATATGTTGCGCATTGCGCTCGGATTTACCCTCCTTTCGCACGGCGTTAACCTCATGATTGTGTCCACCGGTGGTACTTATGCACGTAATGAACCATTCGGTGTGCACACCACAGCGCAGATGGAGTTTGCAGCAGACCCGCTGCCACAAGCCTTCGTGTTGACAGCCATCGTGATTGGTTTCTCAATCTCAGTCCTCATGTTTGTTACCGCCGCCGTTGGCGACGGTGATGATGCAACGCGTCCGGAACTGGACTTGGATAAGCACAAGGATGTGGTGCTCTAATGTGGTACGACGCTGATCTTGTTGCTTCCTTGCTGCCATTATTTGCAGCTATCCCGCTGCTGGCGGCTGGTATATTGATCATCTTCCGGCGTGCGCGCATCTTGCAGGAAGTTGTCCTCTACACTGTCCTCACAGCAGGGCTGGTGGGTTCTGGTTACCTGATCGCAATTACTGCCGATGGCACCGCGCTGGCCCACCGCGTAGGTAATTGGGATGCACTCGTGGCTATCCCATTTGCTGTAGATATGTTCGCGGCTTTGATGCTGGTTACGGTGTCCATCTTGGCCATTGTGTGTGCATGGTTCGCCACCGCCAGTGGCTTTTCCAAAGAACCGTTTTTCGCGCCACTGACGTTGGTGTTGATGTGTGGTGTCTACGGCGCATTGCTGACCGCGGATATCTTCAACTTCTTCGTCTTCATTGAGGTCATGCTGCTGCCAAGCTATGGCCTGTACGCGACCACCATCTACCGTCGTGGCGGAAGCCTGCAGATCGCTGGTCTGCGTCTGTTTATCGTGGCAAACCTGTTTGCTTCCAACATGCTGTTGGCCGGCGTCGTCCTGGTTTACGGCACCTCCGGCGCGGTTAACCTTGCGCAGCTACAGGGCGCTGCGAAGGAAGATCCAGCAGTGGCAATCGCGATGTCTATCGTCATGCTGGCCATGATGATTAAGGCGTCTGTGGTTCCGATCCATACCTGGTTGGCACGTACCTATCCGTACACCAACCCTGCTGTGACCGCACTGTTTTCTGGTCTGCACACCAAGGTCGGTGTGTATGCCATCTACCGCTGGTATGCAGTCATCTTTGACGGCGATGCACGCTGGCTGTGGATCCTGGTTCTGCTGTTCACCCTCACCATGGTTATCGGTGTTCTTGGCGCGGTGGGCGAGAAGACAACGCGTGAGATTCTGGCCTTCCACATGGTCTCCCAGCTGGGCTACATCCTGATGGGTGTCGCACTATTTACCCAGTTGGGTATGACGGCCGGCATCTTCTACCTGATTCACCACATGATTGTGAAGGCATCACTGTTTATGTCGACGGGCGCGGTAGAAGTCGCGTACGGCACGGGCGAGCTGGACAAAGTCACGAACATATCGAAACGCGAGCCCATCATCGCTGTCGCATTCTTTGCTGCAGCACTCTCGCTTGCTGGTATCCCACCGTTCTCCGGCTTCGTCGCTAAGTTCACCTTGCTCATGGGAACCTGGGAGGCTAGTGAAACCTACGCTTTGATTGCCATGCTGGCAGTCTCGCTGATCACGCTGCTGTCCATGCTCAAGATTTGGAAGGGCATGTTCTGGGGTGATCGCACCAAGGCTGCACCTTCTCCTCGCGCTGGTCAGGATCCTGACAGTGACGAAGGCACCATCGGTGGCGGCGTAGCCACTTACCCGGAATTGCCACCAGAGGGCTCGTCGGTTGCCGTTAAGGCTGAATCGGATGCGTACATCATTGACAACACTGCTGATGCACGCCCACGAATCAAGTTCTGGTTGGCAGCACCAGCGGTTATCACTGCCCTGCTGACGTTGGCTATTGGTCTTGGAGGCGAAGTTCTTCTGGCGTGGTCGGAGACCGCAGCCCAGGGACTCATTGATACCTCCGCTTATGTTGAGGCGGTGCTCGGATAATGGATTTTCTAACTTACCCGTTTCGTTTCATTGGCTTTTGGCTGTGGTACATCAAAGAATTCACCGTTGCTAACTACAACGTGTTGAAAGATATTTTGTCCCGCGGACATGACTCCACTCCAGGTATTGCGGAGTACCCATGCCAGTCTCTTTCAGAAGCGCATTACACACTCATCGCTGCGTTGATTACCATTACCCCAGGTACGTTGGTAGTCGGTGCTGCTGCGGATACGAAAGATGGCCAGCGCGTGATGTATGTGCACGGCATGTACAACACGGATGCTGATGAGCTTCGTGATGATTTGCGCGATATGGAAGAGCGCATGCTGCGTGGCGTGATGGTTCACCCGAAGTTCTTCTCTGACGTTAAGAAAGAGGCTTAGGTCATGGTTCTAGATATTGCAATCGTCGTGGTGGCGTTGTCCATCATTCCAGCTGCCTACCGTATGTTGATCGGCCCCACCCGTGCTGACCGAGTCTCTGCAGCAGATGCGTTGTTGTTCGTGCTCGTTGCCCTCGTGGCATTGGTTGGTATGAAGAAGGGCTCCGGCTTTACCTTCGACCTGGTGCTCGTGGCATCAGTCATGGGCTTCCTGGGCGCGGTATCGCTCTCGCGTGCACTCATGCGAGGTGAGCGTTAATGCCAGTGCTGCACATCATCTCTGACATCTTCCTGCTGTTCGGTGCGTTTAACTTTGCAGTCTGTGCTGCCGGCATGTTGAGCTTCCGTGACGTGTACGCACGTATTTCGGTGCTCTCTACCGCTTCCGGTTTCGGCGTGACGTTCCTACTCATCGGCGCATTCTTGCGTGATCCAGGCTGGTGGAACGTCCTTGTTGGCCTGGCTGCAATCATCTTGCTGCTTGGCACCTCTGCGATTGGCTCCATCTTGATTTCGCGTGCTGCAATGCTGCGTCGCGTGGAGATTGTGGACTGCAAATTTAATGAGGCAGACCCGTACTACGGTGATCCAGAAGCTCTTGCGCGTGAGCAGTTTATGCGCGATGACCTCTCGGACAGGCTTTCCTAGCAGGTCAAATTACAACGAATTTTTCAACCCACAAAAAGTCGGTGCCCACGGGTGCCGACTTTTTGTGTTTCCTAGGTCACAAACTATTTCCCATTCTATAGTCTGATAGGTATTCTAAGACAGTACCTATTGAACTATAGAAAGTGGGAAGGCAAATGGACAGCGTTTTAGCAGCATCCGGTAATGCCTCGTGGATGCTCATCTCAGCCTCATTGGTGTTGTTGATGACTCCTGCGTTGGCATTGTTCTACGGAGGAATGTCGTCGCGGCGCAGCGTCATGAACATTATGATGATGAGCTTCGGAAGCTTAGGAGTTATCGCGGTTGTTTATATCCTGTGGGGTTGGTCCATGTCTTATGGCACCCAATCCTTCGGCGGGGTAGTAGCCAATCCTTTAGAGATGTTTGGGCTGCGTGACCAGATTTGGGATGAGGCCGGAAACTACGTTGAAGGCGCTTCCGGATACGCCAATGTCATTGACATCGGATTCCAGTTGACCTTTGCGGTTATTTCTACTGCGCTGATTTCCGGTGCGCTGGCAGAACGCGTGAAGTTCTCTACCTGGTTGGTCTTCTCCGGAGCTTGGGCAACGCTGGTTTACTTCCCGCTCGCTCACATGGTCTGGGGCGGAGGACTGCTCTCGCACGCTGAAAATTCCATTTCGGCGTGGATCTTCGGTACCGAAGGTGGGGAAGCAATCGTTGCTCCAATTGACTTCGCTGGTGGCACCGTCGTGCACATTTCCGCTGGTACTGCGGCATTGGTTCTCGCGATTGTCGTCGGCAAGCGAGCAAGCTTCCCGAAGCACGCCTCACGTCCACATAACCTCCCATTCACCATGCTCGGCGCAGCATTGCTGTGGTTTGGTTGGTTCGGCTTCAACGGCGGCTCCGCATTTGCTGCCGATGGTCTTGCGGGCCTGGCATGGCTCAACACCACAGCAGCAGCTGCAGCAGCAATGCTGGGCTGGATGCTCATTGAAACTCTGCGCGACAAGGCAGCAACGTCTTTGGGTGCGGCCTCCGGTGTTGTTGCAGGCTTGGTCACCATCACCCCGGCTGCTGGTGCGCTGACCCCAATGACCTCACTCATTCTGGGCTTTATCGGTGGCATCCTGGGTTGTTACGGCGTGGGTCTGAAGTACAAGTTTGGCTACGATGACTCTCTCGACGTCGTTGGCGTGCACCTGGTCGCTGGTTTGTGGGGCACCGTGGGCGTGGCATTCTTTGCCCGCGAAGGCGGCATGTTCACCGATGACTACGCCTATGGTTTCAAGCTCCTAGTTGTCCAAATCATCATCGCTGTTGTGGCCATGGTCTTCTCCGGAGCCATTACCTACCTCATTGCTAAGGTGCTGCAAAAGACTCTGGGTTGGCGCATCGATAAAGAAGCAGAAGCTAATGGCGTTGACCTTGATCAACACCGTGAGACTGCATATGACGTCGCTGGAACGAACAATTTTGCACACGCGGGCGCTAGTATGGAAAGAAATGGTCAAGCACCTGTTATTCCATCCCGCACAGATATAAAGGAGTAAACTACCATGAAACTGATTACTGCAGTTCTCAAACCCTTCACTTTGCCGGATGTGCGTGCGGCTCTTGAACACATCAATGTTCATGGCCTGACCGTGACTGAGGTACAAGGCTACGGCCAACAGCGTGGACACAATGAGGTCTACCGCGGTGCAGAATACGCCACCGACTTCGTGCCAAAGATCAAGCTGGAAATCCTCGTGGCAGATGAGCGCGTGGACGAAGTTGCGAACGCGATCGTTGAGGCCGCGTACACCGGCAAGATTGGTGACGGCAAGCTGTGGGTATCTTCCGTTGAAGATGTCATCCGCGTACGTACCGGAGAGCGTGGCGAAGACGCTGTCTAGTGAGATTTTAGATCCACACGCAATTCGCGCTGAGGCGTATACCTCGGCGCGATTGTTGATCGATGGACTAGATATTCCGCCCAATGCGGCGCTGGCTGCCACCGGGTCATTGGCTCGGCGGGAGATGACATCCTATTCGGATCTCGACATGGTGCTTATCCATGCTCCGGGGGAGCCAGTCGATGATGAGGCTGCGTCGGCTCTGTGGTACCCAATTTGGGATGCCAAGTATCACCTGGATTATGCAATCCGCACGCCGGATGAGTGCGCGGCGATTGCAGAAACTGATGTGGCGGCGGCATTGAGCCAGCTGGATTTAACTTTTCTGGCGGGCAATAAGCAGCTTGTCGATGAAGCCCGGGCGAAGCTCTACGCCACCTGGCGGGTCTCGTTGCAGAAGAACTTTGACAAGTTCATTGACTCTTCCATTGAGCGCTGGCGCAGGGCGGGCCAGATCGCGTCGATGACGCGGCCAGAGATCAAGAACGGCCGTGGGGGATTGCGCGATGTGCAGCTGCTGCGCGCGCTTGCCTTGGGCAACTTGTGCGATGTGCCTGATCTGTCCGTGCAACGTGACTTGTTGTTGGATGTGCGTGTGCTGTTGCATGAGCATTCGCGGCGCCACCGCGACGTGCTGGAGCCAGAATTCGCTGCCGAAATTGCTGATGACTTAGGGTTCAAGGATCGCTATGAGCTCTCGGCCGATTTGGCTGAAGCCGCGACCACGATTAGTAATGCGGTCGAGCGTGGGCTGTCCACTGCGCGCGGGCTCGTGTCCCGGCGCAGCCTGCATCGCGTCCGCAAGCCACTCGATGTCGATGTGCTTGATGAAGGCGGCTACATCACCCTTGCCCGCAACGCGAACCTTGAGGATCCTGGTCTCGTGCTGCGGGTAGCTGCGGCAACCGCGCGTACCGGCAACCCGGTGAAAAGTGGCGTGTGGCAGCGGCTGCAGGCAGTACCTAATTTGCCGCCGCGGTGGCCCCGCGCGACGGTCGATGACTTCTTCACCGTGCTGACTCGCCCGCAGGTCATCATCGAAATGGACAGGCATCAGTTGTGGGAGCGCTATGTCCCAGAATGGAACCACATTCGTGGTGTGCTGCCGCGCGAGCGCAACCATTCCCACACCATTGACTACCACTCCGTTGAAACGGTGGCGCGCTGCTCTGACGTGCGCACCACGGTGGGCCGTCCAGACCTGTTGCTGCTCGGAGCTTTATTCCATGACATCGGCAAAGGCTATGGTCGCCCGCACGAACAAGTGGGCGCTGAGATGGTCGCGCGCATGGCGCAGAAGATGGGACTTAATCTGCCTGATCGTATGCGCGTGCAAACCCTCGTTGCTGAGCACACAACGCTGTCGAAGCTGGCAGCGCGCATGGACCCGTATTCCGATGAGGCACGCAATGCTGTGTTGGATGCGGTCCAATATGACCCACTGACGCTGTCTTTGCTTACCGTACTGACGGAAGCCGATTCGAAGTCGACGGGGCCTGGAGTATGGAATCATCGAAAAGCTGCTGCTGTACATGAGCTATCCAAGCGCGGCCTGAACATGCTGGACACCTTGGTGCCCACCCGTCCGCAGGTTTATGCCCCGGCGGATATCGGACTGCAAACTGACTGGGAAGATAAATATCTGACCATTTCTTGGCGTGGGTCCTATCAACGCGAAGTGGTTCGGCCACTCGCCGTTGTAGCTGCGCTGGGGTGGATCGTTACCTCGGCAGCGATGGTGCGCGAAGATGATGGCTCTTATGCCGCGGAGTTTACGGTGCGTGCCCTGCATGAACGTATTGAGCGGGCAGCTGATGAAGCTCGATTTATCCAAGCCTACAAATCAGGTGTGTATTCCGTCCTGCCGCCGATTGAGAAAATGCCCTCGACGGCCAACTGGCAAGTCGGTGGAGTCTTTGAGGTGCGTACCGTTGACCAACGCGCAG
>JAUNRU010000034.1:0-10593 GCA_030535535.1 Corynebacterium casei
GCTTCGCCTTGCGTAGACAGCGCGCGCGACATGCGGGAAGAAGACATGAACGGCCTAAGTCTACTCGCCTTCAATGTCCGTGGCCTCTAAGGGGTCATACTTTCCCACCCGGCAGACATGCTTTACTCCCTCGAACTGGCCGATACTCCCCCCATGGACTTCATCATGAACTTTCTGAGAACAAAATGAGAAGGATTGACCTGTGCAAAGTTGACCAAAAATTTTCCTACTTGACATAATTCCTGCGCATGACTGTGGCATGATCAGTGCATGACATTCAAAAAGGGTGCAGATATTAGTGGTAGGCGTGCCACTACAGGGCGCGGCGGTCGAGGCGGAGCTATTGCTGCCGGCGGCGGCCTTGGATCAGTATTGCTGATTGGCCTTTTCCTACTTCTGGGTGGAAATCCCTCCCAGATTGATGATGTATTCGGTGGACAAGAGCAACAACAGCCAGCCATTGAAGGCGGTGAAGAAGGTGGGGATACCCTCGCCCACTGCAAGACAATTGAAGACGGAAATGTTTACGCCGATTGCCGCGTAGACTTTACTGCTCAGTCCGTGGACGATGTGTGGACGGAAATCCTTCCGGCAGAGGCTGGCATTGAATTTGTTGAACCAGGACGCGTGGTTTTCCAAGACACTGTTCAATCGGGATGCGGCGCGGCTACTGCGGCGACTGGCCCCTTCTATTGCCCGGCAGACCAGACTTCCTACTTTGATGTCTCATTCTTTGAACAGTTGGAGCAATTCGGCGGCACGAATGCCCCGCTGGCACAGATGTACATTGTTGCTCATGAATTCGGTCACCACATTCAGCAGCTCGAGGGCACGTTGAGTTTGTCTAATTACAACGAGCCTGGTGAGGATTCCAATGCTGTGAAGATTGAGTTGCAGGCAGACTGCTACGCAGGCCTTTGGGCATCGCATGCCGATAAGGGCGAAGACGCCATGCTGGAGCCCATCACCCCAGAACAGGTGGCTACTGCGGTGGACACTGCACGCGCTGTGGGAGATGACAACATCCAGCAGCGCTCAGGCGGTGAAGTCCGCCCGGATATGTTCACGCACGGCACCTCTGAACAGCGCCAAGAAGCTTTCTTAACCGGCTACAGCGAAAGCACCATGGCAGCATGCGATACCTTGGAACGCGGGGTTTATAACTCCTAGCCAAACCGCCTTTGGCCCCGCCTAGCGCAGCTATTCAGCCCACTGAGACTCACTTGCACTAAAAGTCTTAGTGGGTTTTCGCATTGGTACGAAGTTTCGCCGACTAAAAATCAAGCCATCACTTCCTGGATGTTCAGTACGCTAACACCTATGACATCCACGCAAAATGAAGACACTCAGCCCAACGCCTCCGATGCAGATTTTGAGGTCGCTAAGACTGAGCAGAAATTTCAGAGCCGAGCTATTCCTTTTCTTTCTGCGTTCAATGACATTGAGACGCATTTGCGGATTGTACTGGAAACCAAGCGTTCGGACTCATTTTGGTGGATGGTAGACCGCGCGGTGGACAAGCACTTGCTATCGCGTAGGCAAGGCGAAGTGCTGAAGGATTATGGAAATTTGCGCAATGCTATTTCCCATGGCCGCTA
Organism: Corynebacterium casei; assembly: GCA_030535535.1. GTDB lineage: Bacteria > Actinomycetota > Actinomycetes > Mycobacteriales > Mycobacteriaceae > Corynebacterium > Corynebacterium casei_A. Next base: position 1,599 of record JAUNRU010000034.1, read on the forward strand.
TAACGACGGAGAACCGATCGCGGAGCCGCACCCGGTCGTGGTCAAAGACATTGAAATGTTGCGCAGACTGCTTATTGATCCACGTTCAGCACTCTCGATTCTTCAACCAACCAATGTGGTGAGCTTGAGTCCTGACTCCCCTGTCACCGATGCCCTGAAGGTAATACGGGAGGAAGGCTTTGCGCAGATTCCCATTTATGAAGACAACAAGTTCGTGCAGCTGTTAACCACAAACACAATCTCCCGGTGGGTGGCCACTGATTTGGCGGACAATAACGCCCTAGACGCCCGGACCATTGCAGATGTTCTGGCCATGGTGAAAAAGATCGACCATGCGGTCTTCCTTGCGCGGGACATTACAGCGCAGGAGGCGGTCGATGCCTTGATCAGCCCCGATAAGGTCGGCCGACTGCCTTACGCGGCCATTGTGACAGAGAATGGCGAGCGAAATCAGAAGCCACTTCGCATCATCACCACCTCTGACCTTGCCATTTTGATTGATTCGTTAAGTCTGGAATAACTTTCCCAAAATATTGTTGACATGTCATAGATATGTTAGAGTTTCAGACAGCATCACTTAAGAATTGAAGTAAAACCTCAACAACTCAAAGTTAGGATCAGACATGCAGTTCGGAATTTTCACCATCGGTGACGTAACCCCAGACCCACTAACCGGCAAGACCCCAACTGAACATGAGCGCATTAACGCCATGACCCAGATGGCACTCAAGGCCGAAGAGGTTGGACTAGACGTCTTCGCTACCGGTGAGCACCACAACCCACCGTTCGTGCCTTCTTCCCCAACCACGCACTTAGGCTACATTGCGGCGAAGACCGAAAATCTTATTCTGTCCACGTCCACCACGTTGATCACCACCAATGACCCATTGAAGATCGCCGAGGACTTTGCTTTCTTGCAACACCTATCTGGCGGACGTACGGATTTGATGATGGGTCGCGGCAACACCGGACCTGTGTACCCATGGTTTGGCAAGGACATTCGCGAAGGCATTCCGCTGTCCATTGAGAACTACCACCTGCTGCGTCGCTTGTGGCGCGAAAAGAACATCTCTTGGGAAGGCAAGTTCCGCACCCCGCTACAGGGCTACACTTCTACCCCATTCCCGCTGGATGAGGTTCCACCATTCGTGTGGCATGGCTCCATTCGCTCCCCACAAATTGCGGAGCAGGCTGCATACTACGGTGACGGTTTCTTCCACAACAACATTTTCTGGAATAAGGAACACGTCATTGACATGGTGGGCATGTACCGCCGCCGCTTTGAAGCTTATGGCCACGGTAGCGCCGACCAGGCAATCGTTGGCCTCGGAGGCCAGATCTTCGTTGCCGATACCGAAGAAGAGGCAAAGAAGCAGTTCCGTCCGTACTTCGATGTAGCACCGGTCTACGGCCACGGCCCTAGCCTCGAGGAGTTCTCTGAGCTGACCCCATTGACCGTTGGCACCGTGGAGCAGGTCATTGAGCGCACCATGCAGTTTGCGGACTGGGTGGGCGATTACCAGCGTCAGATGTTCCTCATTGACCACGCCGGCTTGCCGCTGGAAGTTGTGCTCAACCAGATTGAAATCTTGGGCACCCAGATTGTTCCTGAGCTTCGTCGACGCATGGACGCACGCCGCCCGGACCACGTTCCTTCCAACCCACCAACCTATGCATCCCTGAAGGCAGACCGCAGCCATGCGCACTTCCAGGTCGCGCCAGGCAAGATCGCTGAGTAGCTCAGGAAACCCACCACCTAATTCCAGTTAGCGTTGTAGCAGGTAAGGTTGTACTAACTACGTGCTAATAAGAAAGAAAGAGTTGAAAAGATAATGCGTTCTTTGGCCGTTATCACCGCCGGATTGTCCTCACCATCGTCCACGCGGCAGCTGGGAGAAAAGATTGCCGCTTCAGTTGAAGGTGCAGTGACCTCCCGCGGTGAGTCGGTTGAAATCCACTTCATTGAGGCGCGTGATTACGCTGAGGAATTAGCAGCAGGTTTGGTCAACATGGCGGCTGAGACGCCATTGCTTGACGATGCAAAAAAGACGCTTTCCGCAGCAGACGGCCTCATTGTGGTCACTCCCATTTTCCAGGGAAGTTACTCAGGGCTGTTCAAGATGTTCTTTGATTCATTGGATACTGAGAGCATCAATGACATGCCGACGATCATCGCGGCAACAGCAGGCTCCGCACGCCACAGCATGGTTTTGGATTTTGCTCTGCGCCCGCTGATGACCTTCCTGCACGCAATGGTTATGCCAACCGGAGTATTCCAGGCAACGGAAGACTTCGGCACTCCTGAGGGAGCACGCATTGAGCAGCGCATCCAACGCGCAGCCGGTGAATTGGCAAACTTTATGGTGTCGAACCCAGATCACGTTGAAGGGTTAGCCGGGGATTTCACCAACAAAGAATCCAGAAAACGCAAATCTGGGGTTGGGATCGATACTGACAATTTTGTTCCTATGTCTCAGCTGTTACAGTAAAGGCAAAGCTCACCAGCTATATCTTGCCGGTGAGACAATGCGCGTGTTCTGTGAATAATTTACTTAGCCCAAAGCCGAATCAGTTCAATGCTTTGGGGTTAGAATAACAACCAGAAACATGCGCATTTCTGCGTTTTACACGATGTTTTACCCCCTGATTTGTATCCAAGTTTGATAAAGAAAGGCGTCGTTGAATGACCATTAGCGTCGTTGACATCTTTTCCGTAGGTGTCGGCCCATCTTCGTCGCATACCGTTGGACCAATGCGCGCAGCCAAGAGTTTTGTGGAGTCCTTGCCTGCTCTTCCCGCAAAGGTTCACACTGAGTTGCGCGGATCCTTATCTGCTACGGGTAAAGGCCACGCAACTGACCGTGCAGTGATTCTAGGGCTCGCAGGTTGGGCGCCCCTGACCGTTCCCGTTGACGCTGAGCCCACCGCTGGTAGCTTCATTCCTTCCGAGGGAACCATCGAAGGTCCAGTGGGCAGGCTAGATTATTCCATCGCTTTCAACAATGAGCCCGTTCCTGAGCACCCAAACTGCCTCATTTTTAGCGCCTGGGATGAACAGGGCAATGAAATTGCAAGCAACATGGAATACTTCTCCGTCGGCGGCGGCTTCGTCTTGTCCCGTGCCGAGTTGGACGCACAGCTTGAAGAAACTCATGAGGTGCCAGCAGGTATGGCTGCTGCCCAAAGCGATGATGAGCGCATTCCATATGACTTCTCCACTGGTGATCAGCTGCTGGAATTGTGCAAAGAGACCGGCAAGACCATTTGGGAAATCATTGCCGCTAATGAAGCCGTCCTCCACCGCGAGGACGGCGGCATTGCCCGCGTCAACGCCCATCTGGACTTGGTGTGGGACGTCATGCGCGAATGCGTAACCGACGGCATTTCCACCAAGGGCATTCTTCCCGGCGGCTTGCAGGTCAATCGTCGTGCACCACAGCTGTATGCGTTGTTGTTAGAACAGCAAGATGACCCAACCTCGGGCTTTTCTGCCATGGAGTGGGTCAACCTCTACGCGTTGGCCGTCAATGAGCAAAATGCAGCGGGTGGTCGCGTTGTCACGGCACCAACTAATGGCGCCTGCGGCATCATCCCAGCAGTGCTGCACTACGCGCGTGACTTCCTCCCAGATTTCACCCGTGAGACCGCTCGCCGTTTCTTGCTCACCGCTGGCGCGGTCGGCATGATCATCAAGCAGAACGCCTCTATCTCGGGTGCTGAGGTTGGCTGTCAGGGCGAGGTCGGCTCTGCTTCTTCAATGGCGGCCGCAGGCTTGGCTGAAATCCTCGGCGCTACCCCAGCTCAGATTGAAAATGCTGCGGAGATTGCATTGGAGCACAACCTGGGCCTGACATGCGATCCAGTCGGCGGTCTGGTCCAGATTCCGTGCATCGAGCGCAATGCGATTGGTGCGGTGAAGTCCATCAACTCTGCGCGTCTTGCTCGCATGGGCGAAGGTACTCACCACGTCACCTTGGACAACGCAGTCCAGACCATGGCCGAAACCGGCCGGGACATGCACACCAAGTACAAAGAGACCTCCATTGGCGGTCTGGCAAAGACCTTGGGACTGTCCGTCTCACAGGTGGAGTGTTAAACCACCTGCGCCAAGAGCGGCCAACGTGGATTTTTGTCCGCAGCTGAAAAGTGCCGTGGAGATCAGTTCAATCTGATCTTCACGGCACTTTCAACGTTTCGAAGCAACCACCAAGGTCTAAAGCTTGGAGGTCAAGACTTCGACGATGTCCTCGATGGCAACGTCTTCTTGCTTATACGCTGCCAGGTCCTTGAGAGCAACAGTGCCGTTGGCAAGCTCCTGGTCACCCAGAACTAGAGCGAAGCGTGCTCCAGCACGGTCAGCGCCCTTCATCGCGCCCTTAAGGCCACGATCACCATAGGACATGTCTGAGCTAATTCCAGCCAGGCGAAGATCATTGATGATGTTAACCATCTTCTTCTTTGCCTCTTCACCCAGCGCGACTCCGAAAACAGCTGCGCGTTCATCAACACTAGGAATGGTCTTGCCTTCGGCCTCCAAGGCGAGAACAGCTCGGTCAACACCAAGACCAAAGCCAATGCCGGACAGGTCTTGTCCACCCAGTTGCGCCATCAGGCCGTCATAGCGTCCACCGCCGCCAATACCAGATTGTGCACCGAGGCCATCGTGAACGAACTCGAAGGTGGTCTTGGTGTAATAATCCAAGCCCCGAACCATACGTGGGTTAATCACGAACGGCACATTCATGTCTTCTAGCAAAGACTTCACGGTGTCAAAGTGCACGCGGCACTCATCGCACAAGTTGTCCAGCATCAACGGAGCATCGGCAGTAGCTTCTTGCATCTCTGGGCGCTTGTCATCCAGCACGCGCAGAGGGTTGATCTCTGCGCGGCGGCGGGTTTCCTCATCCAAGTCCAACTTGAACAAGAATTCCTGCAGCTTCTCACGGTAAGCAGGGCGGCAATTTCCACAACCCAAAGAAGTCATTTCCAAACGGAACTCGCTCAGACCAAGCGCGCGATAGCCGCGGTCTGCCAGTGCGACAACTTCCGCATCCAGTGCAGGATCATCAATACCGATGGCCTCAACGCCCACCTGCTGCAGCTGGCGGTAACGACCAGCCTGGGGGCGCTCATAGCGGAAGAATGGGCCGTAATAAGCCAGCTTGACCGGAAGCTGACCGCGATCCAGATTGTGCTGGATAACAGAACGCATCACACCCGCTGTGCCCTCCGGACGCAAGGTGACACTGCGCTCTCCGCGGTCAGCGAAGGTGTACATTTCCTTCGAGACCACATCGGTGGATTCTCCAACACCGCGCGCGAACAGCGAAGTATCTTCAAACACCGGCAGCTCAATATGCGAATAACCCGCTAAATACGCTTGACCCACGAGAGTCTTGCGCACAGCGTCGAATGTCGCGGACTGCGGCGGAACATAGTCTGGCACGCCTTTTGGTGCCGACAAGGCTTGAAACTGCTTCTTATCACTCACGGCTTCTAGATTACATCTCCCATATTAAGAAGAAACCCATTGGTCTTTCTTTCCGCACGCATGGTGGTTGTCGGGCCATGCCCCGGAAGCAGCGTCAATTTATCATTCAAGATATTCAACAGGCTACGCAACGAATCCTGCATGGCCCGTGGATCCGAATGCTGTAGGTCTGTGCGTCCAATTGAGCCCTTAAACAGCACATCGCCGGTCAGCGCAAAATCCTCAGCGACGATGACAACACAGCCCGGGGAATGGCCCGGGCAATGGTGAACCTCAAACTCCATGCCGATCAGAGACAACTTCTCTCCCGTACCGAAGTGGCGAACGTCCGCGATGGGGATCATCGAGGCAGCATCGAAAAGCACCAGCGATTGCGGGGATACTCCCCGGCCGTCTTTCAACATGAATTCATCATCCGGGTGAATATAAACCGGCAAGCTCAAGCGCTTTGCCAAGTCTCCCGCCTCGCGAGTGTGGTCAAGATGTCCATGCGACAGCACGATGGCCTCGATGGTGAAGCCGTGTTGCTGACTGAGCTCAATGACTCTGTCCATGGCGTGCATTCCGGGATCGACCACAAAGGCACGTCCTTCGTGCTCCACGATGTAGGTATTTGTCTTGTAAGGACCGGCCCCAAAACCAAGAATTTGCATGCCTATACCCTATCCTTTGGCTGCCAAAACTCAGCATTGGGGCAATCCGACAAAGCTCCGATCAACCCACATCTAATGGGTCGACCGGAGCTAGTAGATACGAGCCTTGCTCGCTAAATCAGGGGGGCTTTTACTGCAGCGCAGCCAGTGCCTCGTCGTAATTAGGCTCTTCAGTGACCTCATCGACAAACTTTGCGTAGACAACCTTGTGGTCTTCATCGGTGACGATGACGCCACGCGCGAGAAGGCCAGCCAGTGGGGAGTCCTGCAGGGTTGCGCCGAAATCTTCACCGAAGGAAGAACGGAAAGCGGATGCTGCAACCACATTGTCCAGGCCCTCTGCTGCGCAGAAGCGATCCAGGGCGAATGGCAGGTCCTTGGAGATGGACAGCACAACGGTGTTGTCCAGGGAGGTTGCCTTCTCATTGAACGAACGGGTCTGTGCCTGGCACACGCCGGTATCGATGGATGGGAAGATTGAAACAACCAGGCGCTTGCCTGCGTAATCCGCTGGAGTGACGTTCGAAAGATCGGTGCCGACGACGGTGAAGTTAGGAAGCTCTGCACCTACTGCTGGAAGCTCACCTGCGGTGGTTGCTGGGTCATTCTTAAAAGTTACGTTAGCCATGTCCCCGACGATACTGTCGTTTTCACTTCCTCGCCATGAAGTTGTTTCTTTGCCACACATATTCAACCCGGGGAGGCCCGCCCGCGTCCGCAAAGTGCCAGGAAATGCACAACTAATTGCGTAGGGGCACTTCAACCAGTCTGCGAAGTTCACGCTAGAATCAGTCCGAGAAACCTGGCACGCGAAGTTTCGCAAAAGCGCTGTGCCAGATGTACCTGTTCAACCACGAGCTAAGGATCACTCGGTGACTAGTAATAAAAAGCGCGGCGAAGAAGCCCTATCTCATCTTGAACGCGAGATTAAAGCTCGCGACCGCAAAGACAAGGCACGCCCGTTTGGCGTTGTCATCGCTTCTCTCGTAGCCATCCTCGCCATCGGTGGCGGCATCACCTACATGGCAATGCAGGGCAACGAGGAAGACGTCGTTGCAGAAGACGCAAACACCAATGAGACTGAAGCTGCTCCTGAGGAGCAGGAAGTACTCACCCTTGCCGGTCAGCGTGAGACCCCGCTGGAAGACACCGTTCAGTGTGAGTACAACGAGTCCGGTGAAGCTGCAAATGATGCCACCGTTCCAAACGGCGACGACATTTCCACTGAGGGCACTGTCACCGTCAACTTCACTACCAACCAGGGTGAAATTCCAATGGAGCTCGACCGCGCGCTCGCTCCATGTACCGTCAACGCGATCACCGACTTGGTTGACCAGGGCTACTACGACGACACCATTTGCCACCGTATGACCACCGGCGGTCTCGCTGTGCTGCAGTGTGGTGACCCAACCGGTTCCGGCTCCGGCGGACCTGGCTTCCAGTTCGCTAACGAGTACCCAACTGATGAGCTCGATGACACCGCTGTTCAGTCCATCTACCCACGCGGTTCCATCGCGATGGCAAACGCTGGCCCAGACACCAACGGTTCCCAGTTTTTCCTGAACTACGCGGACTCCACTTTGGCCCCTGACTACACCTACTTCGGCAATGTCACCGAAGAAGGCCTTGAAACCCTCGACGCAATCGCCGAGACCGGTGTTGAGGGCGGCGCCAGCGACGGCGCTCCTGCGGAAGAAGTTCGTATCGAATCCGCTACCCTCGCCTAGGGTCAATCGCCATTTAGTCAAATATTTAGACATTTAGCTTGCCCGCTGGATTTATATTCCAGCGGGTTTTGCTCTGCCACGTCGCGAAATGCAACAAATGCTTCGATGGGGCAAACTAAAATTGCCCAGTTTTCACAGCTCACAGGCAGGGAGTGCTGGATGTCACACTCTTAATAAAACTTCATAGATCTCTTGCAATAGCCTTAAGGTCACGTTAATATCATTGCGTCTACTAGAACTTACGAAGTCTGAAGGATTTCCACATGAAGCTTTTCTCCCGCAAGGCAATCGTTGCCGGCGCAACCGCACTCGCTGTAACTTTCGCTGGTACCTCCGTAGCAGTCGCTCAAGAAGACGAGACCACCGTCACCACCACCACCGACGAGACCTCGGTTGAGACTCCAACCTCCAAGGAATCCGAAGCTCCAGTTGAAAACGACAAGGATGATGAGAAGGAAGAGGGTTCCTCCTCCGATCCTAAGGACATCACCGCTTGGATCTCCGTCTTCACCGCAGTCATTGGTGCACTGGGCACCCTGTTCACCTTCGCTAACAAGCACTTTGACTTCATGGGCTAATTTGCTTCCTGTGAAGTAAACAAGCTTAAAGCTGCTGGGACATTGTCCCAGCAGCTTTAGTCGTTTTTGGACTCACTCAACGCGGGTTAAGCAAACTAACCCGATTGCCGAGTCATGAAAGTGTGAGATTGGTTCAATTTCACATATGTGTGTCGAAAAATAATTACATTAGAGTAGACTTCTTCTGGGCACTTAAAACTTGAATATCAAAGGATTGTTTCATGACTCTCTTCTCCCGTAAGACTCTTGTTGCAGGCGCTACCGCTGTTGCTTTGACCTTCTCTGGAACCGCTGTTGCAAACGCACAGAGCAGCTTCGCCGGTAGCTCCGAATCCACCACTGCGGAAGGAGAGAACACCGGCAACGGCAACAACGCTAATGCCGACGTCTCCTCTGAGGATTCCTTCGTCTACAACCTCTTCTACGGCTCCACCAATGATGAGGGCGAGTTGGATCCAAAGGAATTCACCACCTGGATCAACACCATCAACTCCCTGCTGCGCACCATGGACAGCTTCCTGTCTATGTAAGCACTTTGCTCAAGGC
>JAUNRU010000034.1:10693-26378 GCA_030535535.1 Corynebacterium casei
AGCATTTCTGGGTCAAGGGGGCTGCCTGCACGGATGATGGAGACGTCACCCGAGGACTCTAGAATCATTGCTTGGACATCTGCGAAGTTTCCAATCCCCGCCTTGCGGATTGACGTTCTGACATCGTCATAAGAAAAATGCGACTTGCGAAGAGCATTGGTCACAATAGCGCCTTCAAACATCAACAAAATAGGTTCACGGTCTATTAGGTGCCCAAGTCCGCTCTTCTCCCGCAGGATGCCGAAGAAGGCTTCTAAGACCATCAGGGTTGCAAGCCCACTGATGCCAGCTGCCAGCGTGGGTGGATGGCCGAGGATGACGCGCCCGGCGACTGCGCCGAACATAATGATGATGACTGCATCCGACGCTGACATTGACGTCAGTACGCGCGAGCCGAATATCTTCACCAAGAGTAGGAACGCGACATAAATCAGGACTGCCGCCAAGATGACGATAGGAATTCGAGGCGGGTCAATATAGAGCTGCTCGCGGGCGTGTTCCATCAACGCATCAGTCCAATTCACGTCATCTACGTTACCTTGCCAGTTGCTTGGGGCCATGCAAAAGCGGGCGGTCCTTCCCCATTGTTGAGGATGAACCACCCGCGGTGAGTTACTAGCAGCTAATTAGAACTGGATTGGGCTGACAGAGTTGATCTGACGGCGCAGGTCGTTCAGTGCACGCTGCATATTGGCTGGGATGAACTGGTCGAACTGACCGCTTAGACCAACGAATGCTGCGATGCCAGCAATTGCTGCCAGTACCCCGGCGAAGCCAAGACCTGCTGCGGAACCTGAGGCAGAACCTTCAGAGGAGCCCTCAGCGGAACCCTCGGAAGGGGTTCCTGGCTCTTCGCCATCGGAGTCCTCGGTGAAGCCAAGCTCGCTAAGCGGAACAGTGATTTCGGTGCCTGCTTCGGTGGTTACGGTGACCAGGTCGGTCTCCGCAGCATCCTCAGGCAGGGTCAGTTCAACGGTTGCACGGCCGAACTCGTTGAGCTGGTTGTCTTCCTCAGCGTTCCACTCGGTGTCAACGTCAGCGGTCTCAGAAACATCGCCAACTGCAACGGTTGCGGTGGTGGCCTGTGGGTCTTCTTCCATAGTGTAGTTCAAGGAAGTCAGGTTGAAGGTGACTGCCTCGCCTGGCGCAACGGTGCCCTCAGCGGAGATGCCGATATCGGTCTGTCCGGTCTGGATATCAGCGCCAGCTGCGATGAAGTCATTGAGCACAGAGTAGTCCATGTATCCCACATCGGTTAGCCCCTGGACATTAGCCAAAGAGGTAAAGCCGTCGCCACCGTCGAAGAGGAAGGTGGAAGTTGCCACGGTGTAGTCAGCGGCAGGATCAATCTCTTCACCGTTCAAGGTTGCGGAGATAACGCGCTCACCCTGCTCAGCCGATGGATCGTATGCGTATTCAAAGCCAGCGGACATTCCCAATGCCAGACGTGGACGGGAAGCACCTGGCTGCCACTGAGCCTCCAGAGCGTCCAAGATGTCCTGGCCGGTCAGGGTGCCATAAGCAACAGAGTTGCCGAATGGCTGAACGGTGAGTACGTCTTCGAAGGTGACGTCTCCTTCAGGCAGGTCAGCGCGAACGCCGCCGGCGTTCATAATGCCCAAATCGATGTCCACACCGGTCTGCTGTTCCAGGGATGCGCGGTTAGCGTCAGCAATCAGGGAGTTCAAGGTGGATTCAACGCCACGGTTAGAACCGGAGCCCGCACCAGCATCCTGGCCACGGAAGGTTGCGGATTCCATCTGCCCAACAACCTGAGCGCCAAGAACCTTAGCCTCTGCCTCGGCAGCAGCAACGCGTGCCGCTACCTCAGCGTCAGGCTCGAGAGCCTCAACCTCTGGCAGGGAACGGTCCCACTGATTGATCTCAATGGACTCAATCTCGTTGGTGTCCTTGTTGAACTTGATGTCTGCGTCCTGCAGAACCTTGCCGTACTCGTGGCCCTGAGCCCAATACAGTGGCAGTGCACCTTCGCGTGCAACCTCACCGCTGCTGCGCACGTGGGAGTCGCCGCCGAAGAGGATGTCAACGTTGTTGTTGAAGCCCTCTGCGTACTGCTGCGCGTCCTCGTGCATCAGCGCGACAACAACATCAGCTTCGCCGGATTCGGTCAGGCGGTCAGCTTCTGCGTTGGTAGCAGCTACTGGGTCAGAGAACTCAACGCCCTCGATTGCAGAAGGAGCAACCTTGTTCTTGGTCAAGGTGGTCACAGTGCCAACGAAGCCAACCTTCACGCCTTCAACTTCAATGACCTTGGACGCGTCCAGCAGTGGCTCACCATTCAAGGTGACGTTAGCGCCCAGAATTGGGTAGTCAGAGCCCTCAACAATGCGGCCGGTCAGATCCTCATGGCCCTGGTCGAACTCATGGTTGCCAACAGCAGAGACATCAACGCCCAGAAGATTAAGGATGTCCAAGGTTGGCTCATCATTTGCCACTGCAGAAACGAATGCGGTGCCGCCAACGTTATCGCCGGAGGTGGTCATGATGAATTCCTGGTCCTGGTTGACGTACTCAATCAGGGACTTCAGCTTCGCCGCACCCATTTCAGAGTTTGCGCCTGGCTCTTCGGTTTCTTCGAAAGAAAGGTGGCCATGGAAGTCGGTGATGTTGGTGACGGAGAAATCAACAACGTCACCTTCCTGTGCGAAAGCAACAGGTGCGCCAGCAACGATGGTGGCGGAAACGGTGGAAGCAGCCAAAAGGCGGCCGAAACGACGGAACTTAGACACGGGTTCTCCTGTGAGGATCATAAAAGTTTGCTTACAAGAGTTCTTTATAACGCCTAAGAAACAAATCGGCAGCGCAACGATTACACCCCACCTGCGCATTTACCTTTGAGTTCTCAACAGTTCACTTTGAGGACACGCACCCGAAATATATTAGAAGCCTAACTACCCCAAAGGAGGGGGCCTGCTGTTGCAAGCCCCTTCCTTAGTTTGGCAAAGCCGTCCCCGTCTAAGCAGTCACGCGGTAGACGTCAAAGACGCCTTCGGTGTTTCGCAGCGTGGTCATAAGTGCACCCAGCTGCTTGGTATCAGAAACGGAGAAGGTGAACTGCAACGTGGCAATGTGGTCTTCTCCCCTGCTAGAACGCATGGACAAAACATTCAGCTTGGACTCGCTGAAGATCTTGGTCACCTCAAACAGCAGTCCTTGACGGTCGAGAGCCTCAACCTGCAATGTTGCAGCGAAAGCACCAGAGGAAGACTTTCCTTGGGCCCATTCCACCTGCATCATGCGTTCTGGTTCGCTCTTGAGCTTCTCAGCGTTGGTGCAATCGACGCGGTGAACAGAGACACCGCCACCGCGGGTGACAAAGCCAAAGATTTCATCACCTGGCACCGGCTGGCAGCACTTTGCCAACTTGGCCAGCACATCAGGGCTGCCCTCAACCAGAATGCCGGATCCATTCTTAGAATCTTCGGTCTGCTGCTTGGCGCGGGAGCTTTCCAGCTCAGACAGCGGCGTGCGCGATGCAAGTGCTTCAACAGCATCATCACGGTCACCGAACAGCGCCATCAATTGATTAGCCACATGCTGCGCGGATACGTGGCCCGCACCAATCGCGGTGTACAGCGAATCTACATCCTCAAAATGCAGCTGCTCCGCAACCTGCTTCATCGACTTTGCGGTAAACAGACGGTGCATCGGCAAGCCACCGCGTTGCACCTCCGTGGCCAAAGCGTCACGGCCGGCCTCAAGGTGCTCCTCACGGCGCTCCTTGGCAAACCACTGACGAACCTTCGCCTTCGCACGCGGTGAAACCAAGAACTCCTGCCAGTCCCGTGATGGACCAGCATTAGCATCCTTGGAAGTAAAGATTTCTACCTTGTCACCGGACTTCAACTCCGATTCCAGGGCGACAAGCTTGCCATTGACCTTGGCGCCGATACAGCGGTGACCAACCTCCGTGTGCACGGCATAGGCAAAGTCCACCGGGGTGGAGCCGGCTGGCAACGTGACCACATCACCCTTTGGGGTGAAGGCGAAAATCTGCTGCGAGGTCAGGTCATAGCGCAAAGAATCCAGGAACTCATTTGGATCGGCTGCTTCCTTCTGCCAATCCAGCAGCTGGCGCATCCAGGCCATCTGGTCAACTTCTTCATTGTTGCCAGAGTTCTTGCCCTTCATCTCCTTGTAGCGCCAGTGCGCTGCCACACCGAATTCGGCGTTGTAGTGCATCTCGTGTGTACGCACCTGGACTTCCAGGGTGGACTCCCCAGCAATCACGGTGGTGTGCAGGGACTGGTAAACACCGAAGCGCGGCGAGGAAATGTAGTCTTTGAAACGCCCCGGAAGAGCCTGGAACAGAGAATGCACAACGCCAATGGCGGCGTAGCAATTGTTCACGTCATCCACCAAGATGCGGATGCCCACTAGGTCAAAAATCTCTGCGAAGTCACGGCCACGCACAATCATCTTCTGATAAATCGACCAGTAGTGCTTGGGTCGGCCCATCACTTCGGCTTCAATGCCGTTTTCTTTCAGGGCAGAAGAAACCTGTTTCTTGATTTCCGCCAGCGCCCGGTCACGCGAAGGTGCGCGGTCAGCCACCATGCGCACGATCTCGTCATACTTCTTCGGGTACAAGATCGCGAAGGCAAGGTCCTCGAGCTCCCATTTGACGTTGGCCATGCCCAAACGGTGCGCCAGGGGTGCAATCACGTCGAGGGTCTGCCGCGCCTTCTTAGCCTGCTTTTCCGGCGGCAAAAAGCGCATCGTGCGCATGTTGTGCAAACGGTCCGCAACCTTGATAACCAGCACGCGCGGGTCATGCGCCATGGCAACAACCATCTTGCGGATGGTCTCCGCCTCAGCGGCCGCGCCAAGCGCCACCTTGTCCAGTTTGGTCACACCATCAACCAGACGCGCTACCTCAGGACCAAAATCAGCCGTGATGTCCTCGAGCGAGTAGTCAGTGTCTTCCACCGTGTCATGCAGCAACGCGGCCACCACGGTGGTGGTGTCCATGCCGATCTCCGCGGCAATGGTTGCCACCGCCAACGGGTGAGTAATATACGGCTCCCCCGACTTCCTAAACACACCAACGTGCAACTTCTCCGCAGTTGAATATGCATTGTTAAGAAGTTCTACATCAGCGCGTGGATGGAACTGCCGGTGGATAGACAGCAACGGATCCAAGACCGGATTAACCTTGACGCGACCCCCTGTCAGCGAACGCGCAAGGCGGGCTGACATACTGCGAACGCCACTGCTCGCTGGGCGTTTCGTAGACCTATTATTCGTCATATGCGCCCTTTCACTCACTACACGATCGGCTCAGAAAGCTTCTCAGAAGCTATCTGTTATCTGCCACTGTGGGGAACATAATGGCAGCAACCGAATCCTTAATGTATCTAGTTTAGCGCGTCTTATTCAGATGTGGCATTCAGCACACTGATTGGGCGATCCCCGAACTTCTCGCGGCCACCCAATCCATCAACTTCCAAGACCACAACGGCTCCAACCACCTCAGCACCAGCTGACTCCAACAGCTGACGCGCTCCGGCTAAGGTGCCGCCGGTGGCCAAGACGTCATCGACAAGAGCGATCTTGGCGCCCTTAATGGCTGCCCCGTCCGCAGGAATTTCCAGCGCCGCCGAACCGTACTCCAAGGAGTACTCCTGGTGCAGCACTGGAGGCGGTAGCTTGCCGGCCTTGCGCACGGCGAGCACGCCGGTGCCAAGCTTGTAGGCCGCAGCCGAGCCCAGCAGGAAACCACGCGCATCCAGGCCCGCAATCAAGTCAGCGCCGAGCTTCTCGCATTCATCGGCGAGCCCATCAATAACCACAGAGAAGGCAGCACCATCAGCCAAGACCGGAGTGAGGTCCTCAAAGAGCACACCCTTCTCTGGGAAATCCTGAACGTAGCGGATTTTGTCTTTGATAGCTTCGCGGGCATTGGCATATTTGGAAGTCACGTTTATAAACCTTATAACCTAATCTCAACGGATTGGAAATGTTGGGGAAATGGGACCAGCTTGAAGGCATTGCACTGCACAAGCAGATTATCAAGCGGGCTGGGAAGTTTCTTTAGTCGCCGTTCTCAGCGGAGTCGGTAGAGTCAGTGGAGGTCTCTTCGCTGGCTTCGGCTTCGCGCACGAACCAGCGGTCCATGTTCCAGCCAATTCCGGAGCTACCGGTATAAGGCACGGCGTTGGCTACCTGCGGGGAGATAAAGAAGGTGTGCGGTTCAGCCGACAATGGGAGGCCTGGAAGGTCATCCCATAGTTGGCGTTCTTCATCGCGAAGCTCGTCCACGCGCGCCAAGCTTGCCGATGACACTCCGTACTGCGAGCGTGAATCAATCGGGCCGAGGAAAGCATCAATGCTTGGCAGCCACGTTTCTGGATCCATCTCGAGGAAGGCCGCGGAGACATTTGCGCCGGAGACTTCTTCCACGGTGATACCTGCAGGTTCACACTGCTGGCGGATGGAGTCCACCATGGCTTGGAGGCGCTGATCTTCGCCCAGGTAGCCAATGCGGATGGTCATGCCGGCTAGCTGTCCGGCGGTGTCCATGTCGGTGCCCTGGTGTTCTTCGGTTACTGAAGTCAGCGTGCGTGCAAGCGGGTCATTGTGGTTGACCGCGTGGGTGTAGACCGCTGGCACTTCAACGCCGGAGGCTTCTGAACTCACGCGCGCAATCTCATTGTGGTCGATGCAGCTGGCAAATGCTTGACGTGCCCACTGTTGCTCGAATACACCAGAATCGGAGAAAATCAGCGAGTCCGTAAGGTCACCTACGACGTCTTCGATCTCAAAATCATCGGCCATGGTCTCTGCGTTGTACCACTGCGGCTCAGAGACCGCGGCGTCTGCAATCAACAGGTTGTCCTGCTCAGTTACTTCAGAGACATCGGACTGAATAGGCCACACCACAAGGTGTTCCATAGCTGCCTGATCACCGTAATAGTTCTCATTGCGCTTAAGCAGCACTTCGCCCTGATCGCCCACGCTGTCAATGGTGAATGGGCCGTAGGAAACGTGCATCTCAGGGATAAAGTTCTCTAGGCCAAAAGCAAATCGCCAAATCTCTGCGATACGTCCCAACTGGTTAGGATCCTGGGAGAACAATGCACTGACTAGTTCTTCCCTGCTCATCTCGGCACGCTCAGCGACCTTGTGCGCCGGCATAATGGTGCCGGGGCTAAACATGTAGCGCCACTGGCCGCCTTGTCCTGGTTGGAACTTAACCAAGAACTTCTTGTTTTCAGGCGCACAAGCCACGGACTCAACTTGATCCATCAAAGGCATGTTAGAGCCGAACATTTCCTGCATCTGCCCGGCGGTGTATGCCAAGAGGAAGTCATCACAGGTGACCGGGGTGTTGTCAGAGTAGGTTGCGTCCTCGGCGATGGTGTACAAGACATTGCGCTGGTCGCCGTCCATCCACTCTTGGGTGGTCACCAAATCTGAGTTGGGCACGAATTGTCCGGTTGGCCCCGGAACGAAAGCACCTGGGTACAAACGCCCGGACAACTGCGATGCCACAGATGCCGTGCCGAACGCGGAGCCCGCGTTCACGGTTGTCAGCTCAGAGTTAGCCAGATAGCCCGAGTACTCCGAAGCCTTCTTCTCCTGCGGCCCCAGCTCGTCCTCACTACCTTGATCAGCACCAGAGGAACATGCGGTTAATGTCACCGACATCGCGGCTAGAAGCGCTACACCGGCACGACTGCGCCATGCACGCGAACCACGCGCATTCGCACCTGTTGTACCGGGCATCTTCGCTGCCTTTTTGCTCATGCCCACGTCTCCTTCACAAGCCTGGAATTTTACTACTGCCGTGCTCCTTAGACCAATAATCAACCGTGGAATTCAATCAACCTCAGTAAAGCAGACACTTAAGAAGACAACACCGCCAACAATGAGCGGTGCTGTAAGAAATTAGCTAGCTAGAAGCCAAGCTTTAGCGCCCGGGGCGCCAAGAGGAACCAGTGCGGTTTGCTCGGGTTCCTTCCAGGTTGGTGACTTGCTTGGTTGGAGAGACAACCTGACGCTTGGTGCCCTGGTCTGAATCGGAGCCTGCACCAGCTTCCTGCTCCTCCGTGAATTCCGCGCTCGCGCGGTATTCAGCAACGTCCTTGTTGTGCTGCTGAATCTTCTTGCTGCGATTAGCCAAGGAAACAACCAGTGGCGAGGCCAAGAAGATGGAAGAGAAGATACCTTCGATAACGCCGATGAGCTGAATCAGTGCCAAGTCACGCAAGGTACCAATGCCCATCATCCACACGGCGACAATGAACAACGCAACAATTGGGAGTGCGGAAATCACCGAGGTGGAGATCGAACGCATCACTGTCTGGTTAATAGCCAAGTTGGTTTGCTCGGCGTACGTCCGATTTCTTTGCCCAGTAATCCCCTCCGTATTTTCATTGACCTTGTCAAAGACGATGACCGAGTCATAGATGGAGAAGGTCAGAACGGTCAGCAGACCAATGATTACTGCTGGGGATACTTCCAGACCAAAGAGTGCGTACAGGCCCGCGATGATGACACCATCGGCGATCAGCGCGAGGATTGCCGCAATCGCCATGGTGCGCTGCAAACGGAATGCAACATACGCGGTGGCAATGACCAAGAAGACGATCATCGCGATAACCATGCGCTGAGTAATCGTAGAACCCCAGGACTCAGAAACAGTGGATACACCCACTGCGTCTGGAGTGGACTCACCCATCGCATTAACTGGCTCGAACTCTTCGTAAATGGCCAAACGCGCTGCGTCAGCCTGTTCTTCGGTCAAACGCTCCGAGTTGACCTCGAGGGTGGCTGAGTTGCCACTACCAACAATTTGAACCTGTTCTGGTTCAACGCCGGTGGCTTCCTCGAAGACCTCGCCTACTGCTTGTTCTTCGAGGTTGGCAGCCGGCAGGCTGACCTTGGTGCCGCCTTCAAAGTCCAGGGACAGGGTGAATCCGCGGATGGCGATTGCAGCGATAGCCACGATGAGTAGGCCAGCAGTGATGGCGTACCAGGTCTTTGCACGGCCGATGAAGTCGAACCCGCCCTCATCGAGGTAGAGGCGGTCCATGCGTGAAATCTTTGATTTATTTGCAGCCATGATTATTTCTCCTCATCCTGGGAGTCCTGCTCCCACGGCGTCGTGGAGTCACTATCCCCGCGGGATTGATTTTCGGTTGCTGTAGATGAGGCGGTTCCAGTCGCGGCTGGGCCTACGACACTGCGGAGTTTGTTCTCTGGTGCCTCTTCTGGCGCTGCATCATTGTCGGCGGCGTCAGTGTTCGCGCCAGCAGACTTGCCAGACTTGGAGAAGAATCCTTGCTCACGGCGCTCTTGCGCAAGCGCGAAGATGCCGCCAAGGCCATTCATAGAAGGCTTTGCAAACGCTGGTCGGCGAGCTGCAAGCTGCATGAGTGGTGCCATGATCAGGAAGGAAACGACCAAGTCGAATACCGTGGTCAGACCCAAGGTGAACGCGAAGCCCTTAACTTCACCGACAGCCAGGAGGTAAACCACGATGGAGCCAATCAGGGTCACGGCGTTACCGGTAACAATGGTCGATCGTGCACGCTCCCACGCCTTCGTGGCAGCCGACCTGAACGTGCGGCCTTCGAGCAGCTCATCCTTGATGCGCTCGTAGTAGACCACGAAGGAGTCAGCGGTTGCACCGATACCGATGACCAGACCGGCAATACCGGACAGGTCAAGCGAGTAGCCGATCCAGCGGCCCAACAGAACAATGGAGCCGTAGGTCAGGATGGCTGCGCCAACCAGGGTCAGGATGGATACACCAGCCAATGCACGGAAGTAGTACAGCGAGTACAGCGCAACCATGATCAAACCAACAATGCCGGCAATCAAACCAGCCTGCAGTGCGGTGTGGCCCAAAGATGGTGGAACGATTTCGGTGGTACCACCGGATTCGCCGTCTTCACCCGTGAAGGACAACGGTAGTGCGCCGTAGCGCAGGTTGTTCGCCAGGTTCTGTGCTTCTTCCTGAGTGAACTGACCCGTAATAGAAGTCGCGGAACCATAAGGGGTTGCACCCTGAATAACTGGAGCGGAGATCACCGCGGAGTCAAGGGTGATAGCAATCTGCTTCTGCAGATTCTCCTGGGTCAGGTTAGCCCAGGTTTCAGAACCGGAAGGACCATCACCGGTCTGGAAGGAGAAGCTGATTTCCATCTGGCCGGTCTGGGAGTTCAAACCACCGTTGATTGGAGAGTTGGTGTCAATCTCATTACCAGTCAGGCGGGTACCTTCAGGGTCCTCAATGCCGGTCAGCAGTGGAGCTGGCTGCAGCAAGTAAGGAGCCTGGTTGGCGTAGTCACAAGTAACAAATGGCAGCGCTGGGTCGTCAGCGCCAGCCAGTGGGTCAGTGGTGGCATCGCACTGCATCAGCGAAAGAGCTGCTGCCTGAACCGTTGGGTCTTCCGACTGACGGTCTTGCAGGAGCATATCCGTCATCTCATCGCGACGGTCCGCTGCTTCCAAGGAGTTCTCTGGCTCTGGAAGCGGCTCCGCGGTCACGGTAGGAGCATCTGAGCTCTCGTCCTCAGCATCAGCTTCCTCCTCACCTTCTTCCGCGGTGGTTGGGTTTATAGCGTCATGGACCTGGCCGAGGATTTCATTTGCACCCTCAACAGAGATGACGTCATATTCCACCCAGCGGTTAGCCATTTCTTCAATGGTCTCGCCCAATACGGCTGGATCTGGCATTGGCTGATCCGCAACGGGACGGAACAGCAGCTGCGACGTCGCACCCACTGCCTGTGCCTGAGTGGTGTCTTCACCAGGAACCGTAATCACCAGGGTGTTGCCGTTGGTGACAACCTCTGCACCAGAGACACCCATGCCATTGACACGTTGTTCCAGAATGACACGAGCCTGCGCCAACTGATCCTGCGTTGGCTCTTCACCCTGGGGAACCAGAGTTACTCGGGTACCACCCTGAAGATCAATACCAAGCTTCGGGCTTAGTGAACGGTCACCAGTAAACAGCACTAGTGCGTATAAAAGGACCACTATGAGGCCAAACAGCGCCAGTGCGCGTTTTGGCCAGGTGCGACTGCTGTTGCTGATCGCGCCGCGGTTAGGAGCGGACAAGACTAATCTCCCACTGATTGACTTTATTCGTAATTTATCTTTCGTGGCCTCCACAAGTACTACATCTTTCAATGCAGAGTTCTGAGACCAAACACAAACCATCATCGTACGTCATCTTGGCGGCTAGGCTGCACCCGACCATGGCATTTCTGGTCACTTGTGACAATTACAACGACGTATCAACAAAGCAGTGCAGGTAAACGTACCCTTAGTTAAGAAAGTGTGATCAAAAAAGGCACCCGCGGCACCTTCTTCAGGTGGCACGCGGATGCCTTTTCTACTTAGTGGCCTAATGACTAGGTCAGGTTAATTTTTGGACTCTGGAGTGTTTCCGTAGTCGCCCTCACCATAGTCACCGGAGCTAAAGTTACCCGGATTGTTCTCAGGATGAACGTTCCGGTCGCCGAAGCAATCCTCCAAGGATTCCTGCTCTGGCGCAACGTCCTCAGCGGGAGCCTGCTGGCCAGCAACAGCGGTTGCTCCAACGGAACCAATGCCGTCCGCGCTTCGCAGTATGCCCATGCGGTCAAACGTGATGACAACGTTTGGCGCAACTTCCAAATCCACACCATTTTCATTGGTGGAAACAACGGTACCGATAATTCCGCCCGCGGTAGCTACACGCTGACCTGGGACCAGGTTCTGCTGGAAGTCAAGAACTTCGCGCTGACGCTGGCGCTGCTTGCGGCCGATCAAAATACTTGGAAGGAGGAAAAGGACGAGGATGAGTGCTAGAAATATTAATTCCATAATGACACCATAATGCCAGAATAACGCCTCAATCTCTGCCCTATTTGTCTTTGTTCTCTACACGCGAACAAAATAGTTGCTATGTCCCCTACCCGGGATTTTCCCAGGAAACGAGCTTAGAACAACCCAGCTGCGGTTTCTGGCGGGGTCATGCCCAAATGCTCCCACGCCAAACGCGTCGCGATTCGACCACGCGCCGAACGCGAAATCATGCCTGCGCGAACAAGGTAGGGCTCACATACTTCCTCAACCGTGGAAGGCTCTTCGCCAACAGCAATCGCGAGCGTATTGACACCAACTGGTCCACCACCGTGGCCTTTGATCAGAGCACCAAGGACGGCGCGGTCTAGACGATCCAGGCCTTTATCGTCAACGTCAAAGACTTCCAGTGCGCCCTGTGCGGCTACGAGGTTTACGCGACCATCACCGTTGACTTCAGCGAAGTCACGCACGCGGCGCAACAGGCGGTTCGCGATACGCGGGGTACCTCGTGAACGCGAGGCGATTTCGATGGCTGCTTCTTTATCAATCTCCACACCAAGGATGCGCGCCGCACGTGTGACCACGTGCTCCAGATCATCGGTGTTGTAGTACTCCATCTGCGCGGTGAATCCGAAGCGGTCACGCAACGGTCCGGTCAGCATGCCAGCACGAGTGGTTGCACCCACCAAAGTAAATGGCGGGATTTCCAAAGGAATAGATGTCGCACCGGGCCCCTTGCCCACGATGACGTCAATGCGGAAGTCCTCCATCGCCATGTAGAGCATTTCCTCTGCAGGTCGGGCAATGCGGTGGATTTCGTCGATGAATAAGACATCGCCTTCCATCAAGTTCGACAGCATTGCTGCCAAGTCACCCGCGCGCTCGAGTGCTGGGCCAGATGTCATGCGCAAACTGGTGCCCATCTCTTGCGCGATAATCATGGCCATGGTGGTCTTACCCAAGCCCGGAGGACCAGAGAGAAGCACGTGGTCAGGAGTTACACCACGGTTTCGTGCACCAGTGAGAACCAGCGAGAGCTGCTCTTTTACCTTCGGCTGGCCGATGAACTCATCTAAGCCCTTCGGGCGAAGTGAACGCTCAATATCATGCTCACCAGTGTGCGCCTCAGACTCGACGTTTTCGTTGCGCTGCAGAGGAGAGGTCCGCGTGGCTTCATCAGGAAGGTTAAACTCTGTGCGTTCTACATCTGACATGTGCTGTCCCAATCTCCCCTGGATTACTTACTGCCGCTCAAGGAGGACAAGGATGCACGAAGAACCACTGCGGTCTCAAGCTTTTCAAGGTCCTCTGATTCTCCAACGTGAGCTTCGACCACAGGGCGTGCCGCCTTTTCGGTAAAGCCAAGACCAACCAGTGCCTCGACGACGGTGTCGATGATGGCACTGCTGCCCACCGGCAGGTTGGACTGGGTTGGGCTAGCCGCTCCCTCTGCTGAATCTGGAAGGCCAACGAATCCCTTAACCTTGTCCTTCAGCTCCAACGCCATGCGCTCCGACATGCGCTTGCCCACGCCAGGAATGGTCTGCAACTTCTTGGCATCACCATTGCTAATGGCCATGGCAATTTCACCAGCGTCCATAACAGAAAGACAGGCAAGAGCTAGTTTCGGGCCAAGACCGGAAACAGCCTGCAGCTGGTGGAACATTGCTCGGTCATCAGCGTTGTTAAAACCGTACAAAGTCATGGCGTCTTCTTTGACAGTCATAGATGTCGTCACCCGCGCATGCTCACCGCGGGTCAATGTCCCTAGAGTCTTAGGCGTGGCCAAGAACTGGTAGCCGACTCCGGCGCACTCAATAACAGCGTGATCAAGTTCAATTGTGAGAACTTCACCGCTCAAAGATGCAATCACGTGGATTCAAGCTCCATTTCTACGTTCAACTAGGTTCAGACTGTGGGGCGTATTGCCCGGAATTGGTTATATGTTTTCAAGCTATACAGTTTTTGACTGCCAATCACGGCCATTGGTTGCATGACGCGACAGCCAAAGATTAACGGGCAGCTGTCTGGCGGCGCTGTTGTTCAAGTTCTTTCAATTGTTGCTGCGCTAGCTCAGCTCTATGAATGACTGGGGCACGCCAACAGTGACACACTGCCAAGGCCAGGGCATCAGCAGCGTCCGCAGGCTTCGGTGCTTCACTCAAGCCTAAGATTCGGGTGATCATCGTGGTCATCTGCTTCTTATCAGCGCGACCGTTGCCAGAAATAGCTTTCTTCACCTCTGAGGGGGTGTACATGTACACCGGAATATCCCGTTTAGCCGCTGCCAGCATCAGCACGCCAACACCATGGGCGGTGTGCAGGACTGTTGAGACATTTCCGCGCTCGAAGAGTCGCTCGATGGCAACCACATCCGGCTTATAGTCATCCATCCACTCTTCGACTGCATTGGACAATCGAAGTAAGCGCTGCGCGAGCTCTTCCTCTGGTGGTGTACGGGCAACTCCCACCGAAATGGGCAGAACTGCACGACCACGGCCAGCTTGAACGACGGATAAACCACAGCGGGTTAGGCCAGGATCAATGCCCATTACGCGTAAACCCTCAAGGTCCATTTGCCACACCGTCCTCTCGCGCCGATTCAGAAATTGATGCTACCCGCCAATGTCGAATATTACGACACCAACTCACACATATGTTCTACCACAAGGCCCGGACAAAGAACTGCACCTACTCCCCCATCCTGGGAAGTAGGTGCACTCTTTTAATATCTAAAGCCCTTTGTAGGCCAATCTAATTTCGAATTAGTCAGCGTCCAATGCAGCGATGACATCATCGGAAAGATCCATGTTCGTGTAAACGTTTTGCACGTCATCGGACTCTTCCAAAGCATCGATCAAACGCATGATCTTCTTCGCGTCATCAACGTCCAATGGAACCTCTACTGATGCGCGGAAGTCCTGGTCAGAATCCTCAACTTCAATCTCTGCTTCCACCAAAGCTTCCTTGACTGCAGAAATGTCGGTTGGTTGGCATGTTACTTCGTAGAATTCGCCGATATCGGCTACATCCTCAGCGCCTGCTTCCAGCACTGCCATTAGTACGTCATCGACTTCGAGTTCGCCCTTCTGCACGAGTACAACGCCAGTGCGGGTGAACATGTATGAAACAGAACCGGATTCACCAAGGTTGCCACCGTTGCGAGACATTGCGGTACGAACCTCGGTTGCTGCTCTGTTGCGGTTGTCGGTCAAACACTCGATCAGCATTGCAACACCGTTCGGGCCATAGCCTTCGTACATGATGTTTTCCCAGTCGGCACCGCCAGCTTCTTCGCCGGAGCCGCGCTTGCGTGCGCGTTCGATGTTATCGTTCGGGACGGAGGCCTTCTTGGCCTTCTTGATCATGTCGTCCAGGGTTGGGTTGGCCGCCGGGTCACCGCCACCAGTACGCGCTGCAACTTCGATGTTCTTGACTAGCTTCGCGAATTCTTTGCCGCGCTTAGCGTCATTCGCAGCCTTCTTGTGCTTCGTAGTTGCCCACTTTGAGTGGCCTGCCATTCAAGTTACCTTTCGTACGTGAAAATTTAGCTCTGTATCAACTATACGTTCTTCTGCAGTTTGCATTATTTCTCCCCCGCAGAAAAATCCAAAACTAAATTCAAAAAATTAGTCTGCAAGGACTGCTATTGGTTGGGCTAGGAAGTGCGCTTTGCGCGAATGAGCCCTTCTTGGGACAGCACCGCTACCAGCTCACCTCGTTGGTTGTAGACGTTTCCCTTGCTCAAACCAATGCCACTACCGGCT
The DNA here is from genome assembly GCA_030535535.1 of Corynebacterium casei. Lineage (GTDB taxonomy): Bacteria > Actinomycetota > Actinomycetes > Mycobacteriales > Mycobacteriaceae > Corynebacterium > Corynebacterium casei_A. The sequence goes on from JAUNRU010000034.1 coordinate 26,287, forward strand.
GACGGCGAGTACTGATCAATAAGCAGCCACTCATCAACTCGTACCGGCCGCAGGAACCACATGGCGTGGTCAAGGCTCGCAGCCTGAATATC
>JAUNRU010000090.1:0-5959 GCA_030535535.1 Corynebacterium casei
ATCCACCGCAGCTACCACCACAATGAGCTGACCTTCTCCATGGTCTACGCCTACTCTGAGCGCTACATGCTGCCCTTTAGCCACGATGAAGTTGTTCACGGCAAGGGCACCTTGTGGACCCGCATGCCGGGCGATGACTGGAATAAGGCCGCGGGTGTACGCTCCCTATTTGGCTACATGTTTAGCCACCCTGGCAAGAAGCTGATGTTCATGGGCTGCGAGTTCGGCCAGACCACCGAGTGGTCAGAGGCATATTCCATTGACTGGTCCAACTTGGAAGGCTGGGGCGCGGAGTACCACCAAGGCATCAAGCGCCTCGTGCGCGACCTCAACCTGACTTATAAGGCGCATCCTGCGCTATGGTCCCAAGACTTCACCCAAGACGGTTTCCAGTGGGTCAAGGCTGATGATGCGAATAATTCCATCCTCGGCTATATCCGCTACGGCAGCGACGGCTCCACCATCTTGGCCGTGTGCAACTTCTCTGGTTCCTCCCAGCCGCACTACGGCGTCTGGGTACCAGAAGACGGCACCTGGGAGCTCATCCTCAACACCGACGACAAGGCCTACGAAGGTGCCGGCAACGAACTCGCCGGCCAGGTCAGCTCCGCCGACAACAACGTCCAACTGCACATCCCGGCTAACTCCGTGCAGTGGTACGTTCTCCGACGCTAATACGCCGCAAAACGCTCCACCGCCAGATCAGCTAGGAGCGCAAGAGCGCACCAAGCAAGCGGCGGTGTGCAGCAGCTGGCTGGCTGCTTTGAGTACTAAAGCTATTAGTACAAGGAGCTAGCCAGCTTGGTGCGGGCGGCAAGGACGCGGGGATCGGCGGCATCGAAAAGTGCAAAAAGCTCCAGGAGCCTATCGCGCACCTTGGCTTTCTCCCCCGCCACGTTGCCTGCAACGAGCGCAATGAGGCGGTCAAAAGCGGCCTCTGGGTTGCCGGCGACGATTTCTGCATCGGCAGCATCGAATTGCTTATCAATGTCTTCTGGTGCCTGCTGCGCCGCTTCCATCGGATCCGTGGTGCGGTTTGCGGGGTCTAGGCGCTTGAGCAACATCGTGGTGTTGCGCGCCTGCTTGATGTCAGTGTTGCTCGGGTCCTCAGCGAGGATGGAGTCATAGACCGCCATCGCACCATCAAAATCACCCTGGTTGAGCTTTGACTCAGCCTCTGCCAGACGCGGATCTTCCGCTGGGGTTTCTTCCTCAACCTGATCCGGCATATCGGCCTGGTCCAAACCTTTAAGCTTTGGACCAATCTGCTCAACTAGCGCATCAACCCACTGCTGCAACGCTTCCTTTGGCTGGCCGCCCTCAAAGTTGGTCAACGGCTGGCCGGCGCCAATCGCGACGACGGTTGGCAGCTGCTGCACGCCAAAGACCTGTGCAATCTGCGGGAAAGTATCTGCATCAATATAGCCGACAATGAACTTCAAGCCCGCGGCATCTGCAAGCTCCTTGAAATCCGCCTTCAGTTGCTCCGACGCTGGTGAACGCTGGGTACCAATAATCGCGATAACCGGCACCTGCGTGGAACGGCGTACGACTTCATTTTCAAAGTTTGCGTCGGTGACATCGAAAAATGGCGCGATGCCTCCAGTCGGCGTTGCCGATGCCGATTGATTCTTTGCGGCCTCGCGGGCTTCAGCCTGTGCCTTTACCTGGCTCAAATCCAAGGCTCCACCAACAAAGCCGGACTGCGGATTAGTCATTTAAATAGTACTCCCTAAAAAATTTCGCTAAAGATTCATTGCGCAGTATCTGGGCCCAAGTGGCGGTCAATGGCCTCCACCTTGCCGCGGATGCGGTCAGTGTAGCCCGGGCGGATATCCGCCTTGATAACCAAGGAAACGCGCGGGGATACAGCCTCTACTGCCGCGGAAGCTTGTTTAATCACGCCAAAGACCTCATCCCACTCGCCCTCAAGCAGAGTGAACATGGCATTGGTTTCATGTGGAAGGCCGGATTCTCGGACCACGCGGACTGCTTCAGCAACCGCCTCCGACATCTCTGCATCAGCGGTATTAGTGATGACAGGGGCAACAGAAAATGCAACAATCATGCCGTCTACTCTACCGCTCGAAACAATTGTTGTGGGATGCACACAGGCATGATGCAAACGCTGAGAGCGACTTTTTCCAGATGACTCAATTGGAAATTGCTGGTAGGTGTTTTAGGTCAGCCACCACACTAAGAGTCCAATGACTGAGCTTGCTCCCACCAGGACGAGCAGCGCTTTGGGCTGCAGTTGTTCTTTGACGTGAAAGCCATAGTCGCGCCAACCCGCGCGGTCCTCGGTACCGGGATAGACCAATGCCTTGGGCCGCCACGTACAGATGATCAGCCAATCGATGATTATCAGATCGAACAGCGCGAACATCACGCTCAGCACGAAAGTTATCAATGCCAATTCGAGATAGCTTGCCTGTGGATGCTGGGCACCCCACGCCCACACGGCACCAGTGATGGAAGAGAATAGAACTATGACGAAGACAATGCCACTGATTAATCCCGCGCGCTTTTGCCCTGCGGTGGGAGACGGTGCGGCTTGGCGGATGTCTTCTGGGTAGTCATCTATCAGCGCATCGGGCGTAAGAAAAAAGACGACCAAGAGCATCGCCCCGCTCAGAAGCACAGCAATGCTGCCATAAGTAAGCGCGTGACCCCACCACTGCGCGTATGACGTTGAAAGGTCCACTGCAACCATCCCCACGTAGATATTGCTACTTAGGTTAACCTAAATAATCGCCTCGGGGAATAGGCTGGCGACTTCGTGGCCGAGGATGGCTAGCGGCGGTCCCAGCAGCGCGTGTGCCAGTGGCGGCGTTCATCGACGCGATCGCCGCCTTCTTGCGGCCATGCAACAATGTGCGACATGCCGGAGAAGATAGTGCCATTGCAGCCCGGGCAGACATAGTTCTTGGTGGCGCCAGCCGCGCCGACGCGCCGCAGAATATAGGGACGGCCGAAGTCCCACGAAGGCCCATCGACGCTTTCAGCGCCGAAGAATGCCGCGGCATCGCGAGGCAATGCGCGCGGCGTCTGCTGTGCCTTGGAGTTGCGCGATGAACCCCGCCCGCGGCGGCTTTTGCGTCCCATATGCTTTTGAATACCTTGCTGCGGGCTAGAGCTAGAAAAGACGAAGCTCGTTGGATTCAATGCCGCGCAGCTCCTGGTAATCCAGGATGACGCAGCGAATGCCACGATCCTCTGCCAAGGTACGTGCCTGCGGCTTGATCTCCTGTGCGGCGAAGACACCAGCAACTGGAGCCAGCAAGTCATCGCGGTTGAGCAATTCAAGATAGCGGGTCAGCTGCTCAACGCCGTCAATCTCACCGCGGCGCTTGACCTCAATGGCCACGTAGCCTTTCTTGGCATCCTGCGCCATCAAGTCCACCGGACCAATCGCCGTTGGGTACTCGCGGCGGACCAAGGAATAGCCCTTGCCCAAGGTGGTGATGTGCTCAGCCAGCAGCTCCTGGAGATGTGCTTCCACGCCATCTTTGACCAAACCTGGATCCTCACCGAGTTCAGCCTCGATATCCTGATGGATTTCCTCGATGGTTATACGAAGCTGATCACCCTTCTTGTTCTCCACCAACCACAGGTACTCCCCTGTTGGATCGCCATCAATATCCTTGATCTCTGACTCTTCCAACGTGCATGGAGGGGTCATCCAGTTCAAAGGCTTGTACGCACGATCGTCGGCGTGCACAGATACTGATCCATCAGCTTTGAGCAAAAGCAGACGATCTGCCATGGGAAGGTGGGCATCCAATCGGCCGACATAATCGACAGAACAACGGGCGATGACTAAACGCATGTCCTCTACATTATGCGTAAGCCGCGCCTAAGAAAAACTAAGGCGCACAGAACTTCCTCATCGGACGCTGTGCGCTGTACTAATGAAGTTTTAACTAGCTGCCGTTGTAAGTTGACCAAGTATTTGGATCATAGGGCATATTGGTCCCGCGTGGACGCTCAGCCCTATCGCGCAAACGACGGAAATCAATGCGTTCCTTGCGCTGTGATGGCGATGCCTCAACCCAAGCACCAAACGCCATCAGTGCGTGCTGAGTGCACGCCAACTCATAATCCACGCCGCCGTTAATAAAACGAATGATGGTGTAGTCCTCAGAGATGAAAGCAGCCTCGTCATCAGTGACCGGACGGGTGTCCAGCAACTCGATGTCGAGGCGGTTGATTGAAGAGTCAGCCATAGGAGAAACAGAGCGGAGCTTGAAGAAATCCACAGTGTCACCCTTGTAGCGCAGCACGCCGTGGCGCCAGCCGTGGAAGCCCTTAGCAGGAAGCTTGCGCAGCAGAACGGAAGCGCCGCGAGAACGCAAAGTGAAAAAGCGCATGGCCGCGAAGAATACGACCAAAATGGCAATAACGGCCAGTACCCAGAAGATTACCGAACCCACGCTCATCAGTCTCGTTGTGCCCTTCTCATCATCCACCGCTTGTGCAACGCCGAGGCACGAGACAAAGTACTGTCTGAACTGCCTCAACCAAACTGCAACGAAGCGGTTCAATCAATCTCAAGTTGTTGAATAGTCTACAGAGTGCCTGCGTAGAGTCACAATAAATCGTTTGGTTGACTACCTGTCTTACCCGGGAAAACACTTTGCCTCAAGTGCCAATGTCCGATTGGTACAAACTCCCCACTAGTGGGGCTAGAAAACACGCTACAACACGAACTTCTTCCTGCACCAAGCAGAGATGGGCGTGAAAAATCCCCACAGTACCGAAGTACTGCGGGGATTTAAATGAGAGAGGAAGGGCGGTCATTGCTGCCCTTTATCTCCGATTGCTCGTCGTGCGAGCTTATCCAAGATTGCTCTTGAGATTAGCTCTCACGGGAACGAGCCAAGGCGCGAAGCGCTGCCTGTCCACGAGAAGCAACCAGTTCATCAGATGACGTGGATTCTTCCTGAGCTTGAGATTCATTGACCTCATTTGCCCAGACAGCCCAGTCAGCCAAGACGGTGACCTTCTCAGCGGAAACGGAGAGGAAGCCACCCTGTACGGCGGCAACCTTACGGTCGCCGTCGACTGGGCGGAAGGTTACGACCCCATTCTCAGCCAGTTGGCCAAGCATCGGTTCGTGACCCGGAAGCACGCCGATCTCACCCTCGGTGGTCTCTGCGGAAATGATGCTGGCCTTACCAGACCACAACATGCGCTCTACAGATACCAGTTCCACGGTGATGTCAGCCATGTGCCTCTCCCTACTTCTCAGTCAGCTTCTTGTATGCTGCTTCGACGTCGTCCAAGCCACCCAAGCCGTTGAAGGCCTGCTCTGGGTAGTGGTCGAAGTCGCCGTTGCAGATGCGCTCGAATGCATCGATGGTGTCAGCCAAAGGTACGTAGGAGCCTGGCAGACCGGTGAACTTCTCTGCGACGAAGAAGTTCTGGCCCAAGAAGCGCTCGAGGCGACGTGCGCGCTGAACGGTGATCTTGTCCTCTTCAGACAGCTCGTCCATACCAAGGATGGCGATGATGTCCTGGAGTTCCTTGTTCTTCTGCAGAATGTTGATAACGCGCTGCGCAACTGCGTAGTGACGCTCACCAACAATGCTTGGCTCAAGGATGCGAGAGGTGGAGCTCAGTGGGTTCACTGCTGGGTAAATACCCTTAGAAGCGATCGCACGGTCGAGCTCGGTGGTTGCATCCAAGTGAGCGAAGGTGGTCGCTGGAGCCGGGTCGGTGTAGTCATCCGCAGGAACGTAAACAGCCTGCAGAGAGGTAATCGACTTACCCTTGGTGGAGGTAATGCGCTCCTGAAGAACACCCATCTCATCAGCCAGGGTTGGCTGGTAGCCAACGGCGGAAGGCATACGGCCCAGAAGGGTCGAAACCTCAGAGCCTGCCTGGGTGAAACGGAAGATGTTATCGATGAACAGCAGCACGTCCTGGTTCTGAACATCGCGGAAGTACTCCGCCATGG
>JAUNRU010000035.1:0-8055 GCA_030535535.1 Corynebacterium casei
TAGTCGCGCAATTGCGAAGCAGCGTTCTCAGCGAGGAACAAAATAGTTTCTTCGATGCCATGAGCACCGGCAGCAGGCCACTCTTCAGGATTCGTACCAGCGGCGACGTGGCTGGCGGCGTCAGCCTTTTCTTCACCAGCAACCAAAAGCCACACGCGCTGCGACTTAGCAATTGCGGGGAGCGTCAGCGTTAGGCGCTCAGCAGGTGGCTTAGGGCTGTCATGGACAGCAACCACAATATCTTCCTGCTCCCGGACAGCGTCGGTGTGAGGGAACAGCGAGTTGATGTGGCCTTCTCCACCCATGCCGAGCAGGTGGATATCAAAGCCCTGTGGGGCGAACTCGCGCAGCTCTTCCTCATAAGCCTGGGCAGCAGAACTCATAGAAATCGCGCCTAGGTCGAAGCCGTGGATGTGGCGGTTTGGAATGCCAACGTGATCCAGCAGGGCTTCGCGTGCCTGGCCTTCATTGGAGTCAGCGTCGGTGACAGGCACATTGCGCTCATCACCAAAGAAGACGTGGATGCGCTCCCAATCAATGCGCAGGGCAGGGAAGTCCTCGCCCTGTTCATCAGCAGCACGATCCAAGCGTCGCAGCTCCTTGAGAAGGCCAATACCAGCGCCACCGCCGGTGAGAACAACGCGCGCAACACCGTCGCCATGAACACCTCCGCCAGGCGATTGAGCCGCAGCGACAACGTCAATGAATTTCAACGCTGCAGTTGATATGAGGGCGTCCAAGTCGGCCACGCGATTGATAGTCACCATGACTAAGATTATTGTCCTTTCACACGTCTGCACTTATGTGGGAATAGGCGTGCAGAAAAAGATGAGCTAAATAAAACTACTAGTAGTCTACTTGTGCCAGTCCGCGCAATGTATGTGCGTATGCCTCATCGGCATCCAAGTGACGAAGCTCCTCGGACAAAATCTCCGCACGCGAGCGCGTATTCAGCGCAACCATGGACTCTGGGGAGCCAGGAACATTCACGCGAACAGAGCCTTCTTCAGAGGCTTCGATGATGATATCGGACGTCTCGCGGAAGAACCGGACACTGTGGATCGTGAACTTTTCGCCCGGAGCATCGGACACCACGCGTTTGACTGGAACTGCTAGACGGTCCAACATCCAGGCGGCAGCAAGGTCGACGGCGAGGCTGTAGCTAGGGCCAGAGATTTCCACGCGCTTGACTGGCTCATGTGGCAAACGGTCCAAGGATGAGGCAACAATGCCACGCCACTGGGTGATCTCGCCCCACGCCATATCGGTATCACCTGGCGCATAGCCAGAAGATAAGCGGCGCAAGTCGCCCTTTGCTGCGGCGTGGGTAATACGGCGCTGTCCAAGCTCACCAATCGGTGTCTTAGAAGGCCCTTCTGGCGCAGCGGTTGGCCACCACACCACAATCGGTGTATCCGGCAGCAGCAGCGGAGTCACAACGGACTCGGCATTATCTGCCAAAGGTCCGAACAAGTGCATCACTACGATTTCGGAAGCGCCGGCTTCGCCGCCGACGCGCAGTTCAGCGTTGAGCAAAGGCTCGGCATCGCGCGAGCCGGTAATAACGACAAGCACGCGAGAAGGGTGCTCATGGGAGGCGTCACGGACTGAGTCCAAGACGGCGTCGACCTCATCATCGACGTTGACCACAACAATCAACGTTAGAACGCGTGAGGTAGTCAGGGTGTAGTGTTCCTGCGCTTCAACAAGGCCACGTGCAATCTTGCTCGTGGTGGTATTTGGCATTGGGGTGATCACAGCAAATTATCCTTCACACTTCACTTGTTATGGACGACGCCAGGTGCGGCCACGGCGCGACAACATTGCATCGGCAGATTCCGGGCCCCAGGTGCCTGAGGCATAGCTTTCGGGCTGGCCGTTGTTTTCCCAGTACTCTAAAATTGGGTCCAGGATTTCCCAGGACAGCTCAACTTCTTCGTTGGTAGGAAACAGCGAGGACTCATCCAACAAAGCGTCCAGAATCAAACGCTCATAAGCTTCCGGAGATTCTTCAGTAAATGCCTGCGCGTAGGAGAAGTCCATGTTGACGTCACGAACTTCCATGGTGGAACCAGGCACCTTTGAACCAAAGCGCAAGGTCACGCCCTCATCAGGCTGCACGCGGATAACCACCGCGTTGGATCCCAGGGCAGAGGTCTGACGGCTATCAAAAGGCTGGTGTGGCGCTGGTTTGAACACCAAGGCAATCTCGGTGACGCGGCGTCCCAAGCGCTTGCCGGTGCGCAGGTAGAAAGGCACACCAGCCCAACGGCGGGAGTTTACTTCCAGGGTGCAGGCTGCGTAGGTCTCAGTCGTAGAGTTCGGGTCAAAGCCCTCCTCCTCGCGCAAACCCTTGACGTAATCAGAGCCCTGCCAGCCGGCAGCATACTGGCCACGCGCGGTGGTCTTCGCCAGGGGATAAACAGGAGTGGTTGCCTGCAGTACCTTGATCTTCTCAGCCTGCAAAGCTGATGGGCTAAATGAGCTTGGCTCTTCCATGGCCACGAGCGCCAGAAGCTGAATCAGGTGGTTTTGGATGACGTCGCGGGCAGCGCCGATGCCGTCGTAATAGCCAGCGCGGCCGCCAAGGCCGATGTCCTCAGCCATGGTGATCTGAACGTGGTCAATGTAGTGGGCGTTCCACATTGGTTCATAGATCTGGTTGGCAAAGCGCAACGCCATGATGTTCTGGACAGTCTCTTTGCCCAGGTAGTGGTCAATGCGGAATACTGCGTCCTCAGGGAAGACAGCGTTGACAATCTCATTGAGCTCGCGCGCAGATTCTTGGTCATGGCCAAAAGGCTTTTCGATGATGACGCGACGCCAAGAATCATCCGATTGCGTTGCTAGGCCAACGCGCTCTATCTGGTGGCAGATCTCAGAGAAGTAGTCTGGTGGAACCGACAGGTAGTATGCCCAGTTTCCGCCGGTGCCGCGGGAAGAGTCGAGCTCCGTGAGACGCTCAGAAAGGGCATCAAAGCCCTTGTCATCAAAGTCGCCGGACACAAACTCAATGCCCTCGGCTAGATGCGTCCACACATTTTTCCTAAATGGGGTACGCGCACCAGCTTCCACGGCTTCTTTGACGTAGTCGCAGAATGCCTGCTTGTCCCACTCGCGACGGCCATAGCCAACAAGAGTAAAACCGGCCGGAAGAAGACCGCGGTTTGCCAAGTCATAAATGGCAGGTAGAAGCTTCTTCCGGGCAAGGTCACCGGTTACACCAAAGATGACCATTCCGGAAGGACCGGCAATGCGCGGCAGGCGTTTATCATTATCATCACGTAGGGGGTTAACCCAGTCGCTAGGGCTAGTCACAAGCAAGCAATCCTTTCAGCGAAAATCAACGTCCCCGAGTCTACTAGTTTGTGCGACACGGCAGACGAAGACCACAGGCAGAAGCAATCAAAAATAAGCAGGTACAAACAAACCCACCACGTTCACGTGCACAAGGCAAGCAAACGTGGTGGGCGAGGTGTTATCTATCGCACCTGAAATTAAACGAGTCGAGGAGAGACAGACTCCAGAAGCTCGTTCCAAGCGTCGACGAACTTCTCTACGCCTTCACGCTCAAGTTGCGCAAAGACATCATCCAAATCGACGCCGATTGCCGCGATATCTTCCAGAACCTTTGCGGATTCCTCAGCGGAATTGGAAAGCGTGTCACCATGCAAGGTGTCCGACTCCAAGGTCGCGTCAATGGTCTTTTCAGGCATGGTGTTGACCGTATTTGGACCAGCCAGCTCAGAAACGTACAGAGTTGGGGAGTAGTCCGGATTCTTCACACCGGTAGAAGCCCACAGTGGACGCTGCAGGTTGGTGCCCTCTGGCAGATCCGTTGCATTCTCCAGCTCGGAGACGTATAGGGCATAAGCCTGCTGTGCGTTGGCTACACCTGCCTTGCCACGAAGTGCCAGCGCGTCTTCGCTGCCGATTTCTTCCAGACGCTTATCAATCTCAACATCCACGCGAGAGACGAAGAAGGAAGCAACGGAGTGAATCTTGGAAACATCCAGATCATTAGCCGCTGCACGGCGGATGCCGGTCTTGAAGGCTTCAATAACCTGCTTGTAGCGCTCAAGGGAGAAGATCAGGGTGACGTTGACGGAGATGCCATCGGCAAGTGCCTCGCTGATAGCGCCCATGGAGCCATCGGTCGCTGGAATCTTGATCATCAAGTTCTCACGGCCAACGCGGTTCCATAGCTCACGAGCCTGGGCGATGGTTGCTTCACCGTCATCAGAGATGCGTGGGTCAACCTCGATGGATACGCGTCCATCTTTGCCGCCAGACTTTTCGTAGACTTCCTGGAAGACGTCACATGCATCACGAACATCGTCGATAGCCAGGGAGTACACGGCTTCATCAGCCTTTGCGCGCTCTGCCTTCAGCTTTTCGATGTCTGCATCATAAGCCGTGCCCTTAGACATTGCCGCAGCGAAGATTGCTGGGTTGGTGGTGACACCAACGATCGACTTTGTGCTCAGCAGCTCCTTGAGGTTGCCGGACTCCAAGCGCTCACGGGACATGTCGTCGAGCCAGGTAGAGGTACCAATCTTGGCTAGATCATCAATGGTGGTCATATTTATCTCAAACTCCTATTTCTTAGCTGCAGCAAGTGACTCTTGAGCTGCTTCGGCGACCTTAGCGGCGGTGAAACCGAAACGCTCAAAGAGCTCCTCAGCTGGGGCAGATGCACCGTAGTGCTCGATGGATACAGCGCGACCTGCAAAGCCCAGGTATTTGTGCCATGACTGAGCGATGCCAGCCTCAACAGAAACGCGTGCGAGGACATCGTTTGGCAGGACCTGCTCGCGGTAGTCTGCTGGCTGCTCATCAAACCATTCCTGGCATGGCATCGAGACTACGCGCGTTGCGGTGCCGGCGGCTTCAAGTTCCTTCGCTGCCTCTACAGCCAGCTGAACCTCGGAACCGGTAGCAAGCAGGATGACATCTGGGGTTTCCTTGGATGCTTCAACCAGAACGTAGCCACCGCGGCGAACGCCTTCAGCGGCTTTCTCCTTAGTACCTTCCAGCACTGGGATGTTCTGACGAGTCAAAGACAGGCCCTTAGGTGCAGCTTTGTATTCCATAGCTGCAGCCCATGCCTGAACAGTCTCATTAGCATCCGCAGGGCGGATAACAGAGAGATTCGGCACAGCGCGCAGTGCCGAAAGTACCTCGACCGGCTGGTGAGTTGGGCCGTCTTCGCCCAGACCGATGGAGTCATGGGTCCAGACATAGTAGGTATCAGTGGACATCAGGGAGCCCAGACGAACAGCTGGGAACTGGTACTCCGAGAAGATAAGGAAGGTACCGCCGTAAATACGGGTGTTGCCGTGCAGTGCGATGCCGTTCATGATCGCAGCCATGGCGTGCTCGCGGATACCGAAGTGTAAGTTGCGGCCCGCGTGAGGATCCGCAGACCACATGTCGGTCGTGATGGTCTCAGGACCAAAGGACGGCGCGCCCTTGATAACAGTGTTGTTGGAACCTGCAAGGTCGGCAGAGCCGCCCCACATTTCTGGCAGCTTGGCGGCCAGAGCCTGGATCGCAGCCTCGGACGCCTTACGGGTTGCAACACCCTTTGGATCGGCATCCCAGCTTGGCAGGTCATCGGTGAAACCTTCTGGAAGCTCACGTGCCGCCAGGCGATCAAACAGCGCCTTGTTTTCTGGGTTAGCTGCAGCCCACTTATCAAACTTCTCTTGCCACGCAGCCTTCTTCTCCGCACCGCGATCGGCAAGCTTGCGGGTGTGCGCGATGACTTCGTCATCAATATGGAAGTTGACCGCTGGATCGAAGCCCAGGATTTCCTTGGTCGCTGCAACTTCATCATCACCCAAAGCAGAACCGTGAACACCGCCGGTGTTCATCTTGTTGGGCGCTGGGTAGCCAATGACGGTCTTAACGCGAATGAAAGATGGGCGAGAGGTCTCAGCCTTGGCATTTTCGACCGCTTCCAAAATGGATACAACATCTTCGCCGGACTCTACGGTCTGCACGTGCCAGCCATAAGCTTCGTAGCGAGCGTTGACATCCTCATTGAATGCAATGTTGGTGTCGTCTTCGATGGAGATGCGGTTGTCATCCCAGAAAACAATGAGGTTGCCTAGCTGCTGGGTACCTGCCAATGAAGAAGCCTCAGCGGTGACACCTTCCTGCAGGTCGCCATCGGAAGCGATGACATAGACATGGTGGTCAAATGGTGACTCGCCGGCCGGTGCCTCGGGATCGAAAAGCCCACGCTCCTTGCGCGCGGCCATTGCCATACCCACGGAAGAAGCCAAGCCCTGACCCAACGGACCAGTGGTGATTTCCACACCATCGGTGTGTCCGACTTCTGGGTGACCTGGGGTCAAAGAGTCCCAGGTGCGAAGTGCCTCTAGGTCCTTCATCTCCAGACCGAAACCACCCAGGTACAGCTGAATGTACTGGGTCAGTGAGGAGTGGCCCACAGACAAAACAAAGCGGTCACGGCCAGCCCAGTTCACGTCCTTTGGATCGTGGTTGAGCACGCGCTGGTAGAGCGTGTAGGCCAGTGGTGCCAAAGACATTGCGGTGCCCGGGTGGCCAGAACCGCAGTTTTGAACCGCGTCTGCTGCTAGAACACGCACGGTATCAATCGCGCGAGTGTCATGCTCTGACCAGTCGTCTGGGTAGCGACGCTCTGTCATCGCCTGCAATTCGGGGGAGAGGTTCGAAGAAGACACGGTTAAAGTTGCCTCACCAATCTAATCGGGATTAATTCTGACGCCGTCAAGTCTACTGATATCTAGCAGTAGACGGATCCACTATGTGTTGCTATTTCACCCTTTCAACAAAAAGTTGTAGGCTGTGATGGTTACCTGCTGCTTAACCTGCTTAAAATCATTATGGAATTCCTGCGTAATTCACGAAATTAAGTCGGTTCAAGCCTGTAGAAGCAACGTGGCAGCCACCCACTGTGACGTTGCCAACGATTTAGACGCGCGAGGGAACTAGTATGGTTCTGCACTCGACTACTGAAGCGTAAACGGTACGTTTGTTCCGTTGAATTTAGTTTTAATAAGCGCCCTGAATGCTGTTGACAGTTCGCCACTTACTGGCGGAGCACCCGAACACTGCATTGCGCATAGACAATTAATAGTTGGAGGAAAATTCCTTGGATACCATCAAGGCCTATATTGCTTTGACAAAACCCAGGATCATCGAGCTCCTCCTTGTAGCCGCCATCCCTGCAATGCTGCAGGCACAGCGCGGTATTGACGCAGCGGCCGACAACATTTGGCTCATCATTTCCACCATCTTCGGTGGCTGGATGGGTGCAGCGGCAGCGCACACGTTTAACAACGTGGTCGAATACGAGCTTGATCAAAAGATGCAGCGCACGCGCGCACGGCCCCTGGTTCGCGGAAAGATTAGCCGCAAGAATGCGGCGATATTCGCCTGCATCATGCTGGTGCTTTCTGTCTTCTGGCTCGGTGTCATGGCCAACTCCTGGTTGGCTGCTTTCTTCGTGCTTCTGACCAACTTCTTCTACGTGGTGGTCTACACCAAGTGGCTGAAGATGAAGAATGAGCAGGGCATCGTCTGGGGCGGCCTTGCAGGTTGCATGCCGGCTCTTGTCGGCTGGGCTGTTATCCGTGACAATGCGATGGACGGCCAGCCTGACCGCTGGTGGCAGGCAGTGGTGTTATTCCTCATCATCTTCTTCTGGACCCCGCCACATACCTGGGCGCTGGCGATGAAGTACAAGGAAGACTACCGCCGCGCAGGCGTTCCAATGCTGCCAGTGGTGGCGAAGGAATCTGAGGTAACCCGTCAGATTGTCTGGTACACCGTGGCCACTGTGGTGGTCACCTTCCTCATTATCCCGGCAGCGTCCTGGATTTACCTGATCGCAGCTGTCGCTTCTGGCATTGGCTTCTTGTGGATGTCTATCCGGCTGCACGACGGAGTGAAGAAGGGTGCAAAGGTCAAGCCTATGCGCTTGTTTATCTACTCCAACAACTACCTGTCCGTGCTATTCATTGGCCTGACCATTGACGCCCTGGTTGGCTGGGAGCCACTCGG
>JAUNRU010000035.1:8155-26303 GCA_030535535.1 Corynebacterium casei
CCGTGCTATTCATTGGCCTGACCATTGACGCCCTGGTTGGCTGGGAGCCACTCGGACGCATGCTGGGCTGGTCAACGGTTCTGTTCTAGATTCCGGCCGCCAGGGCATAAATACATAATTGCATTGATGAACTATCGCGGTGGCGATAGATATACAACGCCAAAGGGCGGCAACCAGAGTTATTATCCCTTCTGGTTGCCGCCCTCTTCGCGCGCTTGGCAGTAACTATGCTTCGCGGACACGCAAGACAACAGAGCCTGTGGTCTTGCGGTTTTGAAGGTCCTCGTGGGCTTGGCGTGCATCCTTGAGGTCATAGATATCGTGCACGCGGAAATGCAGCTTGCCCTCGTTGACCATTTGCACAACGGTTGACGCGCGCATCTGGAACTCGGCATCGGTAGCAGTGTAAGCACCCAGGGATGGACGGGTGAGGAAGATGGAGCCGTGCTTGTTCAGCACCTGAGGGTCAACAGGTTCCACAGGGCCTGATGCTGCGCCAAACAGGCAGACAACACCACGTGGACGGACAACCTCGAGCGATTCTTGGAAGGTTTCCTTGCCAACGCCGTCGTAGACCACATCGACACCGCGCCCACCGTTGAAGCGGCGCACCTGCTCCGCCAGTCCGCCGGAGTAGCGGAACACTTGGTCCGCGCCGGCTTCATAGGACAGTTGCTCTTTTTCATCGGAGGAGACCACGGTGTAGACGGTTGCGCCCGCTGCCTTGGCCATCTGAGTGGCCAGAAGGCCAACGCCACCAGCACCGGCTGTAATAAGACACGTGCTGTTCTCGTCAAGCTCGTAGACGCCCTGGATGAGGTAGTGCGCGGTCATGCCCTGCAGCAGCATGGTGCCAGCCACGTTGGTGTCAATATCATCTGGGACGGCGACCATACGGTTGCGGTCAACACAGACTTGCTCAGCATAAGAACCAAAGGCGTTGTTCCACGCGACCATGGTGCCTTCGGCGATTTCACCCTTGGGGTCAGAAACCACGCGACCGACGCCCTCAAGGCCAATGGTGAACGGGGTCTGGGCATTATAAATGCCCTCCCGGTAGTAGGTATCAATGTAGTTGACGCCCGCTGTGATGACGTCTACTAATACCTGCTCCTCTGAAGGAGTCGGGGAGGGCACTTCGGTGTAGTCCAGAACTTCTGGTCCACCATGTTTCGCTACCTGAATTGCATACATGCATCCAGGCTAACTGTTTTTAACGAGCAGCGAGTGATTTTTCGCGCTTTTCGCGTTTGATATCGCCAGCAGGGGAACCCGATTGGAGTTCCTGTGTGCCGCCGGTGCGCACGATTCCGTGGGAGTACAGCAAGGCGGTGCACGCAGTGACGACGGAAGACATTCCGATATGGAAAGGAATGGTCCAGCGTGGAACACCCATGTAGAACTGGTACACGCCAATTGCCCACTGAATGATAATGCACGCAATGAGAATCCAGCCCGCGTTCTTTGCTGCCTTGGATGCATTGTTGCGGTAGATCAGAATCTGCACGATCACGGTGAAGATGACGTAGACGTACATGCATGCTGCGTGGATATAAGCCATGATCTCTGTATCAACATCCAGGCGGCCATCCATGCCGACACCAGCGTCACCAGAGTGGACACCAGAACCGGTCACCATGGTGCCGGTGATGAGTACAACGCCTAGGCCCACCGCGGCGACAATCGCCATGTAGCGGATGGAGGCTGGCAAAGCGGCTGTGCGTTCACCATCATCGGGTTCCTTAATGCGTGCAAAGAGCATTGCTGCAATCCAGACCAAGACCATCGATGGCAGGAAGTGGATAGCAACGGCCCACCAGTGCAGGTCCATGAACACGGAGATTGCACCGAGAACGGCCTGCAAGGCAACGCCACCGAGGGAGAGCCATGCGTACAGCTTGAGCTCATAACGGCGCTTTGCCATATGCATAGCGACGATGGCGGCAAGGGCTGCGGCAGCCACCAC
Source organism: Corynebacterium casei (assembly GCA_030535535.1). Lineage (GTDB taxonomy): Bacteria > Actinomycetota > Actinomycetes > Mycobacteriales > Mycobacteriaceae > Corynebacterium > Corynebacterium casei_A. Next base: position 10,122 of record JAUNRU010000035.1, read on the forward strand.
GAAAGTCAGAAGGCGATTACCAAACTCAATGATCTGGTGAATGAGCGGTGCTGCGCCAGGAACCGGAACCAGTGAACCGGCGTGGCAGTTCGGCCAGGTTTCACAGCCCAGGCCCGAGCCAGTCACGCGAACGACGGAACCGGAGACGGTGATGCCACCTTGGCACAGCAGGAGGATCATGGCGATGATTCTTTGCTGCTTGAGGGATGGAACCGCCTCCCGGAAGAAACTCCGGATGCGTTGGATCAAACCGGGTTTCCCGGTTCCTGGTGTTGTTGAAGAAGAATCAGTCATGGCGCTCACAAATACCAACGTTACCTTTGATTATGGGGGTGACCTAAAAATTTCGGGGCATGGGGAAGAAGTTCACAATTAGCCCGCAAAGCGGAACCATCTGGTGGCTATATACGACGCACCAATTGCCCAGAGGATCAGCGCGATGATGGGAATGAAGGGGATGCTGCCGGAAAGCGCTTCTGCCAGTCCACTCGCCAAAGCCACAGAAGGGATGGCGTTGAGCCAGCCAACCTCAGTAAGACCTTGGGAATAAAGAGTCCAGCCAACGATGGCGAGCAGCACGAACCAGATGAGGTTCGAAAGCGCCAGGACAATTTCAGCACTCAAGCTGCCGCCCAGTGCCAAGCCCAAAGCCGTGAAGGAGGCAACACCAAGCAGCAGCACGATGAGTGCCAGGAGCACACCGCCGACAGGGGCGCGGAATCCGAGGATGATAGCTGCGGTGCCTAGAACTACGACTTGGAGGCAGACCATGGCGAAGACCGCGATGATCTTGCCCACGATGATCGCCCACGCGGGCACACCGGATGCACCATTGCGCTTAAGTGCGCCGTAGCGGCGGTCAAAAGCAACAGCAATAGCTTGGCCGGTGAAACCCGCGGAAGTGGCTGCTACCGCAAAGACCATCGGGATGGCCGCGTCCATGCCGCCGAGGTCTTCGGCGAAGGGAAAGATTCTAAAGGCAATGAGCAATCCGAGTGGAATGATGATGCTCAGCAGCTGCTGTTCACCGTGGCGCAGCATGAGCTTGGCTTCCATTGCGCCTTGAGCGGCGATCATCTTGGCTTTGCTGGCAGACTTCGCGTTGGGGGCGAAGATGCCGGGCTCAAATGAGGGAAGGATCTGCCCATTCATCACGGCATCAGATTGGGAGGGTTTAGACATATCTCTTAGCTCCTTAAGTGATGTCCAGTGATATCAAGGAAGACGTCTTCCAAGTTGCGGTGCGAAGTTTCCAACTGAGTAATGAGTACGTTCTGACGTTCAAGTTCAGCTGCAATGCGTGCGATGGAAGCTGGGGAAGGCTCCACATTTACGCGATAATGCAAGGGCCGAAGAGCAGCAATATCAGATCCGACGTTGCGAATAATTGCTTCTTCATCGACGTCCTTGTTGCACACGATGGTCACCAGCGCCGAAGAGTAGTTTTGAGTCAGCTCTTCTGTCGTGCCCATGGCGACTTTCTTGCCGTGGTCAATGATGAGCACTTGGTCCGCTAAGGCTTCGGCTTCATCCATGAGGTGCGTGGTGAGAACAACCGCTACACCATCCCGCTTGAGCGCCCGGACGAGCTCCCACACGGCGATGCGAGACTGGGTATCAAGGCCTGCGGTTGGCTCATCCAAAAACACCAAGTCAGGGCGTCCGATGATGGCCAAGGCAAAAGCTAGGCGTTGTTGCTGGCCACCAGAAAGGCGACGGTAGCTGTTAGAAGCCACGCCGCGCAGACCGAGGATGTCAATCAACCAATCAGGGTCGTGTGGATTCGCACTGTAGCTGGCTGCTAGTTTGAGCATCTCTCGGACCTTGATGCCCGTGTAGCCGCCACCGCCTTGCAGCATGATGCCCACGCGTTCACGCACGGCATCTGCATGGGTAGTGGGGTTAAGACCTAGGACCGAAATGTTTCCTGAGGTTGGTGCGATGAATCCCTCGCACATTTCGATGGTGGTGGTTTTGCCGGCACCATTAGCGCCCAGCAAACAAAGAAGTTCACCCCGGTGAACGCTGAAACTCAGTCCGTCTACCGCGCGCTTATCGCCGTAGGCTTTCATCACGTTGTCAACCTGCAAAACAGGCTGTCCACCAAAAGTTGTACTCACGGTTTCCTAGTCTAGGATACGACCCCGGTTAAGACGTAAAGCAACCCACCCGATCGTGACCAATACCGCCATTGAGACCGCGGCTGTCAGATAAATCTGCGCCACAGTGCCAGCCGGTAGTCCCAGTCCGCGGGGTAGCACCACGAAACTCATGATCGCGGAGTAGATGATTACTGCGTATCTAAAGAACAGACGGTTCGCCCACGCGGCGAGCGGGAATATCGCCCACAGGATGTACCACGGGTGCACCACGGGAAACAGGACGACTAGCACAAAGGTGGAGACGCCGAGCCCGCCGATAGGGTGCATGACGCCGCGGAAGGTGGCAAAAAGCATGCGGACCATAAACGCTGCTGCGACCACGATGCCCACGGCACGCGTCACCGACAAAATAGCTTCGGTGTGGTCACCCAGTCCCAGCATCATTCCCATAAACCCGGAAGCAACGCCGACGTCGGTAGAGACAGACAGCCAGGAACGAATGGAGACCGCTCCGCCTTGGCCAGTGATCCATCCCAGTCCAATTCCAGAGAGCACGGTAAATGCCGCGATGGTTGCCAGAAGCACGGCCAGAAGGATGCCGGCAGCAGAAGAAATAGCGAGGTAAGGCTTCAGATTTAGACGTTGGGCAAAGAATCGGGCAAGGGCCATGCCGGAAAAACCTAAGCCAATAAAGCCGGTCACCTTGACCATCCCCGCGGCAGAAATCAGCACACCACCGCCGATAATCAGCAGCCAGGCAGGCCACGCCGAAGACATCGACAAGCTTGTGCTTGCTTGCAGCTTGTCGATGCCACGTAGAGCTAACTCCAATCCCACCAGTGCGAAACCGAGCATGATGGATTCATTGTGAATTCCGCCGATGAGATGCAGAATGCTCAAGGGGTTGAGAATGCCCAGCCACAGCGCAGAAGACGGTGCGACCCGGCAGCGAACCGCCAACCGCGAAATGGCCCAACCGGCTGCGATAACGCCCAATATAGAAGCCACACGGTGCAAAATAACTGCCGCCACAATGGAGTCGCTAGTGATCACACTGATGATCGCGGCAATACCAAGAGCTACTGGACCATACGGTGAGGGTGAATTAGCCCAGATAAACGGCACCGATCGCGCCAGATCATTGTCCGCACCGAGTAACTGTACGGGTCCTGCTGAATAGGGATCCATGCCTTGCACGACGATGGACCCATTGGCGATATAAGAGTAGATGTCTTGAGTAAACAGGGGAGCTGTCGCAATGATTGGCAACGTCCATGCGAAAAACGTGACCCACACCTGCGTCCGGGTAATTGAGTGTCGCGGCGTGCTGGAACTCGCGCGCAGCGGATTGCCGGCCATCGGGGACATTAAAACCCAGGCAATAACAATCAGCCCCACGCCGATGAGCACCAGAGCACTGGAAGTAACCAACATCCGTCCCATGAGTTGGCCGAAGGGTAGGCCACCGAAAGGATTGCCGACTACCGGCAGCGCTCCCGCCCCCAAGCCTCCGAGGCCGATCATCAATGCGCCAACGGTGCCAATCAAACGAAGGAGAAAGAACTTTCGGGCCTGTGACTGCGACAAGGTGAGCGGCGTATCCGGCTCATCACCAACATCAAACTTGGTGCCGTCTTCGCCGTGCAAACGTGCCGAACGGGAACCGGCAGTGCCGACGCGCGGTAGTTCCTCGCGCACCCCGTCCAACAAGTTGCCTATCCGGCCCAGTCTAATCCTCATGACCTATCACTCTAATGTCCACCTTGTCGGGGGTGCGAAGCGTGTGCCTTGAGCAACACTAATAAACCGCCCGCTGTGTGGGTTCGGTGTGAAATCCCTGGGAGGGGTGGGTGTTAAGTCTATGGGAGAAACAAATTTAGACACGCCGTTGACCTGCGTCGGTGGCAATTGGGAATGAATTAGGGAACACTAGTGTTGTCTAAAGAGAGAGCAAAAGGAGGTGCGCGCAATGGCTGAAGAAACACGGCTTTCGACTGAGACTCGGTCGACCGAAGGCGATACGCGCCGCCAAGTCATGCTTTTGTTGCTCAAAGATGGTCCGATCACAGCGTCCGATTTGGGCACACAGCTTGGTCTTTCCGCTGCTGGCGTACGCCGGCATTTAGACATCCTGGTGGAAGATGGCTTGACCGAAATTGTTAACCGCCGCCCGCAGCCCAAAAAGGGGCAGCCAGCGGGTAGGGGAAGACCGGCTAAGCATTTCCGCCTCACAGATAAAGGTCGCTCCCAGTTCGGTCATACCTATGACGAGCTTGCTTCGGATGCGCTGGATACGCTGCGCGAGGTCGGCGGATCTGAAGCAGTTAAGAAGTTCGCCATATCCCGTATGGAGCGAATCCTGGCCGATATTCAACCCATCTTGAGGGAAGATGAATCGGTTGTGGATACCGCACGTAGACTTGCGGCCGCACTGGACGATAATGGGTATGCAGCCACAATCAGTGAAGCTGGGTATGGAGTGCAGATTTGTCAGCATCATTGCCCGGTAGCTCACGTGGCAGAACAGCACCCAGAACTATGTGAGGCGGAACAGGAAGTCTTTTCCGCCCTGTTAGGCACTCACGTACAACCCTTGGCCTCAATCGCAGATGGTCACGGAATTTGTACAACGAATATCCCCTTGACACCGATTAAAAGAAATTCAGACGAAAGGAGCAGGGCATGACCCAGGCAAAACCGGCGCCAGGTACTGAAAAGAAAATGACCGATGATGAGATCATCGATTCAATTGGTGCTTATGAATTCGGCTGGCACGACTCTGACGTCGCGGGTGCAGCAGCACGCCGTGGCCTAAGCGAGGACGTTGTCCGCGATATTTCCGCACAGAAGAACGAGTCCGAGTGGATGCTGGAACAGCGTCTCAAGGCATTGCGCATGTTCGATAAGAAGCCAATGCCAAAGTGGGGTGCAGACCTCTCTGACATCGACTTCGACAACATCAAGTACTACGTCAAGTCCACCGAGAAGCAGGCTCAGAGCTGGGAAGACCTCCCAGACGACATCAAGGAAACCTACGACAAGCTGGGTATTCCTGAGGCTGAGAAGCAGCGTCTGGTTGCAGGTGTTGCAGCTCAGTACGAGTCTGAGGTTGTCTACCACCAGATCCGCGAGGACCTGGAAGAGCAGGGCGTTATCTTCCTGGATACCGACACCGCTCTCAAGGAGCACCCTGAGCTGTTCAAGGAGTACTTCGGTACCGTCATCCCAGCTGGTGACAACAAATTCTCCGCTCTGAACTCCGCTGTCTGGTCTGGCGGCTCCTTCATCTACGTTCCACCAGGAGTCCACGTTGACATCCCTCTGCAGGCTTACTTCCGCATTAACACGGAAAACATGGGCCAGTTTGAGCGCACCCTGATCATCGTTGATGAGGACGCATACGTTCACTACGTAGAGGGCTGTACTGCTCCTATTTACAAGTCTGACTCCCTGCACTCTGCAGTTGTTGAGATCATTGTGAAGAAGGGTGGCCGATGCCGCTACACCACCATTCAGAACTGGTCCAACAACGTCTACAACCTGGTGACCAAGCGCACCAAGGTTGAAGAGGGCGGCACCATGGAATGGGTCGATGGCAACATCGGTTCCAAGGTCACCATGAAGTACCCAGCTGTCTGGATGATGGGTCCTCACGCTAAGGGCGAGGTTCTCTCCGTAGCGTTCGCTGGCGAAGGTCAGTTCCAGGACACCGGTGCAAAGATGAAGCACCTGGCTCCATACACCTCTTCCAACGTTGTTTCTAAGTCTGTTGCTCGTGGTGGCGGCCGTGCCGCTTACCGTGGCCTGATTGAGGTTCACCCGAACGCTCACCACTCTTACTCCAACGTTGAGTGCGACGCGCTTTTGGTTGACAGCATCTCGCGTTCGGACACATACCCGTACAACGACATCCGCAATGACTACGTGACCTTGGGCCACGAGGCAACTGTTTCCCAGGTTTCTGAGGAGCAGCTGTTCTACCTGATGTCTCGCGGTATCGCGGAAGAAGAAGCAATGGCAATGATCGTTCGTGGCTTCGTTGAGCCAATCGCGAAGGAGCTCCCAATGGAGTACGCGCTTGAGCTGAATCGCCTGATCGAACTGCAAATGGAAGGATCTGTGGGCTAAACAAAATGCTGAATTCTAACGAATTTTCTGGTGCTGCTGTCTCTGAAGGCGCTGGCTACCAGACGAAGGGTGACCTTCCAACGTCTTTTGATGTTGAAGCATTCGAGGTACCTGGCGGCCGTGATGAAGAATGGCGTTTCGTCTCCCTGCGCAAGCTGCGCGGTCTTCACAACGGCTCTTTCGCCGAGGACCTCAAGGTTGTTCCTCAGAACATCGATGTAAAGCACCCAACTGGTGTCACCGTTGAGACCGTCGACGGCGAGAACGAGCGTCTGCGTGGTGCCGGTGCTCCTTCTGACCGCGTTGCTGCACAGGCATGGACTTCCATGCCAGAGGCAACCCTGATCACCATTGATCCGGACACACGCTCCGATGAGCCAATCCACGTGACCATCTCTGGTGCAGGCGAGGGCAACGTTTCCTTCGGCGCAACCACCTTTGATGTTGGACACCACGCTGAGGTCACCTTGGTTGTGAAGTATGAGGGCTCCGGCACTCACGCTGACAACCTTGGCTTCATCATCGGCGACGGCGCACATGTGACCGTTGTTGTTGACGCTGACTGGAACAATGACACCGTTCACCTGTCTAACCAGGCAATGCTGATGGGTCGTGACTCAGTTCTGCGCCACAACTCCGCTATCTTTGGCGGCGAAGTTGTACGTATGTTCCCACGTGTTCGCTACACCGCTCCAGGTGGCGACGCTGAATTGTTGGGCGTCTACTTCGCTGATGCTGGTCAGTACTTTGAGAACCGCATGCTGGTTGACCACTCGGTTCCAAACTGCCGCTCCAACGTTCTATACAAGGGCGCTTTGCAGGGCGATAAGAAGAACGAAGCTCGTACCTGCTGGGTAGGCGACGTTCTGATTCGTTCTTCTGCTCCTGGTACCGATACTTACGAGACCAACAACAACCTCATTTTGACCGACGGCGCTCGCGCCGACGCAATTCCTAACTTGGAAATTGAGACCGGCGAAATTGCAGGTGCAGGCCACGCAGCTACCGTTGGCCGCTTTGACGACCTAGAGCTGTTTTACCTGATGTCCCGCGGTATCCCAGCTGACGAGGCTCGTCGCTTGATCATCCGTGGTTTCTTCAATGAAGTTATTCACCGCATCCCAATCGAGTCATTGAGCGAAGAGCTGGAACGCCGCGTCGCTGATGAACTGGAAAAGATCAACGCGTAACTACTCGCACAGCACGTTTACATCGCAAGATACAGCTAATTCAGACAGAAAGAGCATTAGATTGTCTACTCTAGAAATTAAGAACCTCCACGCCCAGGTCCTTCCTAATGAAGAGGGCGCAGAGCCAAAGCCGATCCTCAAGGGTGTCAACCTGACCATCAAGTCCGGTGAAACCCACGCAATCATGGGCCCTAACGGCTCCGGCAAGTCCACCTTGTCCTACGTTATTGCTGGCCACCCACGCTACGAGGTTACCGAGGGCGAAGTATTGCTCGACGGCGAGAACATTCTTGACCTCGAGGTCGATGAGCGCGCACGCGCAGGTGTCTTCTTGGCGATGCAGTACCCAACTGAGGTTGCTGGCGTGAAGATGAGCCAGTTCATGCGCTCCGCAGTCACCGCTGTTCGCGGTGAAGCTCCTAAGCTGCGCGAGTGGAACAAGGAACTCACCGACGCTCGTGAGCGCCTGCACATCGATAAGTCCTTCATCGCTCGTTCCGTCAACGAAGGTTTCTCCGGCGGCGAGAAGAAGCGCCACGAGGTTATGCAGCTTGACCTGCTCAAGCCAAAGTTCGCTGTTATGGATGAGACCGACTCCGGTCTAGACGTTGACGCACTGCGTATCGTTTCCGACGGCATCAATGCTTACCAGGAAGAAACCAACGGTGGCATCTTGATGATTACCCACTACCAGCGCATCCTCAACTACATCGTCCCTGACTTTGTACACGTATTCGCTGACGGCCAGATCATCAAGACCGGTGGCTCCGAGCTCGCTTCCGAGCTGGAGAAGACCGGCTACGAGCAGTTTCAGTAAAGAAGATAATGTCCACACCCGCATTTGATATTGAATCTATCCGCAGCCAGTTCCCTGTGCTCAGCAGGACGGTTCGAGGCGATAAACCTTTGGTCTATCTCGACTCGGGCGCTACTTCCCAGCGCCCGCTGCCGGTGTGGAAGGCCGAAGAAGACTTCGTCCTAAACAAGTTCGCGCCCGTTCACCGTGGTGCTTACCAGTTGGCTGAAGAAGCTACTGACGCTTATGAGTCTGCGCGTGCTGCGATCGCTGAGTTCGTCGGTGCCAATGAGCATGAGATTGCGTTTACTAAAAACGCGACCGAAGCATTGAACGAGGTTGCCTTCGTTCTCGGTGATCCCCGCGCGGGCGACCTTCAGGTCACCGCTGAAGACACCATTGTCATCACCGAATTGGAGCACCACGCGAACCTCGTTCCCTGGCAGGAGCTTGCAGAGCGTACTGGCGCAACCTTGAAGTGGTACAAGGCCACCGAAGACGGCCGCATCGATCTGGATTCTTTGGAACTGGACGATTCGGTCAAGGTTGTTGCTTTTACTCACCAGTCGAACGTGACCGGTGCCGTGGCTGATGTCGACGAGATCGTTCGTCGCGCAAAGGCCGTCGGTGCACTGATCGTGTTGGACGCATGCCAGTCTGTTCCACACATGCCCGTTGATTTCCACGAACTCGATGTAGATTTCGCGGCTTTCTCCGGACACAAGATGTGCGGTCCTTCTGGTGTTGGCGTGCTCTACGGCAAGGCTGAACACCTTGATAAGTTGCCACCATTTTTGACTGGCGGCTCCATGATCGAGGTTGTCACCATGGAAAAGACCACCTTTGCTGCGCCACCGCAGCGCTTTGAAGCGGGTACCCAGATGACCAGCCAGGTCGTTGGCCTTGGTGCGGCAGTAAAATTTCTGTCTGAAATCGGCATGGAGAATATCCACGCTCATGAGCAGGACTTGACTGCCTACGCACTGCAGAAGCTGACGGCGATTGAGGGCTTGCGCATCATTGGCCCGGCTGAGCCTGAAAACCGCGGTGCGGCTATCGCCTTTGAAGTCGAGGGCATTCACCCACACGATTTGGGTCAGGTTCTTGATGATCATGGCGTGTCCATCCGCGTGGGTCACCACTGTGCATGGCCGGTTCACCGCACCCTGGGCGTGCAGTCGACTGCACGTGCAAGTTTCTACCTGTACAACACCCGCGACGAGGTTGATGCTTTGGCTGACGCTATCGTTGCCGCTAAGAAGTTCTTTGGGGTGAATTAATGCTTGATTCGATGTACCAAGAAGTTATCTTGGACCACTACAAGAATCCTCAGTACAAGGGTTTGCGCGATCCGTTTCAGGCGGAAGTTCACCACGTTAATCCTTCCTGCGGCGACGAGTTGACTCTGCGTGTTCAGTTGTCCGCGGATGGCAGCACTGTCGAGGACGTTTCCTATGACGCAATTGGTTGCTCGATTTCCCAAGCTTCAACTTCGGTTATGGCTGAGGAAATCATCGGCAAGTCGCTGAAAGAGGCAAATGAAAAGCTCGCCGAGTTTGAGAAGATGATTACTTCTCGTGGCCAGGTAGAAGGCGATGAGAACATCATCGGTGACGGCGTTGCTTTCGCTGGTGTTTCTCAGTATCCAGCTCGCGTAAAATGTGCTCTATTAGGCTGGAAGGCCTTCCAAGCAGCGTCGGTAGACGCACTCAACGAATTGGAGTCATAAATGACTGAAGCAAATCCAACTCCGGATCCATACCAGAATGAAAACTCTTCGTTCGATGGTGCTCGTCACCGCCCTGAACAGACCGAAGAGCAGATCGCCAAGATCTACGACGTCGCTGAGTTCATGCGCGATGTGATTGACCCTGAACTGGGCATCAACATCGTCGACCTTGGCTTGGTCTACGACATGTGGTTCGAAGAACTCGAGGGGAAGAACACGGTTGTTATCAACATGACCTTGACCTCCCCAGCATGTCCTTTGACCGACGTTATTGCAGAACAGATTGAGGACGTTATCATCGGCAACAACCAAGCCGAAGCAGTCGACCTCAACTGGGTTTGGATGCCACCATGGGGTCCAAACATGATTACCGAAGAAGGTCGTGAGCAGCTCCAAGCTCTAGGATTCTCCGTTTAATCAGCGTCGAGTCGACTCAGTAAAACATCCGCCCTTGTGCATCATTGAGATGTGCGAGGGCGGATTTGCATTTGCTCGTCTATTTGCTTCAGGTCACTGGATTAGGAACTGCGGAAATCACCGTTAGAATGGTTCGATGTGATTGTTACCCAAGACTTGGAAGTGCGCGTTGGCGCCCGTACCCTACTCGAGGCCCCCGGCCAGCAACTTCGTGTGCAGCCCGGCGACCGAATTGGCCTGATCGGCCGCAATGGTGCGGGTAAGACCACCTCCATGCGTATTTTGGCGGGAGAGACCGAGCCCTATGGCGGCAAGGTCACGTCATCCGGTCCGATTGGGTATCTTCCGCAGGACTCTCGTGAGGGAAACATTGAGCAGACCGCGCGTGAGCGTGTTCTGTCCGCACGCGGTCTGGATGAGATCAAGCGGTCGATGGATAAGACTCAGCTGATCATGGAGTCTGAGACCGATGATAAAAAGCGCGATAAAGCGATTTTGAAGTATTCTCGCCTAGAGGAGCGCTACCAGGCTCTTGGTGGCTATGAAGCTGATGCTGAGTGCGCTCAGATTTGTGACAACCTTGGACTGCCAGTGCGCGTGCTCGACCAGAAACTAGGTACCTTGTCTGGTGGTCAACGCCGCCGCGTGGAGCTAGCGCAGATTCTCTTCGCAGCAACATCGGGCTCAGGAAAGTCGGAGACGATTTTGCTTCTCGACGAGCCAACAAACCACCTGGATGCCGACTCCATTACATGGCTGCGTGGATTCTTGTCCAAGCACGAAGGCGGGCTCGTGATGATTTCTCACGACGTTGAGCTACTTGAGGCAGTCTGTAACAAGATTTGGTTCTTGGATGCCGTACGTGGTGAGGCAGATGTCTACAACATGGGGTACAAGAAGTACCTTGATGCCCGTGCTACTGATGAGGCACGTCGGCGCCGTGAGCGCGCGAATGCTGAGAAGAAGGCTTCCGCATTGCACAAACAGGCAGCCAAGCTGGGCGCGAAGGCGACGAAGGCAGCAGCGGCAAAGCAGATGCTGGCACGTGCGGATCGCATGATGAATGAGCTGGATGAAGTTCGCGTGTCTGATCGCGTTGCGAGCATTAAGTTCCCTGAGCCAGCGGCGTGTGGCAAAACCCCGATGTTTGCTAAGGGCCTGACCAAGATGTACGGCTCCTTGGAAGTCTTTGCAGGCGTTGACTTGGCCATCGATAAGGGCTCCCGTGTCGTTGTGCTTGGTACCAACGGTGCCGGTAAGACCACCTTGCTGAAACTTCTCGCCGGCGTGGAACGCACCGACGGTGAAGGTGGCATTGTTTCAGGCCACGGCCTGCGCATCGGGTACTTCGCGCAGGAACACGACAACATCGACCCAGACAAAACCGTGTGGGAAAACACCATCGAAGCTTGTCCAGATGCCGGCCAGCAGGACCTACGTGGCCTCCTGGGTGCGTTCATGTTCTCTGGTGACAAGCTGCAGCAGCCAGCAGGCACGCTTTCTGGTGGTGAAAAGACCCGTCTTTCACTGGCATCGCTGGTGTCTTCGCGCGCCAACGTGCTGCTTCTCGATGAGCCCACCAACAACCTCGACCCACAGTCGCGCGAGCAAGTTCTCGATGCGCTCAAGACCTACACCGGCGCTGTCGTGTTGGTAACCCACGACCCAGGCGCAGTTAAAGCCCTCGAACCTGAGCGCGTCATCATCATGCCTGACGGCGACGAAGACCTCTGGTCGGATGAATACATGGAGATTGTTGAGCTCGCATAACCGAGTGAATCGTTACTTGTAGAAGAGAAATAAGTAAGGGTGCTGCTTCCAATCAAACGGAAGCAGCACCCGTTACTGTGTCTTGATCTAGGGAATTGGGCGGGGTAATTCGGCGAGGAAGCCTTCTTCGACGAGGAAGTCGTAGGCGACGTCGGCGTAGTCCTGGCCTTCGATGTCAACGCGGGCGTTGAGCTCCTGCATCTTCTCATTGGTCAGAAGGTCCTCTAGTGGCGCGAAGAGCTCTTCAATCTCGGGGTGTTCTTCTAGGACCTCAGAACGAACGGTGAGTGATGCGTTGTACTTGGGGAAGAACGCTTCGGGGTCTTCCAGCACGGTGAGGTTCAGCGCGGGTACGCGGCCGTCGGTGGCGAAGATGACGCCGAGGTTGCAGTCGCCGTTGGAGACAGCGGCATAGACCGCGCCGGAATCCATTTCCATGATGTTGTCATGGGGTGGCTCGTCCAGACCATATGCCTTGAGCATCGGGAAGAGACCATCGTTACGCGCGCGGAACTCGGCGTCGGTACAAATGGTTTGTTCTTCCATTGGCATGTTTGCAATATCGTGCAGCGTCGCCAGGTCATATTCGTTCGCGGTTTCCTCATTGGAGGCTATCGCGTAGGTGTTGTTCATTGGGTAGGGCGGCAGCCATTCAATACCGATTTCGGCATCGGCTTCCTGCACAGCTTCGTATTGTTCTTGTTCATCAGGAATCGGGTCGGCGTTGCCCTGGTAGGTAATCCAGGCGGTGCCGGTGTACTCAAACATCATGTCCAAGTCACCAGAGACCAGGGCTTGACGTGCAGAGGTGGAACCGGGAATGTTGGTGAGGTCACGTGCATTCGCGCCGGCGGACTCCAATAGGATGGTGGCAATTTTGCCCAACACAATCTGCTCAGTAAAGTTCTTCGAGCCGACACCGATAGCTGCGCCTTCGAGATCAATATCAGCCAGATCGCCTTGGAGTTCGCCAGAAGGAATGAGTCCACCTGCGGTGCCCAGCCCACAGCTGGCCAGGAACAAGGTGCTTGCTGCAGTTAGCGTTGCAATTACTTTTTTCACTTCAGCATTCCTTTCGGCGTCAGGCCAATCTCCAGTACACGGCCAACCCATTCGATGGCCAAGGCCAACGCGGCGATGAGCACGGCACCGGAGATCAGAATTGGGTTGCGGTAGAGGTTGATGCCTGCTGTGATCAGACCACCCAGGCCGCCAGCGTCGATGAAGGTCGCGAATGCGCCCGCGCCAACCAACAGAACTAGAGATGTACGCACGCCAGTCATGATGACAGGCAGCGCTAGGGGCAGTTCGACCTTGAACAGGACCTGCATTGGCGACATCGAAAGTCCGCGCGCAGCTTCCACCAGCGCGCTATCAACACCGCGCAGACCTGCTACCACGTTGGCAAGCACTGGCAGGAAGGCGTAGAACCAGAGCGCGAAGATGGCGACGGGAGGTCCAAAGCCCAGCCAGATCGCAAGCAGCACGATGACACCAATAACTGGTGCAGCCTGACCGATATTGGCAATACCTGTGACCACGGGGCTCAAGAACTTGGTTGAAGGCCGCGTCAGGACAATGCCCAACGGAATTGCGGTAAACACCACTAATAGCGCGGAGATCACCACGATAAGCAGGTGTTCCCAAGTCAGACTAAGCACAGATGCGGGAGCAAGCGTGCGGTTCTCAATGTCGTCGAGCGTGGCAGTGGAGCGCCAGATGCCCCAGCCCACCACGGCGATGATGACCAAGACGGGGATACCGAAGATGAGCAGGCGGTTTTCGCCTTTAAGGTTTTTAAACTTCTCCACCAGAATCAACCCCCTCACTCAACACGTCAGCACTGTCAGTAGCGGCGTCGTTGAGACTACGAATGTAATCATTGACCGAGTCATAGCTGATAACGCCGATGTACTTGCCGCGGCGGGTGACCATCGCACCACCATGGGAGGATGCCAGCATGGCAGACATTGCGTCGCTGACCGTAGAGCGAGCTTCGACTGTCGATGACAACTCAATCTGAGGCTCTGGAATGGTCTCCACGCGCTCCAGCTGACGTACCTGCACCCATTCGCGTGGGCGGTCCTGAGCGTCCAAGACAACTACAGAATTCTGCTTCGCCGCGCGTGCACGGTGGACCACCTCAGCTGCATTGTCACCGATGCGGGCGACTGGTGGCTCAGACAGGGGGAATTCATCAACGCGGCGAAGATTCAGCTGTTTCAGCGCAGAACCGGAACCAATGAAGTCCTCCACGAATGGAGATGCCGGTGCCGCCAGAATCTGTTCCGGGGTGTCATACTGCGCGATGTTTGCGCCTGGCTCCAGGATGAGAATACGGTGTCCAAGCTTGATGGCTTCATCGATATCGTGCGTAACCACCACGATGGTCTTGCCCAGCTCCGACTGGATGTTTACCAGTTCATCCTGCAGGCGTGCACGAGTAATAGGGTCGACAGCGCCGAAAGGCTCATCCATGAGAACAACTGGAGGGTCCGCAGCCAAGCCACGTGCTACACCGACGCGTTGCTGCTGGCCACCGGAGAGCTCACGCGGGAAGCGGTCGCGGTAGATGGATGGGTCAAGCCCCACCATGTCCAGCAGCTCATCGGTGCGCTTAGCAATCTTGTCCTTGGGCCACTTCAGCAGCGAAGGCACAAGCGCAATATTGTCCGCTACGGAAATATGGGGGAGTAGGCCGCCGCCCTGGATGACGTATCCGATCTGGCGGCGCAACTCGGTTGGGTTGCGCTTGATTGCGTCATCACCGTTGATCAAAATCTGGCCGCTGGTTGGCTCAACCAGTCGGTTAATCATCTTCAGCGAGGTTGTCTTGCCACAACCCGAAGGCCCGACGAAGGCAACCAGCTCACCAGCTGGGATCTTCAAAGACAGGTTGTCCACAGCCGGCGATTGCTGGCCGCGGTACTGCTTGGTGATGTTCTTAAACTCGATGCTCGCACCAGCCGTGGAGTTCTTTACGTTGTTAGAATCAGTCATGCTTTACAGCCCCTTTGAAGTAGTGAGTTTTTGCAGAAGTGCCAAAAGTGCATCTACAACAAGTGCGATAATGACGATGCCGATGGTGCCGACAAACGCATAGTTCAAGGCATTCGCACCGCCAATTTGGCTCAGCCCCGTGAAGATATAGGAACCTAAACCTGGTCCAAGCGCATAGGCTGCGATGGCTGCAACGCCCATGGACATCTGAGTGGAGACTCGCACACCGGTCATGATCACGGGCCACGCCAGCGGCAATCTGACCTTGAGCAGCACAGCCGCAGGGCTCAAGCCCTGACCACGTGCGGATTCGATGATCCCGGGGTCAATGTTTTGCAGACCAACGATCGCGTTACGCAAGATCGGTAGCACCGCGTAAAACACTACGAGGACCACGGATGGAATGGTGCCGATTCCGAACAGCGGAATGGCTAGGCCAAGTAGCGCCAGTGATGGCAGCGTTAGGCCGATTGATGTTAGTGAGTTAGCAAGAGCTGTCGCACGATGGTGCGAAGAAATCAGTACCGCGATGATAAGTGCGATAACGAGCGCTAGCAATACCGATTGCAACACCAGTGAGGTGTGTTGGTACGCGCGAAAGGTGATGTCTTGCCAGCGATCAAGAATGAACTCTCCCAAAAGATTCACCTGCCCAGTTTCAGTAGAAAACTTTTACTTAATATTTGGAATAGTTTGGATAAGTAAAGGTTACTAATTCTTAGTGGGCTTCGCTGGGTTTTCAAGACCGTTCAACCAAAAGGCGGTGCCTGTATGCAGCCAATTTCAGAACAGAATGAGCAATACTCCAGCAAAACCCCAGCGCAGTGGCGAAGAGCGGAAAAATAAACAACGCCTATGGTGTGGACTAGAACAACTAGTCACACCATAGGCATATGGGGGTGAAATCTATCAGGTGTTAGTTTCTGAAGCCATGTACTGGTGCAGGGATGAAACCACCGCGCGCGATGAACTCCGAATTGCCCACGGTGTTGACGGGGATGATTGGGGCGTAGCCCAACAGGCCGCCGAAGTTAACCTCATCGCCAACGG
>JAUNRU010000091.1:0-5943 GCA_030535535.1 Corynebacterium casei
GGGTTGCCCTTGTTGATCTGGGAGCCAGCCTCAACAGCCAAGTCGGAGACGATACCGGACTTGTGAGCCTTAACTGGGTTTTCCATCTTCATGGCTTCCAGGACGACAACAATTTCGCCTTCCTGGACTTCCTGGCCATTTTCAACATTGACCTTGATGACGGTGCCCTGCATTGGTGCAACAACGGAGTCACCGGAAACCGCAGCCTTTGCGCCGCCGCCGCGACGCTTCTTGGACTTCTTACGTGGGGCAGCGCCGCCGCCAACCACCAGGTTGCCTGGTAGAGCGACCTCTACGCGGCGACCGTCAACCTCAACGACGTACTTCTGGGCTGGCAGCTCATCAGATTCTTCTGCTGCCTCAGCTGGATCGACATATGCAGGAAGTTCGTTCTTCCACTCTTCTTCAATCCACTTGGTGTAGACCTCAAAGTTGGTGCCGTCGCCGATGAATGCAGGATCTGCGGTGATTGCCTGGTGGAAAGGAATAACCGTTGGCAGACCTTCAACCTTGTACTCAGCCAGTGCACGGCGGGAACGTGCAAGAGCCTCTTCACGGGTCTCGCCCCAGACAATGAGCTTGCCCAGCATGGAGTCGAACTGACCGCCAATAACGGAGCCCTCACGCATACCAGAGTCAACGCGGACACCTGGGCCGGCTGGCTCATCGTAGCGAGTAACGGCGCCTGGTGCAGGCATGAAGCCAGCCGCAGCGTCTTCACCATTGATGCGGAACTCAAAAGCGTGACCGCGTGGGGTTGGGTCTTCCTTGATGCGCAGCTCTTGGCCCTCAGCAATGCGGAACTGCTCACGAACCAGGTCAAGACCAGTGGTCTCTTCGGTTACTGGGTGCTCAACCTGCAGACGGGTGTTGACCTCAAGGAAGGAGATGAGGCCGTCGGAGCCAACCAGGTACTCAACGGTGCCGGCACCGTAGTAGCCAGCCTCGCGGCAAATACGCTTTGCGGACTCGTGGATGGATGCACGCTGCTCATCAGTCAAGAATGGGGCAGGAGCTTCCTCAACCAGCTTCTGGAAACGACGCTGCAAGGAGCAGTCACGGGTACCAACAACGATGACGTTGCCGTGCTGGTCAGCCAGGACCTGCGCCTCAACGTGGCGTGCCTTGTCCAGGTAGCGCTCAACGAAGCACTCACCGCGACCAAAGGCAGTCACTGCCTCACGGGTTGCGGACTCGAAGAGCTCAGCAACCTCAGACTTTTCATAAGCAACCTTCATGCCGCGGCCACCGCCGCCGAAAGCTGCCTTGATGGCGATTGGCAGTCCGTGCTGGTCAGCGAATCCCTCAACCTCAGCTGCATCTGCAACTGGATCCTTGGTGCCAGGGGTCATTGGCGCTTCTGCGCGCTCAGCGATGTGGCGAGCGGTGACCTTGTCTCCCAAGTCAGCAATGGACTTTGGTGATGGGCCGATCCAGATGATGCCAGCGTCGATGACTGCCTGTGCGAACTCAGCGTTCTCAGACAAGAAACCATAACCAGGGTGGATGGCGTCCGCGCCGGACTTCTTCGCGGCGTCCAGAACCTTGTCAATGGCAAGGTAGGACTCTGCTGAAGTTTGACCGCCAAGGGCAAATGCTTCATCGGCAAGAGCGACGAATGGTGCATCTGCATCTGGTTCCGCATATACCGCAACCGATGCGATGTCGGCATCACGAGCTGCGCGAATAACGCGAACCGCGATTTCGCCGCGGTTGGCGATAAGAACCTTGGTGATCTTCTTGGATTCAACTGCCACGGCTATTAGACCTTCCTAAAAATTAATAAGTTTGAACTCTAGCTATTCTTACACACAGAAACATGAGAATACCGTCATATTTTGCTTTTTTGCAACAAACAATAGACAAAACGCCCGTACCAGCACAAACGTGTGAAGGTACGGGCGTGTCTTTAATTACATCTGGCAAATCCTCGGTGAATCTCCGAAACCGAATGTCTTTGAAACTAATCCGAGATGACTCTAAATCGGATTAATTGGCGGACTTTTCAATCGGCATGCGGACCATGTTGCCCCACTCTGCCCACGCGCCGTCATAGTTACGGACATTATCGAAGCCCAACAGGTACTTCAGGACGAACCAGGTGTGTGCACCCTGTGCGCCAAGATGCGAGTACAAAACAACTTCCGATGCCGAACGCAGTTCACCGTAGGTGGATTCCAGATCCTTCAGCGGGCGGAAAGTAGCATTCGCGTAGGTCGCCGCGTCCCACTTGATGTGGGTTGCGCCTGGAATGTGGCCGTGGCGGAAGGTGGTTCCGTACTGGGAGTCACCGCTTGCGGAATGTGAGGTTGGCTCACCGTTGTATTCTTCAACGCTGCGGGTATCAATGATCGCGCGCTTTGGATCCTGCTCAATCAGTTCAGTAACGAATGCACGCAGTTCTGCGTCATTGCGTGGGGATTCTGGGTAATCAGATTCTGGGAAGTCTGGCACCATATAAGAGGTATCGCGCTCTTCCGCCATCCACGAATCGCGGCCACCGTCGAGCAGGCGAACATCCTCATGGCCATAAAGTTCAAAGATCCACAGCGCGAAGGCAGCCCACCAGTTGGACTTGTCGCCGTAGATGACGATGGTGTCATCGCGCTTGATGCCATTGTCGCGCATCAGTGCTGCAAAACCTGCAGGATCCACAACGTCACGAGTGTTCTGGTCCAGCAGCTCGGTGTGGAAGTTAATCCTGGTGGCGGTAGGGATGTGGCCGATATCGTAGAGCAACGAATCCTCATCGACCTCGATTACGCGAAGGCCTTTAATGCCTAGGCGTGCGGATAGCCAGGGCGCCGAAACGAGGCGGCCGGGGTGTGCGTAATCCTGAAAAGGTGGGTGCGGATCGAATTCGGTCACGTCGACGGCCTTTCTTTATTGTGGAAACTATTTATTGGCTCCAATACGTCACCTCAACCTTACAGGGCTAGCCCTCGAATGGTCACTTGGGATGGCAAAATGTGGTATTGACTACAGAAAATTCACATAGCGAACACTGCGCGGGGCGCGCACCGTAAGCAATACGTATCTGACCTCGCTATTTTTCAGTTTCTATAACGCTAAAGGCGCAGGTTACCCCCATAAAAATTGCCCTTCGGTTGAGTGCGCTGTACACGGGTTTATGCGCTATTTTTCATGTGGAGGGCGCGGCCGAATGTGATGAGCCTAAGCGGTGCCCACTTGTATATCACCCCTTTTTTTTTCTCCACTAACCCTTGAAGGGAGAGTCCCATGCACAAAGCAATTGTGGTCTTCGAAGTCGAAGGCGGCTCTGACAAGTATTTTGATGGTCACCGCAAAGACACCATGCCGATTGTGAATTCCATTCTGGAAACCGGCTGGCATGCTGAGGTTGTCTACTTCCGCCCCGAATGGCGCGAAGATATCTTCACCTATGTTTCTGAAAACTTTGATGCCTATATCTCTCGCGTGAACCCGGGAAATATCCCGGGCGGCGAGAAGGTCTACTTTGAGCTGTTGACCCAGCTCACTGAGGCGGGTCTGGTGGGCATGTCAACACCAGAAGAGATGATGGCCTATGGCGCGAAGGATGCCCTGGTCAAGCTCAATGACACGGACTTGGTGCCTTCCGATACCGCTGCTTATTACGACGTGGAAACCTTCCACGACACTTTCCCAACCTCCTTGTCCTTTGGTGAGCGCGTGCTCAAGCAAAACCGTGGTTCTACTGGCTCCGGTATTTGGCGCGTGCAGCTAGAAGATAAGGAACTGGCTGCATCAGTTACACCGGGCACTCCATTGCCATTGGATACGCAGCTTAAGTGCACGGAAGCGGTGGATAACCACACTGAGATCCGTGAGCTGGGTGAGTTCATGGAGTTCTGTGACCGCTACATCATTGGTGATAACGGCATGCTGGTGGACATGCGCTTTATGCCGCGCATCGTCGAGGGTGAAATCCGCATCCTGCTCGTGGGCGAGGAGCCAGTCTTCGTGGTGCATAAGAAGCCAGCAGAGGGCGGGGATAATTTCTCGGCCACGCTGTTCTCGGGTGCAAAATACTGCTATGACACTCCGGAGGCATGGCACGACTTGGTAGATATGTTCGCTGAGGCTCGCCCAGTTATCGCTGAAAAGCTCGGCGGAGACGACATTCCATTGATCTGGACCGCAGATTTCATGCTTGCCGATGACGAAGACGGCAACGAAACCTACGTCCTCGGAGAGATCAACTGCTCCTGCGTTGGTTTTACCTCCGAACTCGACATGGGCATTCAGCAAAAGGTTGCTGCCGTTGCCATTTCTCGCGTCGAAGAAAACGAAGCCGCCAAGGTAGACGCCTAAGAGATCTAAGAAAGCTCCTGCTCACGGCAACCAGTACGGTCGCGGTGAGCAGGAGCTTATTTCAAATCAGCACCTCAGAATCTACCGAAGCTTTTAGCCTTCAGAGATGAGCTGAGCTGCGCGTTCACCAATCATCATGCAGGTGATGTTTGGGTTTACGGCGACCAGCTGTGGCATCACCGATGCATCGGCAACGCGCAAGCGCTTAACACCTTTGACTCGTAGCTGTGGATCCAGGGGCGACATGTCATCATCAGGCGAGCCCATGCGACATGAACCTGCTGGATGATAGACCGTGTTGTGCGTCTTCGAAATGTAGTCGGCGATTTCCTCGTCGGTTTGCACTTCAGGGCCAGGTGAGAGCTCACGCTTGACTACATCGGCAAGTGCTGATTGCGAGGCGATCTTGCGCGCTAACTTGATACCCTCGACGGCAATACGCATGTCGTAGCCTTCCTCATCGGTAAAGTAGCGAGGATCAACAGCAGGCTTATCACGGAAGTCATTAGAGGGAAGACGTACCGTACCGCGAGACCTAGCGTGGGTCACGTTAGGAGTGAGCGCGAAAGAATTCTCCGCAGTTGGGTAGCCCTGGCGCAGCGTGTGCATATCAAAGGGAACCGAACCATAGTGCATCATCAAGTCCGGTAAATCGGTATTCTCATCAATCTGAGTGAAGATACCGATTTCCCACCACTGGGTAGAATCCGACACCATATCAACCTTGGTTTCGAAATTGATCACGGCTTCAGGATGATCCTGCAGGTTGGAGCCAACACCAGGGGAGTCCACACGCACATCAATGCCATTTTCCGTGAGGTGATCGGCCGGGCCGATTCCTGAGAGCATGAGCAACTGTGGGGTGTTGATTGCGCCAGCGGAGATAATGACCTCACGCTCTGCTTTTAATACTGCGCGGCGTCCAAACACATCGCGCATGTACTCGATACCCGTTGCGTTGTTATCTTCGTCGAAGACTATGCGAGAGACCCACATGTCAGTGAGAATGTCGAGGTTCTCACGTCCTTCGATGGGATGCAGATAAGAAACGGAGGAAGAAGAACGCGTTCCATCTAGTTTCGAGTTGATCTGGAAGAAGTTCGCGCCGTGCTTTACGGTTTCTCCCTTATTGAAAGTCTTGCGGGGAATTCCAACTTCTTCGCAGGCATCAAGGACAGCAACACCAACCGGATCTTCAGCTGGAACAGACATGAGGTTTACCGGGCCATCATGACCGTTTTGATCACCCTCATGATCATTGGTCTCAAGCTTTTTGATCAGTGGAAGTATTGAATCACGGTTCCAGCCAGTTGCCCCGAGTTTCTCCCACAAGTCTGCATCTTCTGCAGGAGTGTGAAAAGCGATGCATGAGTTATGGGAGGAACACCCGCCCAGCACCTTTGCGCGCGAATGCCGCATAAAGGAATTACCGTTTTCTTGCTGCTCGATTGGGTAGTCCCAGTCAAGTCCTGACTCCAGCAGTTCCGGCCAGCGATTTAGGGTGAGCACCTCATCGTGCTTGGAGTCATGCGGCCCTGCCTCAAGAAGGGCGACGGTCACATCAGGGTTCTCACTCAAACGGGCAGCCAATGCAGCACCGCTCGAGCCACCACCAACAATGATGTAGTC
>JAUNRU010000092.1:0-5913 GCA_030535535.1 Corynebacterium casei
TACGGAATGGTCATCAACCAGAAAGACGTTCACCATGTTCACAAGGCTACACGGCTACATCCGGTTGAGCCTTGCCAACTACGGTTTCCAGTTCTTTCCAAAATAGATAACCGACAATGCCCCGACAAACAGCGGAACGCACGCCATCACCACAGAGCGCCATTCGAGTACCCCAGCAAAACGAAATACCACTAGAACCACAGTGCAAAAGGCGAGAAACGCAAGGACTGTCTTTTGACTGCGAGACATCAACACTTCACCCTTTGAGAAATAAACTTCATGAGAGTTCAGGCTAGCCCGCCCCCTTTTTAAGGTCAAGGGATTGGGAAGAACTCGGAACGTTCGTGCACACCGAATGAGGGGCATCCGCTCCAGCGTGAATGTTTAGCTCGCGATGATGAGCATTACTTCGGCGCCTTCGCCGGGAGCGGATTTAATCTTGGCGCTGCCGCGGATACACACAATGCGCTCCACAATGGAGTCACAGATACCATGACGATCTTCTGGAATGGCATCAAAGTCAAAGCCATCGCTGCGGTCGCGGACAAAGATAGACAGCTCACCGGCAGGGTGCTCCGCATAGACGTCCACGGAATCCACACGCGCATGCTTACCAGCATTGACCATGGCTTCGCGCGCAGCCATGACGGTCAGCTTGGTGTCTTCGGTGAACGCAATATCCTCGCCCACGGTGACGGGACGAATGGTTATGCCAAAAGATCTTCGACTACACCACAGACATAACCGCAAACCTATTATCCCACAGAAGCAATTCATCCTAAATTCCCGGTCCGACTACTGCCACAACGCTGAGCGAATACAGCAAACAAGTTTAACCCCATAAATGGGTATCACCTTCAATAGCCATTTCCCTTCCGGAGAAACTGCGGCAAACTCGCTCGAAATCAATTCCAATCAGGAGGAGTGAAAATGAAGGGACATACCCTCAAAAGACCAATATATTGATTGCGGCAATCATATGGATTTTCAGCTTTCCAGTTGCTTCGACACACCCCACATCTACAACTCATTCAGTTACGAAAACGAAGCAGACAGGGAAAACCAAAACTTAACCCCTTATGGGTCATGCGGCGATGTCCTTCAAGCAAATACAACCGGTGGAAGCGCAAGCTGGACACTTTCATGTCATCCAGGACAAGTGCATGTTCAGGGGACGGTCAAAGATACACTTCCAGACAATCGCTGTGCTCGAATAACTGCCAATTTTGCCGACGGCACGTCCTACACCACAAGCACTTGTGGTTTCCGCTCATCCAAATCTTTTTCTTGGAGCGGACCTGGATCTATCGCTGATGTCTATTTGTCTGTCGGATAGGGAAATAATGAAAAAGCGATTTGCAGCATTAATTACAAGCGTCGGAATCTTATTTTCAGGTTCCATAACGGCCGCCCACGCCAGTGATATCCGTCCAGTTGCCAATGGATATTCGGAAGTATCCCCACTCGCCTCAGCTCCGTGTACTGTCTATTCATATTCGTGGCATGCGAAACAAGAAATGGCAGCAGACAGTATCACGGAACCCACCGTACAAGACGTGGTCTATTCAACATGCAATAGGGCCACACGGCAAGCTAACAGAACATGGAAATACAATGGCCGCACCATAGTTGTAATCATGAATACCAACCACAATGTCGTAACTGTTTGGCGAAAGTAATGAAACGAACAATAACGCTCAATGTCGAGCAATGGAACGACGCTGGAGAGTTAACAGTCCTAAGTTTTCTAGATGAGATTGGCAATCCACTGGCCACGGGCCCAACTCGAGGTATTGAAGCCATTGATCCGATCAGCGGGGATACTTTGGCAGTGCTGAAACTCAATAATGACGGTAGAATCACTTCGATTGAAATTCTACAATCATCGAGCCTCCTACCAGGACTGATTACAGAGGATGATGAGCACAAGTAGTTCCGGGCCAAGCAAAGAAAACGCTTCTACCTTAGTCTGTACCCTCCCACTAAGCTCCTTTTTAGTCGGCATGTGCGATGTCTAGCTCGCGATGGTCAATGTAACTTCGGTGCCTTCGCCGGAAGCAGATTTAATCTTGGCGCTGCCGCCGATACGGGACATGCGCTCCACAATGGAGTCACGGATACCGTGGCGGTCTTCTGGAATAGCATCCGAGTCAAAGCCATCACCGCGGTCACGGACGAAAATGGATAGCTCGCCGGCAAGATGCTCCGCGTAAACGTCTACGGAATCCACGCGTGCGTGTTTGCCGGCATTAACCATGGCCTCACGCGCAGCCATCACGGTCAGCTTTGTAGCTTCGGTTAACGGAATATCCTCACCCACGGTGACGGGACGGATAGAAATACCAAACATATCTTCAACTTCACCACACGCACTATCAAGCGCAGCGAAAACAGATTGCGAGGTCTTTTCTTCCGAATCAAACAGCCAACTACGTAACTCGCGTTCTTGGCCGCGGGCAAGGCGCGCGACTTCTTGGGGGTCATCGGCACGTTTTTGTATCAGCGCAAGGGTCTGCAGGACTGAGTCATGAAGACGTGATGCAATCTCCGCGCGCTCGTCAGAGGCTGCTTTCGCCGCTTGCTGTTCCGTTAACTGGTTCCACATCCGAATACCAAGTGGAACCACCAGCGCGCCAATACCCCCCAAAGTCAGCACGACCGCCAAAAGTGCGGCACCGAAAGAGTCATTGCCTTGCCAGCTCAAGCTCATAAAGAGCACTCCAGCAAGCACTAAAATGGCACCGGAGACCACGCTAATGATGCCAGTCGTGCCGCTGAGCCCACGGTCATATGCGCGCCAGGCGAGCACTGCACCGATAGCCACAATGATCATCGGCAGCAGCGCAACCAACGATAGCCCCGCGCCGAGGGTGGCAAAAAGAATCGGCGCCACAATGGCAAAAGCAATGATGGCGAAATTCGTGCCCCGCGGCAACTTACCAGCAAAGCGTTCACTGAACTTGCCGATGACCGGTTGCACGTCTCTAGGCTTGGTCAACATCCACAAGGACGCATACACAAAAAGCCCCACACCGGATGCCAAAGATCCCACGGCGAATACCACGCGGACAAGCAGAACGTCCACGTTGAGGTGCGCTGATACGCCTGAAGCTACGCCAGCGACCACGCTGCCGTTGGAAGCACGGCTTAGGCGTGGATACGGCGCTGGCCGTTCAGCGGTTGAATAAGGCGCAGGTGTGGTCATGGCATCAATTGTGGCATGGACATAAGCCCATGAGGTATCGGGGAGAACCCTGAACCTTAAATATCAGGGCAGTCCCCGATAGTTATTTGTGCTCGTAGCTTTGATAATTAAGACATGACTTCCTACGAACCCTCCCCATACGGCCCGAGTTCTCGCCCATCCGGCAAGAACGACAATGGTGCCAACAGCGGAGCATCCTCCCACTCAAATCCGTACAAGAAACCATCCAGTCTCTCCGATAACGCGAATGCAGATACCCCCGGCAAGAAGCCGCAGTCTGACTTCGTAAAGGACATGTCCAACGCCTTTACCGAAGCTAAAGAAAGCATCACTTCGGCGTTCAATGAGATACGTTCGGAAACCACCGGCAAGACCAACAGCACCCACAACCAGGAATTCGCTTACCAGCAATACGAAGGTAAGCAGCACGATGACGATTCCCAGACCAGCTTCGATGATGTAAAGAAGCAATTTAAGGAAATGTGGGCATCCCGCCCAGTGCGCTTGCCAGCTGACCAAGGTGGCGGCGGCAAAATTGCCGGCGTTGCTGAGGGCATTGCTGTTCGCTACCAGATAGACCCAGTTCTGGTCCGCACCGTATTTGTTGTGACTGCATTCTGCTGGGGCGGTTCCATCGCCCTGTATTTGCTGGCGTGGATGATTATGCCACGATATTCCAAGGCCACCTCGCCCATCGAAGATGCCTTCGGGTCTAATAAAGACCTGCCACGTGATTCGAAAGGCAAGTCCACCTCGGAGAAGTCCTTGGGTACGACGCTGGCGGTCATCTTTGCTATCGGTTTCATCATCCCGCTCATCTTCTCTTCCAGCTCCATAACCATGCTGCTGCCAATCATCGCTGGTATCGGCGGCTGGTACTTGCTGCACAAGCGTCGCCCGGACGCACCAGCAGGCCTGCTTGCTACCCCGCAGCAGCGCACCGAGCCACCGCGCGATGAGCACATCGACTTGTCGATGTTCGAGCCTGTCGATGGCTACCCCTTCCCCGACGGCCGCACGACCCCACCAGCCTGGGACCCACTCGGAGCGGCACCTGATACCTGGCACCTGCCCGACCCGGAGCCAGTACAGGAGCCACAGCCAAAGAAGAAGCGCCGCTGGGGTCGCGTGCTCGGCATTACCGCCGCGGTTATCGCGGTATGGAGTCTGATTATCGGCGGTATCCTCCTCGCCTTTGGCTTTGCAGCTAATAGCCCGAGCTGGACTTCCTCAGACTGGGGAGCAAGCTCTTATACTCCCGCAAATGAAGAAACCCTCACGGATGTTTACGATGTGGGTATCGGTGCTTTCTCCCTCGATCTCTCACAAACTGAAGGCCTAGATGACATGACCGAAGACCGCACCGTGACCATCGATGGCGGTATCGGTGCAATCAACCTGGATCTGCCACAAGATACTCCGGTCAATGTGACATGTGATTCTGGGATTGGTCAAAGCAACTGTGTTGACCTGCACCACGATGATGCGAAGCTCACCATCGATATCGACGCCGGTATCGGCTCCACCACCATTGATTATGGCTACATGAGCGAGGAAGCCGACAAGGCTCTCACCAACATCGGCAGCTAACCGCTCGCAGGAAGTCACTAATAATCCCCTGACAAATCGAGTTGCGTCTCAATACGCAACTCGATTTCGTGATTTCGGGGCCTTCCGAGGCCCTTTTCGGTCAGCTCCTCACGCTTCCACCGCGAATCCATAGCCCTCGCTGAAGAACGCGAGCTAAGCATCAACCACCTGTTGATGATTGACAAGCTCGCCAGAAAATTAGACGCCCGCGGGACCGCCTGGCAATTCCGCGCCGAACTCATCGCCTTTGATGGAACCTTAGAAGAAATCAGTGATGTCTCTGATAAGATTGCGCCGCGCATGCGGTGATGGCGAATGAAGCCTTTTCGGAGGGGACTAGATGATAAATTTCAGTGTTTCTCTCCTGGGGTTAGCTGATTCCTTTAATCTCCTGCTGTGGATCGTTATCTTCCTCGGCAAGTTTCAGGGCGTTAGAAACCGCGAGTTAACACTTAGCGTCGTGGGTGATTGGCTAGGCATCTGCGTCGCGGCCCTCGGGGTGAGTCTTGTCGTTCGGTTTTCGGGTTGGACTCCGCCGCATCTTGGAGAAAATCCGTTCCTCGGAATTTTGCTATGCCTGCTCGCTGCGTTTGCATTCTTCACGCGCAATAAAGGAACTTCTTTGTGGGATCTTGCAAATAGACTAACCAAGCGTTGCTACAGCTCCCCCAGTGCGGCAATGTTCATGGGCATTGCGCTCGGTATCGTTCAGTCGGTGACTTCGGTGCCTTTTGTCGGTGCAGTTCTCACCTTGCTAGCGGAAGGCGATGGCCCAATGCTCATCGTTCCAATGCTGTTGTATTCGTTGATTGCCATTTCATCATCGTTTGTCATCTTGTTGCTTCTGTCTAGTAACAAGCAAGCACACAACGTAGGAACGATTTCCATGGAGCGGGTAAATCTCTTACTTGCAGCGGCGCTGTTTATCATCGGCGCGCTGCTCATCTACGCTTCCCTAACTTAGAGAAAACAAAAGCGGAGCCCCAGCCAGATATCAACCCTGGCTAGGGCTCCGCCTCCCTGAGCAAACCCCAGTAAACCTCCCAGTAAAACTTCAAAGAAGTTTTACTCCCACTCGATGGTTCCTGGTGGCTTGGAGGTCACGTCGAGGACGACGC
>JAUNRU010000036.1:0-25683 GCA_030535535.1 Corynebacterium casei
GCATGATCCAAATCATGAAGAAGTCTTCGGTGTCCATCATGAGGTTGAAGTTGATGAGAATCAGCGCGGTTACCGCCGCCATGCCAATGCCGGCGAGCAGCGGCGCGATGGTTTTCACGAACACGCTGTAGTCGCGGTGGTAACGGTTCGCCCACACCAATACAGCAAAGCTGGTGATAGCCAGCAGGAAGGTCAGGCCGAAGGTCGCGGCGTTGGTAAACCAGGTAAATAAGGTCACCACTGGAAACAGGAATTCTTGTTCCGAGCTACTGCAGACGATGGCGAAGATAGGTTGCTGCGTCCTCTCCCTGACGTTGTTGACAGCACAGCAGAGCTATTGGTGGTTTTCCTGCAGGGCTCACAAATTACAGCAGTAATGGATCCAGAAGGTTTTAGTACTGAGCGGATCCTCAACCAACTTGAGGCTTATTTAACGCTTCTGCGTCGCTAAACGGATAGACTCACGCAGTACTCAATCCGTGCGAGCTGAACGCTAGTCCAAGAGGAAATTAATATGCGAAGTATTGAATTAGGAACAAGTGGGCAAGAAGTGCCCAATATTATCGCGGGCATGATGCGCATTGGTGATAAGACGGATGTGCAGATTCGCGATCTGTATGCCGCCGCGCGAGAGGCTGGCGTTAATTACTTCGACCACGCGGATCTTTATGGTTTCAATGTTCCCGAGGGCGGGTATCACTTGTGCGAGCGGAGGTTCGCAGAGGCGTTGAAGCTATCTTCAGCGGAGCGTGAAGATATTATTGTGCAGTCGAAAACGGGGATCATCGACAAGCCATGGGGCTATGACCAGTCCTATGAGCACATTGTTGCTTCAGCTGAGCGATCGTTGAAGGCCCTGAATATGGACTATTTAGATGTGCTGTTGCTGCACCGCCCAGACGCTTTGGTGGAACCAGAAGAAGTAGCGCGTGCTTTTGATGATCTTGCGGCAGCTGGGAAGGTGCGTGCTTTTGGCGTCTCTAACCACACTCCGCGTCAGATTGATTTGCTCAAGACTGCCGTGGAGCAGCCGATTTTAATCAACCAGGTGCAGCTGTCAATTACACATTCTGCTTTGGTTGCGCAGGGCATGACATCGAATATGACTACTACTGGGGACGCCATCACCCGCGATGGAGGCGGATTAGTGGACTACGCGCGGATTAATGACATCACGCTGCAGGCCTGGTCGCCTTTGCAAAAGGGAAGTGAGCCGGGAATCTTCCTGGGCTCGCCAGACTATCCGGAACTCAATGCTGAGATTGAGCGTCTCGCTGAGAATTATGGCGTGGAACCCATCGCCGTTGCGTGCGCCTGGATCACGCGTCATCCTGCGAACATGCAGGTTGTGCTGGGCACGACGACGCCTTCTCGCATCGTCGATGCCGCAGCAGGTTCAGATATTTCGCTATCCCGCGCTGAGTGGTACAGCCTTATTCAGGCAGCTGGTCACAAGCTGCCTTAGGGTGATGGGTTACTGAGCGGGTTCGATTTCGCTTTCGGTAACCCACTTGTGATTTTTCATGGTCATCTCATCATTATTAATGTCAACCATGTACACCGTTTCCCGCGTGGAGTGATCAATGGTGGCCTCGGCGTCCTTCATCCCGGGCATGTGCTCAGCGGTCATCACTGCCGTGGCGCCATCAGCAAGCGGTGCTTCGCCGGGATCCACGAGTTCTTCGTGCACAACCCAACGGTGATCAGTAACTGGAGCATCGCCGTTAGTGGGGGTGTAGCTCACGGAATAGGTCGTAGTATCAAAGGCGCCGGAGATGGTTGCGGTTGCGCCATCCATGCCGGGCATGTGATCCGCGGTCAAGGTGACCTCGGTGCCGACGGGGTAGGTCGGGTTTTCTGCTTCCTCAATTCCGGCTGGGGGAGCGCCGCCGTCTTCAGGATGGTCGTGAGCCATGTCTTTGTGCCCTTCGTCCTCCGTCGCGTTTTCTGAAGTCCCAGCGTTGTCCGAGCTATCGGCACTTTCGGAAGTAGCCGGCGCAGGCTCTGCGGAATCTGAGGCGTCGCTGCAGGCACTCAAGGTAAGACCAGCGGCGAGCGTGAGAGCGATGAGAGAAGTGGAATGTTTCATGTGAAACCTTTCTGAGGTTGAGAAAATTATGGTTTAGAAAGCTTTATCATCAAGCGTTTATGGTTGAAGTTTTTCGCTTGAGGTAGCGGGTGCTACATGCGTTGGTTTTAGATCGATCCTTCTTAAAAGTTGGGCATTGAAGGCCACGATTATGGTCGACAATGACATCAAAATTGCGCCCACCGCTGGCGAGAGAACAAAGCCAATGGGAGCTAGTGCACCAGCAGCGAGTGGGACCGCGAGGATGTTGTAGCCCGATGCCCAGACCAAGTTTTGAACCATCTTGGAGTAGCTGGCCTTGGACAACGTGATCATGGACAACACCGCGCGGGGATCATCGCTGGCGAGCACAACGCCAGCGGATTCCATGGCTACATCTGTGCCCGCGCCGATAGCGATGCCAATATCGGCCCGCGCCAGGGCAGGCGCGTCATTGACGCCATCGCCGACCATGGCCACGTCGAATCCGCGTTTCTGCAGTTCAGTGACTTTAGTGTCTTTGTCCTGCGGTAGAACTTCGGCAAAGACTTCGTCGATGCCCAATTCTTGGGCCACGCTTTCTGCAACTTGATAAGCATCGCCGGTAATCAGCGCGACTTTCACACCCGCATCTTGCAGTGCCCGGACGGCATCGCGGGATTCGGGGCGGATGTGATCCTCGACGGCTATAGCCCCAATGACTTCCTTGTTGCGAAGAACATGCAAAACTCCTGCTCCGCGGGAGGTCCACGTAGAAATCTTGTCGTGCAGTGAGTCAGGGGAGTCAACGCCAAGCTCACGCAGCATATTGGGGCCTCCAACCATGATGTTTTCTCCATCGACGGTTGCTTGCACGCCACGACCCGCGGCGGTGCGGAAATCCGAGCCAACGCG
The DNA here is from genome assembly GCA_030535535.1 of Corynebacterium casei. Taxonomy (GTDB): domain Bacteria; phylum Actinomycetota; class Actinomycetes; order Mycobacteriales; family Mycobacteriaceae; genus Corynebacterium; species Corynebacterium casei_A. Next base: position 2,963 of record JAUNRU010000036.1, read on the forward strand.
CGGGCTTTGCGATGCCACTGGGTGCGCGGCTGCAGCAGTGACGATCGCTCGGGCTAGTGGATGCTCACTATTAATTTCAGCTGCAGAAGCTAGGGCCAGAACATCTCCCTCCGGCACTTCCGATGCTGCCGCGACACCGGTGACCGCGTGTGCACCTTCGGTTAAGGTGCCAGTTTTATCAAATAAAACAATATCGATGGAGCGCATGCGTTCAAGGGCAAGCCGGTCCTTGATGAGTAAGCCAGTTTTGGCGGCGCGTTCCGTAGAGATGGCAATGACCAGGGGGATGGCCAGGCCCAGGGCATGGGGGCAGGCAATGACCAGCACGGTGACGGTGCGGACAATGGCGTCATCAGGGCTGCCGATGATTGTCCAGACGATGGCCGTAATAATGCCAGCGGCTAAGGCAAACCAGAAGAGCAAAGCCGCGGCCCTATCGGCTAGGGCTTGCGCACGGGAAGAAGAATTTTGTGCTTCGGCAACCATGCGTTGAATACCAGCCAAGGTGGTATCAGCGCCGATCTTTTCCACTCGGACGCGCACGGTGTTATCCGTAGCCACGGTGCCGGCAATAACTGTTTCGCCACTGTTGCGATATACAGGCTGGGATTCGCCAGTGATCATCGATTCGTCGAATTCGGCGAAACCATCGATGATGGTGCCGTCAGCAGGTACTCGCGCGCCGGGGCGAACTAGCACGATGTCATCAGCAGTAAGTTCAGAGATGGCTACCGAGTGGATAGCATCGCCGTCAACCTTTTCTGCTTTCTCCGGAAGGAGGGCAGCTAAGGCATCGAGGGCAGAAGATGCAGAACCTAGGGCCCGCATTTCCATCCAATGGCCCAACAACATGATGACAACCAGCAGGGCAAGCTCCCACCAGAAGTCGAGTTCAAAACCACCGATGCCCAAAGTGGTAACCCATGAAGCGACAAATGCGACTGTGATCGCCATGGCAATCAGCAGCATCATGCCCGGTTGACGCGAGCGAATCTCTGACACGCCACCTTGGAGGAAAGGGCTGCCGCCGTAGAGGAAAATCACGGTTCCTAGAACCGGGGCGACCCAGGTTGAACCTGAGAATTCCGGCACGGTGTAGCCCAGGAAAGAGGCAAACATGGGGCTGAAGACAATCACCGGGATGGATAGTAGGAGGCTCAGCCAAAAGCGGTCTTTAAACATTGTGGCACTGTGACCCGCATGTTCATCATGGCTATGTCCTTCATGGCCATGATGGCTTGAGGATTTGTCATCGTGGTGTGGGGTACTCATGTCACTTCTTCACTAAATTTTTAGGATTCTAGGAAACCGAGATATGGAGGAGATGGATATTTAAGCGCTACAAACAACGGTATACCCCGACAGGGTATGTTTCTAGAAAGGCTAGCCTTTTATCGGGATACGAGAAATGGTGCTATTAATTAGCCTATGGAAAATATTCAGGATGGAGCTGGATCGCAACCAGCTAGCCCCCAGCGCGCTGCGAGAAAAAGCGCGTCAATTGTTAGCGCAATCGTCGGTGCTTCGCTCGCTTTAAGTGCTTGTTCATCCTCGGGCACGGAGCAGGAAGAAGTACTAAACGCGTACGGCCTAGAAGGGATGGATGCTCGCGAGATTATTGACTATCTGGATCAGCAACCGATCGCTGAACGCCCTACTGATTTGATGGCTTCAGTAAGAAGCGAAGAATTGATCCTGAGCAATCAGGCGGGAGAGGTCGCACTCGCTATGCCTGAGGACCGGAGTTATGTCTCGGTCGCCCCCTTCGTGTCGCAAACCCATGATTGCTACTATCACAGCCTTACCACCTGCGTGGGAGAGCTGGACAATGAGCCAGTAGAGGTATCAGTCTTTGATGAGGAAACCGGCACAACGCTTGTCGATGGCCCCGCCACGACCTTCGACAATGGCTTTGCCGGGTTTTGGGTTCCGCGCGGAAGCGCCGGTACCATTACGGTGAATTACCAGGGCTTAGAGGGCACAACGGAATTTGCCACGGGAACAGAAGACGCAACGTGTATCACCGATTTGCGCCTTAGCTAGGGTGTGAAGCCCACACTTGTTTTATGGCTGCGGCAAAAGCGTCAATGTCGTTTTCGGTGGTGTCGAAGGAGCACATCCAGCGCACTTCATTGCGCGTGGCATCCCAGTCGTAGAAGTGGAAGTTTTGGCGCAGTTCATCGGCAATGCCGTCGGGCAGGGTGGCAAAGACCGCATTAGATTCGGTGGCTTGGGTAAAGCTCAGTCCTGGTAGGTTGGCTTCTTCGAGTTTGCTGCGCAGGCGCTTGGCCATCGCGTTGGAATGACGAGCGTTATTGAGCCACACGTCGCCTTCATATAGGGCGATGAGCTGCGCGGAGATAAACCGCATTTTGGAAGCTAATTGCATCGATAGTTTGCGCACAAACGGCAACGCCTCCGCGCCCCCGACTAGCGCATCGGGGTTAAGAATTACTGCGGCCTCAGCGCCGAGTGCACCATTTTTGGTTCCACCCAGGCTTAAAACATCCACGCCGGCCTCGGTGGTAAACGCTGATAGTGGTAGGCCCAAAGTTGCTGCTGCATTTGAAAGACGCGCGCCATCCATGTGCAGGGCCATGCCGCGGGCATGGACATGATCCGCTAGCGCCCGAATTTCCTCTGGGGTATAGCAGGTACCCATCTCTGTGGTCTGGGTAATGGAAACCACCAGTGGCTGCGCGCGGTGTTCATTGCCAAAGCCCCAGGCTTCACGGTCGACGAGTTCTGGGGTGAGTTTGCCATTGGCAGTTGGCACTGGCAATAACTTGATGGAACCCATGCGTTCGGGTGCGCCGCCTTCATCGACATTGATGTGCGCAGTCGCAGCACAAATCACCGCGCCCCACCGCGGCAGCAACGCCTGCAAACCCACAATATTTGTGCCCGTTCCATTGAACACCGGCCATACGGTGGTGGTGCCGCCGAAGTGCGTGTTAAATGGCCAGTATCTACTGGGCCGCGAAGTTTTCGCGCACGGTTTTGGGTGTGAATTTCGTAGTCTCTCTGGCTGCCAGCAAACCGCTTAGTGTCACATACTCTAAACCAGTTTGTAAACATTAGCCGGAGAATATTTGTAGAAGCAAAATCCTGGGATGTTTTAACAAGCATCCCAGGATTCTCAGCTAGCTTCCGTATTATTCAGACACAAATTGGGTTCTAATCGGAAATTCATTCAAGAAAGAAGGAATTGATCAAGAGGTGGAAATTTCCTGAAGCTGCCGATCATAAGCACGGTTGTATTTAATCACGTTGAACACGGTATAGAGCCATACTGCGCCTCCAATAACTATTGGAGCTATTTCACCGGTTGCCACCAATCCGCCTAACGCCACAGATATAATCAAAAATGCAATGTTGAGTCGGATCAAATATTTTTTGTCTACCTGCATCTTGTTCCTCCTTCTACAATTTGTTTAAACAACCTAGCTTTTCCCTGCTTGGGCGCATTCATAAGAACTAGCTCCCGCTGCTGCACCAGCCGCAACAATACTCCAGCCGCCTGTAGCCGGAATAGTCGCAATTGCCGCAACTGTTCCAAGAGTTAGAAAACCACAGGTTACCCAGTCCTGCGTTACGACTGGATCAGGTCCTCCCTCTTGGAGTGGACTGGAGAATCTTGCTTCTACAGTATCTCCATTTAGTTCATATTCAACCAAGTTAAGAGAACCGTCGGACATTAGCATTGCCGAACAGCCACCGCCGTTGCTGCTGGACTGGGAAGCGCTGACCTTGAGTGGCTCGATGCCGATGAGACGAAGTAGCACGCTGGATGCTCGAAAAGGACATAAATTCTTCCCTCGGCATGCTCTGACGCAAAAGTTATTGCCGGGACACGCGGCCTGGGCTAGTGTGGTGCGTTAAGACACGGGGTGCCGTAAAGACCGGCTGAGATAACACCCGTCGAACCTGATCTAGTTAGTACTGGCGAAGGGATTGTCCGGATGAAACTGGCTGTGCGCGGATACCATTGGTGTCCTATTGAGCGCTGCGGTGATGCTGCACATTCTTCTTCGTCAGAGGAAGAAAGCGAAAGGCCATGACCTTATCTTTTGCCGCAGCATTGCTCGGTGAACTACGCGCGCACAATCCCTTGGTGCAGTGCATAACCAATTCGGTGGTTACCAACTTCACAGCCAATGTGGTGCTTGGTATAGGCGCAGCGCCGGCGATGACGGACATCGTCGGGGAAGCGGGCCCTTTCGCCCGGGTCGCGGGCGGGGTACTGGTGAATTTGGGAACCCCCACGCCGGAGCAACGCTTAGCGATGGAAGAAGCCGTCGCCGCCGCCAACGAATCCGCAACACCGTGGGTGTTGGATCCAGTGGCGATTGGCGCGTTGCCCATTCGCACGGCCTTGGCGCAGAAACTCGCTCCGCAAACCCCGTTCGCGATTCGCGGTAATGCCTCTGAGATTCTTGCCCTGACAGGGGAAGGAGCCGGCGGCAAGGGCGTGGACTCCACAGATTCCACAGAAGCCGCCGCGCCGGGCGCGATTGCCTTGGCGCAGCGTCTCAACACCGTGGTCGCGGTATCCGGGCCGGAGGATTTCATCACCGATGGCATCCGCGTTATCCGCGTGGCTAACGGCGATGAGCTTTTAACCAAAGTCACCGGCGGCGGTTGCGCGCTGGGCGCGTTGATAGCTGCGTTCGCCGCGGTGCGCGGGTCCTATTCCCCGGTTGAAGCAGTCGCCGCCGCGCATGCAGTCTACGGCATTGCGGCCGAACAGGCTGCCGCGCAAGCAGCAGGCCCAGGGTCTTTCGCAGTTTCGCTTATCGATGCCCTCTCCACCCTCACCCCGTCCACCATCTCCTCGGAGCAGCGCATCCGGGAGCACAACGCAGGAGACGTTGCATGAACAACGAAAAAGATTATGGGATCTACTTAGTAACCGACCCGGTGCTGTGCGGAATCCGCGGCGTAGTGGAAACCGTGCGTCTGGCCGTGGACGGTGGTGTGCGGACAGTACAGCTGCGCGATAAACACGCCAGCTTTGACCAGCAGCTAAACCAACTAGATCAGCTCGCAGATGTCATCGATGGCCGCGCGAAGTTAGTGATCAATGACCGCCTCGATGTTGCCGTCGAAGCCCAAAAACGTGGCATCGCTATCGACGGCGTGCACTTAGGCCAAGGCGATGAAGCCGTACTGACCGCTCGCGAACAACTCGGCGCGGACGCTCTTATTGGGCTGACCGCCAACACTGAAGAACACCTCGCTGCCGTTGCCGCACTTCCTGCTGGCACCGTGGATTATGTCGGCGTCGGTGTTATCCGGCCGACCTCCACCAAGCCGGACCATCCACCGGCACTGGGCACCGCGGGCTTTCAACACCTCACCGCGATATCCCCGGTACCCACCGTGGCCATTGGCGGCGTTGGCGAAGACGACCTCGCCGGTCTGCGTGCAGCAGGAGCCGCAGGTGTCTGCTTTGTCTCAGTACTCTGCGCCGCCGATGACCCCGCAGCAGTTGCACGGCGTTTTGGCCAACTCTGGGCGAACTAACTCTCCGAGTCCTGTATGCCTAGTGCTTGCTGCCAGAATGCTGCCTCTAAGCGGGTGGCGGCGCGGAAGATTTCCACTAAGGAATCAAAGCGCTCCGCGGTGACGCTACCTGCGGTTAGCGCGTCGAGGCGTTCGGTGGCAGCACGTGCTGCGGTTTGGAATTCCGTGCCGGAGTATTCCGCAATCCACTCGCCGTAGGGGTGTTCTTCGCCGGCATCGAGAGCCCGTATTCGTTGCGGCTCTAGGGCTACACCAATTTCTGCATAACCAATGGAGCATGGTGAAAGCGCGACGTGCATATCCAGCAGGTCGCCGGACATCCCGGTGTCCAAAACGTAGCGGGTATAAGCCACGGTGGTTTGTTTTTCTGCCGCCGCATCAAGCTCTTCTTCCGTGATTCCCCAGCGTGCGGTCAGTCGGCGGTGTAGTTCGGTTTCGTGCAAGATAGCCTGCAGTGCGCCCGTCGCGTCTTTAATATCGGCCAGCTTGCGGCTCTTGTATGCAGCCAGTGCGTTTGCCCGTGCGAACTGCACGAGGAAGTGATAATCCTGCACCAGATAGTCCTGGAAGACGGGTAGTGGCAAGGTGCCTTCGCCAAGTTTGCGCACGAATTCGTGCTCGGTGTAATCGGTCCACTCGGTACCGATGGCCTTTTTCAGATCAGCAAAGAGTGTCATTACTTTTCTCCTATGATGGGGTGGGCGTAGGCAGCGTCGAAAAATGCGAGCTCGATTTCGACTGCGCGGTGAAAGAAGTCTTGTGCAAGAGCGCGCCGGGCGGGGCCGACGCGGTCGAGTTCTGCGCGTAAGAACGCGATGCGCTCGTGGAATTCCGGGAAATCATGCAAGCGAATCCACTCCGCGTGCACGAAGTTCTTAGGTATAGGGCGTGAGTCGCGGGTTGCCCAGTCAAGATATAGCCATTCCGCAACCAGCAACACCGCGACGATTGCTACGTAATCGCGGGTTTCCGCAGCCTCACGCATCAATGCGCAAAATGCGGTGGTTGGCTCGGTATTCGGGATTTCTTCGCGCTGCTTGGCGCTCACGCCCAATGCTTTAAAGGCGTCGAGGAAATAAGTATTTTCATCGCCGGCTATCTCGCCAATAAATTGCGCAAACCGCAGCCGTGGTTCAAGCGCATCCGCCGTGCTTACCGATGCCCCCAGCAACACCAAGAAACTATCCAAAAAGCGGTAGTCCTGCACCAAGTAGCTGGCCATGACAGAGTCGTCGATGGTGTCATCGAAAAGCTCCTGCACAAAGCGGTGAGTAACTGCCTTCTCCCACGTGGTGTGGTTTTGCTTGCGCAAAAGGTCCGTAAATCGTTGAGTGCTCATCGCTGTGCTCCTTGCAGTTGTAAAGGCGCGTTATTCCACAGCGCGTGGAAGTGATGGACGGGGCCGTGACCTGCACCGACGTCCAATTCATCCGCGTGGCGCAGCGCGTGCGTGAGATAGTCTTTGGCGCGGCGTACCGCTTCTTCGTATCCGTGTTGGGGTAAAAGCGCTGCTATCGCGGCCGATAATGTGCACCCAGTGCCGTGGTCATTGACAGTGTCCACGCGCGGTGCGGTCAGCTCCACGGTGGTATCTCCTGCATCACCGCCGGTGAGAATATCGGTGCTTTCCGCACCGCTTAAATGCCCGCCTTTGAGCAGCACCCACTTTGCGCCCAAAGCGCGCAGATCGTTTAAGGACTCACGCATTTCTGCCAAGCTGCCCATCTCTACCTCGCGGCCCAGCAACACCGATGCCTCCGGCAGATTCGGCGTAATCAGCGTTGCTCGCGGCACGAGACGCTCCCGAATCGCGTCGACATCATCCTGGTTGAGCAGATGATCGCCACTTTTAGCGACCATCACCGGATCCAAGACCACCGGGCACTGCGCGTATTTATCCAGTGACTGCGTGATCGCATCGGCGATCCCAGCATTGGCCACCATGCCGATTTTCACTGCATCGACGCGGACATCCTCAAAGACCGCGGCGATTTGTTCGGCCACGAAGCCAGGTTCCATCGCGACGATGCTTCCCACCCCGCGCGTATTTTGTGAAACCACTGCGGTGACCACGCTCATCCCGTATGCGCCGTTGGCAGAAAATGCTTTTAAGTCTGCTTGAATCCCCGCGCCACCGGTGGGATCGGTGCCAGCAATGGTTAATACGTTCGGTATCAACGCTTGTCTCCGTTTCATCACTCATATCGAGTTCGAAGAAGCGAAGCGTGCTGCAATAGATACAGGTATCCCTGCATATACTGCCTGCGTCGTTTACCGACATTCCTCCGCGAGTCCGAACTCGATCAGGTTCTCGGGTTTAATCTCAGCCCTTTCGGGCACCCCGTGTCTGGCGCCCACGCTAGCACAGAATGCCCTGGCAAGGAACGACTTTAAGAAAATACGCTGAGTGCGTAGAGGATGAAGACGAATAGGTGTACTCCGCCGTGAATCGCGGTGACTTTCTGGGAGTTAAACGTCGCGATGCTCAATGCCAGGCTGATTCCTAGGAGCAGCAGGTTGGTGGGGTTTTCGGCGAGGGTAACGGTCTGCCCAGTAAGCAGACCGATGATGAGCACGACCGGCAGGGTGAGGCCAACACAGGAGACGAGCGCGCCGTGGGCGAGGTTGACCACGCGTTGTCCTTCGCCACCCCAGGCAGCGCGGACGGTGGTGATTGCTTCGGGCAAAAAGACAATCATTGCGATGATGATGCCGGAAAGCGCGATGGGGGCGCCGAGGCGGTTGAGGCCGTCATCGAGAAGCGATGCCATATCGTGAGAGAGCAACACGATGGGGATTACCGTGATGAGCAAAACCAGCGCGCGGGTGAGAATTTCGCCTTTGTGCTCGCGGAAAATCGCGGCGATTCCGGGGTTGTTGGAAGCAACGACGTCCTTGTCTGTTTCCGTGAAGTCGGCATGCTGGGCGCCGGTTTGGCGGTAGAGAAAGAATGCGTACAGGATGACCGTCAAGGTCACGATGGTGATGGCCTGCGCGGTGTTATATGCACCATCGGTGCCAATGGCAGCCGGAATGGCGAAGGCGGTGGCGATGAGTACGACGAGCGTCGATAAGTATGCGGAAATACCGGCGCGGTTGACCTGCAGGTTGCTATGACGCATGCCGCCGACGATGAGTGCCAGGCCGATGACCAGGTTGAGGACAATCATGACCGTGGCCATGACGGAATCACGCGCGATGGTGTGGTGATCGCCTGGGCCGAGCATGACCGCGGAGATGAGAATGACTTCAATGCCGACAATTGAAAGGGTCAGCACCAGGGTGCCGTAGGGATCACCAAGCCGGTGCGCAAGGTGTTCAGCTTGGGTAACAACCCCGCCGGAACACACGATGATGACGCCTACGATGAGCGCAAGAAGGGTGAAGACGAGGGGCATCGATAAGCTGCCCGCGAGAAAACCTGATGCCAGTGATAGTAGTGCGACCGCAACCCAGCCCAATACAATTCGGGCGATGACAGATCCGGTGAGAACGCCGCGCAGGGCAGTAGAGGCTGACATGGACGAAGACTCCTTTAAGTGCAGGGTCGTCCCGGCTCTAGCTTTTACTGTGCAGGTCGTCCTGCCAGCGAGTTCTGACCAGCAGCCTAGCACGCCCAGCCGCTACGGCAAGCTCAGATTTATTTAATTTGGACGATTGGTTTTATACACCAGATAAGACAGCAGAGCCCCGAACAGTACGAATCCGATGGTGGCTGCCGTCATGGAATGCTGCCATTCGAGATAGGCAGCGAATAATAGGCCGCCGATAAATACGGTTATGGCTTTCGTAATGGCACGCTGCTTAGTTCTTTTATCACGCACGACTAGTGCTCCTTAGATCTCAGGATTGTCCCGGCCAAGCTTCAACTGTGTAAGTCCCCCTACCAGTACGGCTCATAATGCACCCTACACGCCAGGCTGCTCAGGCGAGACAGCCCGATTTATGTAGTGAGGCTATTTTGGGACAGTGGAAGACGTATTAGTGTGGGGCACACTGAATGCTTGATACTTATGTGCGCTCGTTGAGGGGAAATGATGACTGACACCGCCACGGTTAAGGAACTACGTCGTCCCACGGCTTCGTTAAAGCGGTTAGCCACTGTAGAAGCCATTTTCGGCTACATCATGGTGCCGTTTTATGTGGTGTTGCAGTACGTTTTCCCAAAGCCGCGGGAGAAAAACGACCATCAGCAAGGGGCAATCAAAGGTTTCATTGCCACGTGGGTGAAGTCGATTGGTATCGCGGTTAGTGCCGGAGCACTACTTGGCGCGGTGGAGTGGGGATTGGCCAAACTATTAAATCGCAGGCTTCTCGATGGCATCCCCGCCGTCCTGACCGGAATCAGCATTCCGGCACTGGTCGGGGGCTGGTTGATTGATAAGCGCCATCGCCTGCGCGGCGCGATGATTGCCGCGGTGGCAACGCTGCCGCGCATCGTGGTTTCTGAAAGTTGGGTCCGCGATAAATCGAGTGATGAGGAATTCGATAAGGAAATGAACGCCGCGCGGGATCGCCTGTACGCAGTGCTTAACGATGCCTCCTGATTCAAGCACCAATGGACTTAGCGATGGCAATCAGTTCGTGAGCCAGCCTGGGCGGGCGGCGGTGTCCAGACCAGATTGCTGTGAGTGGGCGCGTGATCTTGTCGCCTTCTAAAGGCACTCGAAGTAGGTTGCCGTTGGCGAGCTGATCGCGCACGGCCAGCTCACTCATCACTGCAGGTCCGGCACCGGAAGCTACTGCGACGCGCACGTCCGCGATGCTGTTGAGCACCTGGGCTGGAGTAGCAACGTCCAATCCAGCCAGATGCTCTTGCAGGGCTTCGAAGGTTCCGGAGCCGGGTTCTCTTACAACGAGTGGTGTTTCAGCCAGCTCTTGCAAGCTGATTCGGCCCTGTCGCGCGGCCCAGTGGTGGTGCGGGGAAATCACCACAAAAAGCTCGTCCTCCTGGACGATTTGAGCATTCAGCTGCACTGGTACATGTGGCGTTTCGATGAAACCTACATGGAAATGCCCATGTCGAACCTGTGAGATAACTTCGGCTGAATTCACCACAGAAATAGCAACCTGGACATCGGGGTATCGTTCGCGCAGCGCAGCAATCCACACCGGCAAGAGTGTCTCCGCGATGTTTGCTCTCGGGTGCGGGGTCAAAATTCAAAGCTTGCTAGACGTTGGAGTGCGCCCTTTCATCCTCGCTTTTGCGTCAACAGGGATCGTCGCAACCATCGCATTTGTAGGCATTGAGCTCGTCTAATCGGCGGTCCTGTGGATAACTTCGCCGTTTGGGTGACGTGTCATGTGAATTACTCGCAGGTTTTTGAACTTGCCCTAGTCAGGGGTTGCACTGTCGTTTTAGTGTCGAAGTTATGAACGGATATGAATTATTTGAAGCTTTCGACAGAGGTGGCGTGGGTATTCTTCGCGACTTTTACGAGCTATCCCCCTACGACGTAGCTACTGAGGGACACAGACTTTCTACAGTGCAGAAATATGCTCGGCTGGCCAGAGTTTACTTCGGGTCCTGCGACTCGCCGCGTGTGCAGCAAGAGGCTGTCGCACTTGCCGAAGAGCGCAGGTTGGGCATTGAGTTCTTAGAGATGGTTAATAAACACGCGAAGAAGTTGAAAGCGCGTGGTGCCGCGTGGAAGTTGCGTGCAGAACTCATCGCGTATGAGGGAAGCTACGAAGAAGTCGATGAGCATGGCAAAAAGCGCGTGACCGAAGAAGGCGGTGACAAGCCGAAACAATCCGGCGTACGCGTAGGCCGCGCAATAGACGGGATGCGCACCATTAGCATTACCGATACGCAACGCCGGATTACTGATTTGGAAAAGACCCTCGACGCGGCCATCAAAGGCGATGACCAACCGCGCTCCGAAGCTCTACTGGAACCTTTCTGGGACCTCATCGAAGGAACCGGCACGGGTCTTATCAAGCCTGAATACCGCACCGTGATTGCTCTTGGGCTGGATAACTCTGCCAAAATCTTCAGTGGCGAAGGCGACGATGTCAACGTCGGCGCCTCTGACGGCACCACCATGACCGGTGCCGAAATTGTTAACGCCGCGATGGAAGGTGCTTTAGGCGAAAAGCTTTACGTCGGTTTGTTCCATCCCACCGCCGGCCCGGTCAATCTTTATGAAGCCCGCTTCGCTTCCGACAAGCTGCGAACCCTGGCTATGACCGAGAATCTCGTCTGCCCCTGGCCGGACTGCAACGTGCCGGCCGACAGGTGCCAAGTCCACCACATCGACGCCCACAAACACGGTGGGCATACCAAGCCGTCGAATCTGACGATGTTGTGTAAGTATCACAACGGCGTCAACGATGACGGCCCGGCTACGCCGGGCGGGAAGAAAAGAGGACCAGGCAAACCAAAACGCGGCAAGCCGAAGCGGGGAAGAATGCACCGACACCGCGGCAAAGTCCGCCTGCGCACCCCAGGCGGCAAACTACTCGGCAATACTCACGACCTCAGCAGCATGGGAGCGATGAACCTGATCTAATAGGGCATAACCACGCTGAAACTGTGGACCGAAAGGTGGAAGAGAAAATAAACCCATTCGACTAAGGTTGTTGACATGAACGCAACCGCAGTTGAGATCATTTCTTCCCGCGCTGTGCCGCTTGGTGGTCCGCGTGCGATGACGGTTCATCGTACGCTGCCGCATCGTCAGCGATCGCTCATTGGCGCGTGGTGTTTTGTCGATCATTTTGGTCCCGATGACGTGTCAAGGACCGGTGGCATGGATGTTGCGCCGCACCCGCACACTGGTCTGCAGACCGCGACGTGGCTCTTTACCGGCGAGATCAGCCACATCGATGCCGGCGGCGGACGCGGCTTCGTACATCCCGGCGAGTTCTATTTGATGACCGCCGGTAACGGCATTTCGCATACGGAGACCACCACGGAAAAGACCACGATCTTGCATGGTGTGCAGCTGTGGATTGCGCTGCCGGATGCCACACGCAGTACTGCCGAGCGCGACTTGGCCTATTTCAAACCGCCAGCTACCGAGCTCGATGGCGGTCAGCTCAAGGTATTTATGGGTGAGCTCATGGGTGCAGCCAGCCCGGTGCATTCGCACACACCAATGGTCGGCGCGGAAATCACCATCGATCCGCGCTCAGAAATCGTGCTTGACCTCAACCCCGAGTTTGAACACGGCGTGATCGCAGACTCCGGAACCATCGTGGTTGCAGATACCGAGCTGGAAAAGACGCAGATTGGCTACACCGGTATCGGCGAAACGCGTCTGCGCATCCGCAACGATTCCGATGACATGGGTCGCGCACTATTTATCGGCGGCGAACCACTGCGGGAAGAAATCCTTATGTGGTGGAATTTCATCGGTCGCGACCATGATGAAATCGTGCGTTTTCGCGACACTTGGCAAGCTAGCCAAGGCGAAGACGTCGACGGCCAATTCGGTTTCGTCGATGGCTACATCGGCCACGGCGGCGTCGGCGAAGATGGCCTTGGCCGCAATGCCGATGGCATGACGTGGCTTCCCGCACCGAATCTCCCCAATGCCCGAATGCGCCCGCGCACTCTCACCGAACCCGTCGCGCGGCCAAACACGAAAATCTAAACCTTGGATTTCACGCCGCGCGAGCTAAGAAACAGCACGACGGCGACTACCGCAAAAATCGAGATGCCGGGAACGCCCATGGGTGCAGCAAGGACGCGGTCCCAGGTATCACCGGTTGCAACAAGCATCGCGGGGAAACCTGCGAGTGCGTTGAAGAATGCGTGCCCAATTGCAGCTGGCAGCACGCTCTTGGAGCGCAAACTCAGCCAGCTCAATACCGCGCCGAAAGCAATGCAGAAAGCTGTGAACAGTAGCACCGCCACGGCGCCGGGAATCTGATCGCTGAAGTTATAGCCCGCTGCGATTAACGGTGCGTGCCATAGTCCCCAGATAACGCCGATGAGCAGCACCTGACTCAGGCGCCCCAGCGGCTCCAAAGCGTTTTGCAGCCAACCGCGCCAGCCGGCTTCTTCACCGAAAGCCATGAGAGCGTTGATAGTAATGCCCGCGATAAACGCCTGGATAACCGTCATGACGATCAACACCGTCGGCGAAATATCCGCACCCGCTTCAATCAAAGGCGCACGGGTCTGCGTCATCTCCCAATCAGGATTCAACCACCCAGCGGCAGTCGCCAGCGCGATCGATGTTGCAATCACGCCCACAACCAGCACAAACCCAATGAATACCGAAGAAACAATCTTCTTCCACTGACCATTCGCAAAAGACTCTTGGCCCAAACCAACAGCACCGGTCCACTTTTCAAAGGTAATAAACCGGCAAACAATGACCGTCGCAATCAGTGGCGTGAACATGCGCAGTGAAATCGGCACAATCGCTAACGGATGCGCCAAACCCAGAGTGCTCAAGAGAATGGCATCGAGCGCATAAGCAAGCCCGAAAGAAATCAGCACGAAGAAGCCGACGGCTCTCCAATTGACTGCTCGCGTTACGGTATTCATTAATCCGGCCTTTCTGTTAGTGCCTGGTCAGCGGGCACGAACCACAGTCCAGCCATGCTGCCATCAGCGTTGTAGCTAATGCGTGCGACCAAGTCGGCGGCTTCGAAGGCGAGGTGTTGTTCGACCACGGTGATGCCACCAGCAAGCCCCACGGTGTCAGCGGGTAGTCGCTGTTCAAGTGCACCGCCTAACGATGCCACCTGGGCCCACGTCGCCGCCAACCCCTCCGCGTCCAGGTGCGCACCGATGACCGGGCCCAGTTGCGCGGCCGCGTCTTCCCAGCGATGCGCGGTGAGATCATCCAAGAAGGCTTCGGCTTTGGAAAGCGCTGCGCGTTGGGCATCATCGGTTGGTTTGTTCATAGCTTTTCCTGTCCGGGGATCGATTGGTGTGCCGAACCGCTGGAAGGCAGCCTGCCGGGAGATACCCAAAGCATCACCGATGGTTTGCCACGTGATTCCACGGTCGCGGGCATCAGTAACCAGGTGGGCTAGTGATTCATCGGCGAGGGCTTGCAGGGAGCGCGCTGTTGCCAGCGCATGCGTGACATCGCTGCGGGAATTTTTCCCCGCAGCTTGGTCCGGAGTGGCGGTCGGTTCCGTGGCGGAGAGTTCATCGGCAAGCAATGCGGCTATGCGCGTGATGCGATCTGCTAGCTCGTGACCTCGTTGATTACCCACGTGTCAAGTCTGCCTTTACAAAAGTGCGCTTGTCAAGAAAATCTTGACAAGCGCATGTGACTGTTTAGGCGTTTACTACCACAGGCCGATGAGGTTCATCCAACCCATACCGACCACAATCCAGATGCTCAGCGACACAACGCCGGCGACAAGGCCCACGCCCCACCACTGCGCGACGGAGTTGTACTTCATGCCGAACAGCGTTGGGGATGCGCCACCTGCGTAGTGGGTGAGCGACTGGAAAATGTTGGAGCAGTAGGCCAGGACCAGCGCGGCTAGCAGCGGTGGTGCGCCCAGTGCCAGCGCGGCGGCCAGGAATGCGATGTACATCGCGGAAATGTGCGCGGTGGCCGAGGCGAAGAAATAGTGCGCGAAGAAGTAGATGATGACCAGCAGGATTAGTGCGGTCAGCCAGTGGAGCGCGCCGAGGGAGCCGGCGATGACTTCGGAGACCCAGTCGATGAATCCGTAGGCCGATAGCGCGGTGGCCATCATGTACAGCACCGCAAACCACGTCATGGTGTCCCAGGCGGCTTTCTCACGGATGATGTCTTCCCACGTCAGAACCTGGAAGACCATCAGGATAATCACGCCCACGAATGCGGTGGTGGTTGCGGAGATGCCCAGCACCAGATCGCCGACCGTCCACAGCAGAAGCAAGACCACGAAGGTGGCGCCCAGGACTTTTTCGCCGTAGCTCATGCCGCCGAGCTTCTTGAGCTCATCACTTGCCATGGTTTGTACTTCGGGGGTTTTCTTCAGTTCTGGCGGATAAATCAGGTAGATAACCAGCGGCACCACAACCAGCGCAAGCAGGCCGGGGACGATGGCGCCCATTGCCCAGGTGGTCCAGGAGATGTCCACGCCGAGTTCACCGGCGAGGGAAGCAATCAGCGGGTTGCCTGCCATCGCGGTGAGGAACATGGCACAAGTAATGGAGTTGGAATTTGATACCACCAGTGACAAGAAGGCACCGGCGCGACGCGAGGTTGGCCCCGGTTCAGAGTCGTAGGTCAGCGCTACCGACTTCATGATCGGGGCCATGATTCCGCCGCCACGCGCCGTCGCCGATGGGATCGCGGGGGACAGGACCAGGTCAGCTAGGCCCAAACCATAACCGACACCGAGCATATGCCCGCCGACTTTGGAGACGAAAAACAGCGCTACGCGGCGGCCAAACCCGGTCTTAATAAACCCACGTGAGAGCAAAAAGGCCATGACAATGAGCCAAATCGTAGAATTGCCGAAACCAACCAGCGCGTAAGGTGCGCCTGGGTTATCGGCACTTGGCGCAAGCGGGACTATCCCCGTCAACACGGTGGCGATCATGCCAATGATGGTCACCGCACCCATCGGCATCGGCGCCATAATGATGCACACGATTGTGGCCACGAAAATGCCGAACATGCGCCAGGCTTGATCGGTGAGCTGCTCAGGATGAGGGCTGAACCAGAAGACAATTGCAATCAGAATGGGAACGCCAAACCCGATTGCCATTTTCCGCCAGTGTTCGCCGGGAGGAGCATCGACTCGCTGCTGCGGCTGTGTGGTGGTGCCATTGGACATTAGGAAGCTCCTGTCTTGGAACTGCTCCCGCTCTTTGCCGGAGTCCGACGCGGACACCGCTGGCGTTTATCCAGCGGCTGCCTTCCCCCAAAATCTCGCAGGCGCGACACTTCAGAAAAGCTAGGGCCTTGCCCTCCCGCCAACATCCATTCTAGTTAGCCGCCATAGCTTCTGAAAAGCCCATTGACGTGAGAAAAAGGTGATGTTCGTGACACGAACAGTCTTCGTTAGTGCCCCTCAGAATTCATGCGGTCGCGGTGTTTGGGCGAGGTGCTCCAGTAGATGACCACGGCGCCGAGCGCGATGGTGAGCAGTGCGGAAACCACCGTGAAGGTCGTGTTGGATGCGCCGCCGGCAACCGCTGTCACGAGAACCGCAGCGGCGCACGCTATGGCGATTGCCCCGAGTATGAAGCCAGTCTTGTGGTGAATCCTCATGATTTTAAGGTACATAGGAAAGAGTTTTCCCTCAATGAGAATTATGGTCCTCTTTTGGTTCCTATCGAACGAATTTGCCATATACTGGTGCGCATGATCGAGTTTGAACACGTCACGAAGTCTTACCCGGACGGCACCGTGGCGGTGGCTGACTTCTCGCTCCGCATAGACTCGCATCGCACAATCGCGCTCGTAGGATCTTCCGGTTCGGGTAAGACAACGCTGCTGCGGATGGTCAACCGCATGGTTGATCCCACCGCGGGCCGCGTCCTCATTGACGGGGAAGACGTGGCGGGCGTTGACCCGGTGAATCTACGCCGCTCTACTGGCTATGTGCTGCAGCAGGGCGGGTTGATGCCGCATCGCACGATTGTGGACAATGTTGGCGCTGTACTGCGCCTTAATGGAATGGCCAAGGCACAAGCGCGGGAACGCGCACTAACAATGATGGACCGTGTCGGCCTTGACCGAGCTATGGCCAAGCGCTATCCCGGGCAATTATCGGGCGGGCAGCAACAGCGCGTCGGTGTTGCGCGGGCGCTGGCCCCGGAGCCCAATATTTTGCTCATGGATGAGCCTTTCGGTGCGGTCGATCCGATTGTGCGCCGGGAACTCCAGGATGAACTGCTGCGCCTGCAGGCGGAGCTGGGCAAGACCATTGTCTTTGTCACCCATGACATTGATGAAGCATTCCGCTTGGGTGATGAAGTAGTGATTTTGAAGCCCGGCGGTGTCATTACGCAGCAGGGAACGCCCGCGGAGATTCTTGCCCACCCGGCGGATGATTTCGTGCGCGGCTTTGTGGGAAGTGAGCGGGCGGAGCGGCGGCTGAGCATCGAAAGGCTTAATGGCCGAACGGTGGCCGTGGACGCTGACGGCCGCCCGGTCGGGGTGATTGAGCCATGACGTGGCTGCGACTGAATTGGCCGCAGGCACTGGAGCTTTTGTGGGCGCACCTTGCGCTGTCCATTCCGGCGATTGTGCTCAGCGCCGTGATTGCTATCCCGCTGGGACGCTTTGCCTTTCGCAGCCCGCGTATCGGCGGACCGCTTTTGAGCACGGCTACGTTGCTCTATGCCATCCCGGCGCTGCCAATGTTGATTATCGTGCCCGTCATTTTTGGCGTGGCGCTGCGTTCTCCGGCGACGATGATTATTGCGCTGACCGCCTACGGAGTTGCTTTATATGTTCGTACCAGCGCTGATGCTTTTGGATCAGTGGACCAAACGGTACGGGATTCTGCCACCGCGATGGGCTATGCGCCGCGCAGCCTGTTTTGGCAGGTAGACCTCCCGCTGTCCATCCCGGTGCTGATTGCCGGCCTGCGCGTGGTCTCCGTGTCCACCATCGGGCTGGTCACTATCGGCGCGCTTATCGGCGTGCAAAACCTGGGCACGTTGATGACCGATGGTTTCCAGCGTGGAATCGCTGGTGAAGTTGCTGTTGGCGTCATCTTGACCGTGCTGCTCGCGTTGGTTATTGATGCGCTCTTGTTGGGTATCGGCAAGCTGCTCACCCCGTGGACGCGCCGGGTGAAAGCAAACAAGGTGGTTAGCCGATGAATCTTGTGACGCAAGCGTGGCTGTGGCTGACTGATTCCGCCAACTGGGTGGGCATTTCCGGGATTCCTAATCGCCTGGTTGAACACATCACCGTCACGTTTTTGGCGCTGCTCGTCGCGCTGATTATTGCCGTTCCGATTGGCATGATCATTGGCCATACCCGCCGCGGCGCTGCGGTGGTGGGTGCGGTTACTGGTGGTGTGCGCGCGATTCCGACCCTGGGGCTGCTAACGCTGCTTGGTTTGTGGCTGGGCATTGGCATCGAGGCGCCGTTTATCGCGCTGGTTGTGCTGGCCATCCCATCTTTGCTGGTCGGCGCGTATTCCGGAGTCGAGGCCATTGATAGTCAAACCCCGCAAGCAGCGCGCGCGATTGGAATGCGTCCCGCGCAGGTTCTGCTCACCGTGGAGCTGCCGCTGGCACTGCCGGTTATTGTTGGCGGCATTCGCGCGGCGACCTTGCAGCTGGTTGCCACCACCACGTTGGCGGCTTATACCTCCGATACGGGGCTGGGCCGCTATATATTCTCCGGGCTAAAGACCCGTGATTATGCCGAGATGCTCGGCGGCGCCGTGCTGGTGATTGTGGTTGCGATTATCCTCGAGGTTGTCCTCGCTAGATGCCAGCACCTTGCGCGCAGAATCGCTATTCCCGCTCAACACTTCAACAACTAGAAGGATATCCCATGTTCCGTAAAAACCGCCTGACCGCCGTAGCGGCACTTACTTTGACCAGTATTTTTGCGCTAACCGCGTGCGGTACCGATAGCAGCCCGTTGGAAGAAGATACCGCGACAAATGGTGGCGGTGATGAGGCCATTGTCATTGGTTCGCAGGATTATTATTCCAATGAGATCATCGCCGAAATCTATGCGCAGGCCTTGGAAAACGCTGGCTATGACGTTGACCGCCAGTTCCGGATTGGACAACGTGAGGCCTATTTGCCAGAGATTGAGTCCGGGGAGATTGACCTGTTCCCGGAGTATTCCGGGCCGGTTTTGCAGTACTGGGAGCCAGACACTGAAGCACGCTTGCCGGAGGATGTCTTCGCGGCGCTGGAAGAAGCAGCTCCTGAGGGCCTAAACGTGCTGGAGCAGTCACCAGCCACGGACCAGGATTCCTATGTTGTTACGCAAGAGCTTGCCGATGAATGGTCCCTTTCCACCGTCGCCGACCTTGAAAAAGTCACCGAGCCTTTGACCTTGGGCGCCAACTCCGAGGCAGAAAACCGCCCCAATGGCCCGACGGGCCTGGCGGAAACCTACGGCGTTGAAGTGGGCTTCGCGCCGATTGAAGACAGCGGCGGGCCGCTGACGGTCAAGGCGCTGCGCGACGGCGATGTTCAGCTGGCAATCATCTACACCGCTGACCCGTCGATTGAGTCCAATAATCTGGTGTCGCTGGAAGATACCAAGGGCTTGTTCCTATCATCGAATGTTGTGCCGCTGGCCAGCGACAAAGTCGATGAGCAGGCCACCGAGATTATCAATGAGATCTCCGCAGCGATGAGCCCCGAAGACCTGGTTTCTTTGAACAACCGCAGTGTCACTGAGCAGCTTCCGGCCGCCGATATTGCGCAGGCATGGTTGGAAGAAAAGGGCTTGCTTTAAAAGCGCTTGACCAAGACGTAGTGGCCTTCGCGCTCACTGACCTGTTCAAATCCCAAGTGGAGATACAGGCGGTGGGCGCGTTCATTTGCCGCGGCTACCGACAGTGAGAGGCCGGGTGCGCCTTTTTGGCGGGCGAGCTCGGTTGCTGCCTCCAACAGCGCGGTGCCTATTCCTTCGCCTTTGTAGCGGTTTTCTACCGCCAAGGCGAGCTCCGGGATGCCTTCCTCGACGTGGCCGAAACCGTGGAATTCGTCTGTTCCCCAGTTCAACCAGACTCCGCCGGCGGGGATGCGGCCGCGCCAAGCCACAAACCCGCCCTTGTCTTCATTCCAGCTCTCAAGGTAATAAAGCCAGTCCCGTTCAAACTCGGCGGTGACTTCACCAAATTCATCACCAAAGGTGTCGGTGAGCAGGTTCAAACGTGACAGATAGGTTCGGTCGGATTCGGTTGCTGCAACCAGCAGCAAGTCGTCTTCTGCATGGGAATTCATGCCAATATTTTAGCGCGATAAGAAATATCGCTGGTTAAATCCTCTGCAGGGAAACTTATCGGGGGATAAAGTGAGACCCAGTTTCAACAAGGGGAGGGTTAATAAGTGGGCAAAGCTTTCAGCACGTTCTTGGC
Organism: Corynebacterium casei; assembly: GCA_030535535.1. Lineage (GTDB taxonomy): Bacteria > Actinomycetota > Actinomycetes > Mycobacteriales > Mycobacteriaceae > Corynebacterium > Corynebacterium casei_A. The sequence goes on from JAUNRU010000036.1 coordinate 23,468, forward strand.
TTTAGTGGCGGTGCATGTGTGGGCGACGCACGTGGGTGACTTTATGAGAAACGAGGATGTCAGCGGAGCAGCATGGTTTTTGACCTCTGCATCCGCATTCATCTTCCTTGCCTTGGTCACGGATTATGTGCATGCCGTTTATATGGAGGAATACCGCACGAGTACACGCCGGTTTAAGGTACTCGTCGGCTTTGCTGCTGTTGGGCTCGCCATGGCGATCATTGGCGCGTGGGTGGTGCCGTTTGGGTGGAACCCAGTGTGGGTTGCGGTCGTTGGGGTCTTGGTCGGTGTGGTGGCACAGGTAGCCACAGATAAAGCCCAACTACCTAGCGGGTTCCGTGTTCCCATTGGGCATAAGAACGGGCGTAGTGCCCGCCAAGGGCGATGAGGGAATCATGGTCGCCGTCCTCAATAATCTCGCCGGCCTCCATGACCAGGATGCGGTCGGCGACGCGGGCTTGATCCAGGCGGTGTGCAACCACCAGAGTGGTGCGGCCGCGGCCGACGGCGCGCGCAGCTGACTCGAGGGCTTCGGCGTGCTCGCTGCCAGCCTCGGAGGTTGCTTCATCCATAATCAGTACCGGTGGCTGGCGCAAGAACATGCGCGCAAGTGAAATCTGCTGGGCGACCTCCGCGCCGACCTCGGGGTTGCCGGCGCCGATCTCGGTGTTTAGACCCTCGGGCAGCCACCGGTCCCAGGCCGGGGTGTCGTGGCGTAGCCCGACTGTAGACAGTGCTTTGAGCAGCTCATTATCAGTGGCGTCAGGCTTGGCCAGCAGCAAGTCATTGCGCAAGGTGCCAGAGAACAAGTGCACATCTTGGGTAATCAGCGCGACGTGCTGGCTGACCCACACGTTGGGAACCGTTGCGGTATCGGTTGTATCCACGATGATCTTGCCGGCGGTGGGGTATTGCAACCCCGCCACCAGGGCAGCCAGCGTGGACTTGCCGGCACCGGAAGTACCGACCAACGCGGTGGTGGTGCCACCCGCGAGGGTAACTGACACATCTTTGAGCACGTGCGCGCCGCCCGGGTAGGCGTAGCTGAGGTTGTCAATGGTGACAGCAGGTTGTGAGGTGACCTGGGGAAGGTCATCGGTAACAGCGACGTCATCATCCGCAATCTTGGCTAGAGAAACCGCGCGGCCCAGTGCTGTGAGCGCGTGCTGAATATCGCCAGCGGAAAACAGCAGAGTGAATACGTGCATCTCCAAGCGCATGACCAGCAAGACCGCGGCAGCGGCCTGGCCGACGGTGAGCCAGTCCGCGGCGACCATCGGCATAGACATCACCAAGGCGCCCAACAGCAAGAAACCAAAGGCGATGCTGCCTTGGCCCATGATGCGGTTAAACAGCGGCATCCTATCGCCCCAGGCCTGCACCGTCTCCCAGGAGACGTAGTCCATGCGACGATGCGCCCAGCGCATCAACCGGAACTGCCGCAGCGTTTCCAATGCGCGGATGGAATCCAGCAGCACGTTATTACGCTTTGCCTCCACCGCGGAGACCACGTTGGTCACGGCCGGGACATCACGAATGACCTGCTTAATCCACGGCCACATCAGCACGCCCGTGATCAGCAACAGCAGCAGATACGCCGGATGAATTAACACCATCGTCGCGGCGGTGACCGGCAAGAATACCAGCGTCACAATAAGACGGTCACCAGTATGGCTAATGGTGGAGACCGTGGTGTCAATATCCTTGGACAAACGCGTAATCACATTGCCCGTGCCCAGTTCCAAAATGCGCGGCACCGGAGCACGCATCACCGCATCCAACGCTGATTTACGCAGGTCGATGCTCAACCGGCGGGTCGCCGTGTTGATCAGAAACAGGTTCAACGCGCGGCCCACGGTTTCGATGATGAGAGCGAGGGCGAAGATTATCATCGCTAAGCTCACTGCATCACTACCGGTGCCCAACAACGCTGAGCTGCCGCCGGTCATCAAATCCACAATCTGCCCAATCACTGTCGCGCCAACATTCATGGCACCTGCGGCAATGATGATGGAAATCAGCGTCGCGATAACCTGATAACGCTTCGGAGCAGAAGGCAGCGACTTAATGAACTGCCACATATCTTTTGCCCCAGCCGGCGCCAAAGCATCTGCTTCACGCACCACTGGTTTTGCCTGAGTCATCGCTGCACCACCTCATTTGCCACAGCCGCCCAGGAAGGCGACGAAGAAATCACTACCGTTCTGCGGTCCGGG
>JAUNRU010000093.1:0-2986 GCA_030535535.1 Corynebacterium casei
TCAGCCTTAGCCTTGGTAGCTTCGGCCTTGGCCTTAGAAGCCTCATCCTTAGCCTTGGTGGTCTCCGCCTTAGCGTCGGCCAACTTCTTTTCGTATTCTGCACGAAGTTCGGACTCGACCGACTTGCGGACAGCAGCTTCATCTACAGCAGGTGCAGCGGCAGCAGTCTTGGTCGAACCAGAACCGTCCTCGACCTGCTTCTGCAGTTCGTAGTTCTCATCCTGGAGCTGGGCTAGGGCATCCTCAACGAGATCGAGGAACTGATCGACCTCGTCTTCGTTGTAGCCACGCTTGCCAATCGGCGGCTTGCTGAATGCGACATTGTGTACGTCAGCGGGTGACAGTGGCATGGACTTCTCTTCCCCTTCAAGTCGGTCGAACTCCGGTGACCCGAAGTACTTTCATACTTCTTCACCTTAGTGGACAAAGTCACATCGGCGTTGAAGTTTAATAAATGTACGTTTTCTCTAAATCTAAACTACTAGGTTACTTAATTCTAGTTAAAACGTCCGTGTTTCAACGGGTTTCTCTTCGCGGGTTGGCATTAAGTCAGAAAAACAATCTGCACAATAAACTGCAGGACTTGCAAAATGATGAACAGAACAAGCACTGACAGGTCAAGCGCGACCCCACCCATTTGCATCGGTGGAACAATCCTTCGCAACGCTTTCACCGGCGGATCTGTAATCACGAACAGTGGCTCAGCAATCACCATGAACCAGCGCGGCGGGTTAAATTGGCGCGAGAAGGACTGGATCATCTCAATAATAATGCGGATAATCAGCACTAAGGTGTAAAGCCTTAGCAACGAGAACAAAATGATTCCGAATGCAGTCACGCATTAACCCTATCAGCCGTAGTTAAAACCCACACAACCCCACCTTTGAGGGTGAGGTTGGCATCTCTATCAAGGTCTAAATCTGTGTTTAACGCAGACCCGCTACGTCTTCGAGTTCAGCAGTTGGGATTACTGCATCTTCCGGAACGATAGCGAATACGCGACGGTCGGTGTCCAAGTCGCGGGTCAGGTTAAGCATCTTGCCGCGCAGACCGAAGCACAGGCCCGCTGCGAAGTCGATGAAGCGCTTAGCAACATCGAAGTCAGCGTCAGTTACCTCAAAGACAACTGCGTCGCCGTCACGGAATGGCTCGCCGATCTTCTGCGCCTGGTTGAAGGTCACAACGGTGACAGCAACGATGGTTGGCTCAAATTCAGGCTCAGCAATGGTGCGAGCGTAAGCCGATGGGCGTGGTGCGTAGGCCGCGGAGCCGTGGGTTTCGTAGCGCGGCTCATCAGCATAGTAAGCGTCGTCTACGCCTGCCTCAGGCTCACCGAGGCCGAAAAATTCTTTGGTCTTTACCAGAAAAGACATTCATTACTCCCTTTGAGATGCCGGGTATTTGTCGTTGGCATTTAACCTAATGGCCGTGCCCCCATAATTCCGGTTCCGACACGCACGATATCTGTTCCCGCCGCAATTGCTTCCTTGAGATCTGCACTCATTCCGGCAGACAACTTCATTGGACGTTTCAGCTGCTCACCCAGTGAATCAGCAAGCCCACGAACCGCAGAGAAAACTTCTTTCGCATCCGTATCAAGTGGTGGTACAACCATCAGCCCACGAAGCTCCAAGTTAGGCAAATCTTCAATAATTTTCGCCAGTTCTTCTACCCCATCTAAGGCAACTCCCCCACGCGCAGTGTCGCCGTCGTAAGAGACCTGAATGAAGACGGGAAGTGATTCGCGTCCAGCATTGTCTACTCCGCGGTTCAAAGCGTTCGCTAGCTTTTCAGTATCCACTGAGTGCACCGAATGTGCCCACCGCGCCACATGGTTAGCCTTTTTGGTTTGAACCTGACCAATCATATGGAAATGCACATCCGGTAGTTCTTCTGCCTTGCCGCGGGCTTCCTGTTCCCGGTTTTCCGCCACATCCTCAATACCGAGTTCGGCCAGTAGCGCGATATCGGCAGCAGGGTGAAACTTCGTCACCGGCAAAAGTTCAGGAATATCCTCACGTCCGGCGTCCTTGGCAAGTTTCTCAATGAGATCGCGGGTGGACGTCAATCCTGCTGCCAATTCTTCACGGCGACAATTGCTTTGGTCTTCAGCACTGCGGATATCTCCAGAGCTGGCGGTCATTTATTTCTCCTCCTCGAGCCAAATCAGGCCCGCTTGGCGGCCAGTCTTGCCCTGGCGGCGGTATGAAAAGAAGTCAGTATCTTCAATCGTGCAACGCGGATCTGCTTCGATAGCGGTCACGCCCTTGCTCATAAGCTGGCGAATGAGTCCTGCACGAACGTCTACTCCGCACGTGCCTTTAGTAGTCCTCGTCTTCGAGCCAGGCAAATGCGCTTCGACATCATTGGCCATGTCTTCCGGCACTTCGTAGTTGCGTCCTGCTGCGGCTGGTCCCAAAAGTACTTGGATGTTGGCAGGTGTTGCGCCGAGCTCCACCATCTTGTCAATCGTGTTGGCCACAATTCCGTTGCGTGCACCCATGCGACCGGCATGGGCCGCAGCGATGACACGCGCCTTGGTATCGGCGAACAGCACTGGCACGCAGTCTGCCACCAACACACCTAGTCCCAAGCGTGGCTCCGTCGTGACAATCGCATCAGTTGCTTCCACTGGTACTTGCGTAGATCTATCAACAACGGTCACTGTGTTGGTGTGCAGCTGTTCCATCCAAATGATGTCTTCGACACCGGTGACTTTGGCAAGACGCTGGCGGTTGGCGGTTACTGCTTCAGGGTCATCGCCCACGTGGTCACCTAGATTAAAGGAGTCATATGGGGACGCCGAAGCCCCGCCGGCACGGGTGGTAAACACCATGCGGACGGGGCGGAAATTTTCCTCGTTAACTGGCATGCATCCAGACTAGCGCGTTATTTAGCGCATGAAGTCTGGAACATCCAGATCATCGCCACCAGCGCGGCGACGGTCACGCTCTGGCTCGCGCTCACGGCCGTATTCACGGTCACG
>JAUNRU010000093.1:3086-5667 GCA_030535535.1 Corynebacterium casei
CGGTCACGGTCGTCTTCGCGGCTGGTGAAGAGACCAGAACCGGATGGACGGGAGTGGCGTGGTTCGTAGCGTGGTTCTTCGCGCGCTGGCTCAGGCTGCTGCTCTGGGACATCGCGGTTATCAAAGAGGGAACCTGGACGAGATTCCAGCTTTGGCTCTTCCTTCGGTGCAGGTGCAGCCTTCTTGTTGTTTACGCCCTGCAGGTTAGCCTCAGCGTCGAAACCGGTAGCGATGATGGTCACGCGGACTTCATCACCCAAGTTGTCGTCGATGATGGTACCGAAGATGAGGTTAACGTCCTCGTCGGCCTTCTCCTGGACCATGATCGCTGCCTGGTTAACTTCCTGCAGACCAAGGTCGGAGCCACCGGCAACGGAAAGCAGAACGCCCTTGGCGCCTTCCATGCTGGACTCCAGCAGTGGAGAGTTAATTGCTTGTTCTGCGGACTGCATCACGCGGTCTTCGCCACGTGCGGAGCCAACACCCATCAATGCAGAACCAGCGTCGGACATGACAGAGCGAACGTCCGCAAAGTCAACGTTGATCATGCCTGGGATAAGAATCAGGTCAGAGATACCCTGAACACCGTTGTGCAGAACTTCATCGGCTGCACGGAACGCTTCCATCATGGAGAGGTTCTCATCACCCAGCTGCAGCAGGCGGTCATTAGGAATAACAATGAGGGTGTCACAGACCTCACGCAGGGCATCGATGCCCTCGAGTGCCTGGCGGGTACGACGGTTACCTTCAAAGCGGAATGGCTTGGTCACAACACCGACGGTCAAAGAGCCCTGCTTCTTGGCGATGGATGCCACGACAGGAGCTGCACCAGTACCGGTGCCGCCACCCTCACCAGCGGTGACGAAGACGAGGTCTGCGCCAGCTAGTGCATCTTCAATTTCGGACTTGTGGTCTTCAGCGGAGGTACGTCCGACCTCCGGGTTAGCACCGGCGCCCAGACCGCGGGTCAATTCGCGGCCGATATCGAGCTTTACGTCAGCATCGGAAAAGAGCAGCGCTTGGGAGTCAGTGTTAATAGCAATGAACTGAACACCCTTGAGGCCCTCTTCAATCATGCGGTTGACGGCGTTTACTCCGCCACCGCCGACACCGACGACCTTGATGTCCGCGAGATTATTACTTGGAGTGGTCATTAGAGGCGCTAGCACCTTTCGTTCGTGGAATGTCTGGTTCGTCAACGAGGAAATCGACGCGTTGTTTCCATCATTAACGACACCGATGTTATTTTCGGGTTCATTTCGCCGCGTGTCGCTACCCTCAACCTTGGGTTTAGAGTTGTTGACATGCGGTTTTGCTCGTCTCCCAGCATACGGTGAAGTCAGGGTCGGCTGACAAGTGAGGGGTTAGAAATATTCCAATTATCGCCCTCCATCTGCAATACCGCAGACAAAGCGCGAGCCTTGTTCTCATTGTCTTCGTTGGCACCCCAGATGATAGAACGCCCATCTTCCATATGCACACGCATCACATAAGGTTCTTCGACATCGAGGCGCGCAATCTGAGCGCGAAGCTCTTCCGGAATCGAAGCAATGACCTCTACAGGATCAGAGAGATTCTCGGAATCCCATTCACCGGTGATTTCCACTGCTTCTGATGGTGGTTCATCAATGATGAATTCGCGTCCATTGGTATCAATGAGGTGCGGGCCATCCTCGGCGTTGACGAAGGCAGCTACTTCACGTTCTGTGAGTTCCACAACAAGAGTGTTGGGCAAGCTGCGCCCCACCGTTGCGGTAGCTACCCATGGCAAGCTCGCAACGTTTGCTGCAGTGTCATGAGCATTGATGCGCAACAGGTTTGCACCATCAGGAACACCTGCAGCTTCTTCGATCTGTTCATTGCTCATGCGGGAGTTGCCCGTGACCTCAATGGTGGTCACGCGGAAAATGGGGATGAAATACACCGCCAGGCCGAGAACCACGGCAACGGCGATGATAACGCCAATAATCTTGGCGATGAGCTTGGAAGAAATCTTCATCTAGCCTTGGATCTCCTCCAGGATTTCTGCAGCCAGCAAAGTTACTGAGCCTGCGCCCATGGTCATGACCAAGTCATTGCTGCCAGCAATTTCAGCCACCGTTGTCCGGGCTGCCGAGAAGTCAGGTTCATACGTGACATCCACGTTGTCATCTATCTCATCTGCAATGATGCGTGAGGAGACACCTTCGACGGGCTTTTCACGCGCGCCGTAGATGTCTAGCAGCACCACTGCATCTGCCAACGAAAGTGCGTTCGCAAACTCGTCGGCGAATTCGATGGTGCGCGAATACAAGTGCGGCTGGAAGCAGACTACAACGCGTCCGCCTTTGCCTTCCGCAATTACCTTGTCGCGGGCAGCACGCAGCACGGCTGCAACCTCAGTTGGGTGATGCGCATAGTCGTCATAGACGCGAACGTTGTCACCAGCGGTGCCGCGGTATTCAAAGCGGCGGCGCACGCCAGTAAAATCACTCAAGCCTTCAGCCAACAATGCTGGGTCTGCTCCGACAAGCTCACCGGCAATCAATGCTGCCGCCGAGTTGAGCACCATGTGGTGTCCTGGAATCTGCAAGTCATAAGA
>JAUNRU010000037.1:0-25323 GCA_030535535.1 Corynebacterium casei
GTCGCCATCGACGCCGTGGGCATCCCAGTAACCAGCCGTCAGGCTTTCTACGCCCGCGACCTTGCCGGCCGCATGGTTCTAGTTGGCGTGCCAAACCAGACCGCGCGCTTCGATATCCCAGCGGCGGACTTCTTCGGCCGCGGCGGCGCACTGAAGTCCTCCTGGTATGGCGACTGCCTGCCTGAGCGCGACTTCCCAATGTATGCAGACCTGGCCAACCAGGGCCGTTTCCCATTGGACAAGTTCGTGACTGAGCGCGTTGGTATCAATGATGTTGAGCAGGCTTTTGCCACCATGAAGACCGGCAAGGTCTTGCGTTCAGTTGTAGAGATCTAAATTCCTAAACCGGTACACATCACGGGTGAAAACCATGTGGACAGAAAGGTTTATCCATGAAGATTGACAAGTTTGTAACCAACGGTAAGTTCCGCCTTGATGGCGGCGAGTGGGACGTGGACAATAACGTCTACATCCTCGGCGGCAAGGGCGGCGTGTACATCGTCGACCCAGCGCACAATGCGGAAGCTGTCATTGATGAAGTAGCAGGTCGTCCCGTGCGCGGGATTATCTTGACCCACGCGCACAATGACCACTGTGAGCTCGCGCCGCAGCTGGCTGAGCACTTCGGCGTGGAGGTTCACCTGCACCCTGAAGATGACATGCTGTGGAGGGAAACGAACGGTGATGCACCGTATGTTCCGCTGAGCGATAACCAGCAGTTTGAGCTTGACGGCGAGAAAATCACCGTCTTCCACACCCCTGGCCACTCACCGGGTTGCGTGGTGCTGCACCTGCCGCAGGACAACGTGCTGCTCTCCGGCGACACGCTGTTCAACGGCGGTCCTGGAGCGACGGGCCGCAAATACTCCGACTTCGATGTCATCGTGGAGTCTTTGCGCAACGTTGTCTTCAACCTGCCGGGTGAGACTAAGGTCTACCCAGGCCATGGCGCGGAGACCACCATCGGTGCAGAAGCAGCGCGTATCGATGAATACGTAGCGCGCGGCTACTAGCTCTAACGTGGACTGACCTTTGACTAGCCCTTGGGCTAGTCTTCGCGGGCTGCGGTGTGTAAATATGCACCGTAGCCCGATTTTTCTAGCGGCCCTGCAAGCTCCGAAAGCGTTGCGGCGTTGATGAATCCTTCGCGGTAGGCCGCAACTTCGGGGGAGCCGATGATAGTGCCGGTGCGCTTTTGCAGCACCTCCACATAGGCAGAAGCCTCAGACATGGAATCTACTGTGCCGGTATCCAGCCACACATCCCCGCGCAAAAGCTGCTTGACGTGCAGTTTTCCCTGCTTCAAATAAGCGTCATTAATAGCGGTGATTTCTAGCTCCCCGCGCGCAGAAGGCTTGATTGTCTTAGCTATCTCCACTACGGAGTTGTCATAGAAATAAAGCCCGACCACCGCGTGGTTAGATTTTGGTTCCGCGGGCTTTTCCTCAATCGAGAGTGCCTGGCCGGAGTCATCAAATTCCACCACACCGTAGCGCTGGGGGTCAGAGACCTCATAAGCGAAGATGATGCCACCGTCGGGGGTCCTGCATTCTGCCAGCGCAGTGGAAAAGCCATGTCCATCAAAGATATTATCGCCCAGCACGAGGGCGACATCGTCATCACCAATGAACTCCTCACCAATGATGAATGCCTGCGCAAGCCCTTCCGGCTTGGGCTGCACGGCGTAGCTGAGCATCAGACCCAACTGGGAGCCATCACCCAGCAAGCGTTCAAATGCCGCTGAATCCTCGGGCGTAGTGATGATGAGAATCTCCCGAATCCCCGCCTGAATCAGCGTGGACAGCGGGTAGTACACCATCGGCTTGTCATAAATCGGCATCAGCTGCTTCGAAATGCCCTTGGTGATGGGGTAGAGGCGCGTGCCCGACCCGCCGGCGAGGATAATTCCCTTCATAGCTATAAAGCCTAGCGCCTAGCTTTCCAACAATGCGAGATACAAAGCCAACGAGGAACGCCAATTCGACGTCTTGAAACCGGTTGCCTCAATCTTGGACAAATCCAGCGTGGATTCCGCCGGGCGCGGCGCCTCCACTGCTGGCGCAGGCTGGCCATCTTCCTCGGCCTGCTGGGCGCGGTAGTTGTTGTACTGCTCGCTGCTTACAGAATGCACTTCCGCCGGGTCATGGCCCATGCCGATGAACACCGCCATGGCAATCTCATCGCGGGTCACCGCATCCCCACCGGAGGTGAGGTTGTACACGCCATAATCCGCACCAGTATCCAACAAGTGCTTAATGCCCTTGGCCAGGTCCTCAGCATAGGTTGGACGCCCGCGTTGATCATTAATCACCAACGGTTCGATGTTGCGGCTTGCTAGAGACGCCATGGTGGACATGAAGTTATTACCCTCACCAAAGACCCACGCGGTGCGGATGACATAGTGCCGGGGTGCGGTTTGGGCGGCGGTATCGCCAGCGGCTTTCGATGCCCCATAGGCCGACAACGGCGACGCCAGCTCTTCCTCGGGGTGGACGTCGCGGGTGCCGTCGAAAATATAATCCGAAGACACGTGCACCAACGTCAGGTTATTCTCCGCAGCAACGGCCGCCAGGCGCGCCGGGGCCGTGGCGTTGACTGCCCATGCACCTGCACGGTCTGATTCCGCGCCGTTGACATCGTTATAAGCCGCGCAGTTGATAATCGCCTCATACTGGCGCCACGGGCGTGCCGTGGCGATATCTTCAGCAGTGATATCAAAGTCCGCACGCGTTGCGAATTCCACGTGCGCCGCATTCCTATACGCCGCGCGCAGCGCGCGCCCCAGCTGGCCATCGGCGCCGGTGACGAGGATTTTGCGCGGTGGCATGGGTAAGACATCGGCAAGCTGCGGGTGCAAACGGTCCTTGTCTGAAATCTCAGTTGGCTCCAGCGGCCAATCCACCATGTCCAAATTCACGGCGGTGTACTGCGCATCCGGCGACCAGTGGTCCGAGACCAAATAGGAATAGACGGTGTTATCTTCCAAAGCCTGGAAACCGTTGGCCACGCCACGTGGGACAAACACGGCCGTCTCCGGGCCGATTTCCGTGCTGACCAGCTCACCGAAAGTATCAGAGCCCTCCCGCAGATCACACCACGCACCGTATACCTTGCCATGGGCGACAGAGACCAGCTTGTCCCAGGGCTCAGCGTGCAGCCCGCGCGTTACGCCTGCCGATGCATTAAAAGAAAAGTTGTGCTGCACCACGCCGAAATCCGGCAGGCCAGCTTCAACCATGCGCTCACGCTGCCAGTTCTCCTTAAACCAGCCGCGATTGTCACCGTGGACATCCAGGTGAACAATGAGCAGGCCGTCAATCTCAGTGGATTCAATATGCACGCAGGTAGCTACCTTTCTAGAATTACTGGCCTTGGGAGGCGTAGGTGGATTCGACGGATTCTTTAGACGCACTCCACCAGGAACGGTTATTGGTGTACCAGGCGATAGTCTGCTCAAGGCCCTCGCGCAGGTTGGTGTAGCGCGGGCTCCAACCCAGTTCTTCGCGCAGCTTGGTTGCGTCCATGGCGTAGCGTTGGTCATGGCCAGGCCTATCGGCGACGTGCTCGTAGTCGCCGGGGCGGCCCATGAGCTCACAGATGAGCTCAATGACCTCACGGTTGTTGATGTCTTTTTGATCCGCGCCAATATTGTAGGTCTCACCGAATTTACCGTTGCTCAAGATATCGAGCACCGCCAGGTTGTGGTCATCCACATGAATCCAATCGCGGACCTGCTCACCCGTGCCATAAAGCTTCGGCGTGCGGCCATCTAAAATATTGGTAATTTGCCGCGGAATGAACTTCTCAATGTGCTGATAAGGCCCATAGTTATTGGAGCAGTTGGAGACAGTCACCGGCACTCCAAAAGACCGCGCCCACGCGCGCACCAGATGGTCAGAACCCGCCTTGGACGCCGAGTACGGCGAGGACGGCGCATAAGCAGTGGACTCAGTGAACTTGGTGGGCGCACCGATTTCTAAATCACCGAAAACTTCATCCGTGGACACGTGGTGGAAATACACCCCATTCTTGCGCGCTGCCTCCAACAACGTGAAAGTGCCCATGATGTTGGTGGTAATAAACGGCGAAGGATCCTTCAAAGAATTGTCATTGTGCGACTCCGCCGCAAAGTGCACGATGACATCGGTGTTTCCCACCAAATCATCGACAAGCTGTGCGTCATTGATATCCCCCTCAACGAGCTTAGCCTTGGTCCCGGCAAGGTTCTCCCGGTTGCCCGCATAAGTTAGCTTGTCGACGACCACGACCTCACACTGCGGCCACTCCTGCTCAACAAGGCGCACGAAATTCGCGCCAATAAACCCCGCCCCACCGGTGACCAGCATGCGCTGAAATACACGCGGCGTGCGGGATAAGTCAGTGGAACTGGTTGAATTATCAAAAGTGCGCATGGGGTCTAAGTCTATACCGAGATTTATGCCGGGAATTTGGGCAGTGGTTTCTGGTTCAGCCAAACATCGAGAAGCTCTGCGAGCTCTTCTGGCGCGATACCCGCGCGGGTTGCGGCGGCCTCAACGTGGCCGATGAAATCATCCGGCACCACCGTGCTGTGGCGCGCGTCGTGGAGGTAATTGCGCACCGCAGCGAAGAAAGCCTCATCGCCGAGCAGACGGCGCAACGCATGGATGGTAATCGCGCCGCGCTTGTACACGCGATCATCAAACATGTCGCGGGTACCTGGATCCGCAAGCGTCAGATCCTGGCCTTTACGGCTCAGCACCAAGTAATGGCTGCGCGCGACCTCATGCGCAGTGCTGGTGCCCGAGTGCTCCACCCACAGCCACTCGCAATAGCAGGCGAAACCTTCATTGAGCCAGATATCCTTCCACTCCGAAATTCCGACAGCGTTGCCAAACCATTGGTGCGCCAACTCGTGCGCAATCAGGCGCTCAAAACGGTGGTCGCCAGCGATGTGGTTGGATCCGAAAATGGAAAGGCCCTGTGCCTCAAGCGGAATCTCCAGCTCATCATCGGTGATGACCACCTGATAATCCGGGAAGGGGTACTCGCCGAAGACAGACTCATAAAAGTCCAGCATTTCCTGCTGCTGTTTAAACTCTTCCTCCACCCGCGCGCGCAAGTGCGCCGGCGCCCACGCCGTGGTGTTGCGGCCCAGCTTGAACTTTGTGTACTCGCCAATCTGGATGGTGGCCAAGTACGTTGCCATCGGGGAGTCCACCTTGTAATGCCAGGTGGTGGTGCTGTTTTGTGCCTTCTTGGACACCAACGTGCCATTGGAAATCACGGTAAAAGGATTATCCGCGGTGACACGAATGTCATAAGTCGCCTTCTCACTTGGCGTGTCATCACACGGGAACCAGCTCGGAGCGCCATTGGGCTGCGAGGCTACAAGCGCACCGGACTCAGTTTCTTCCCAACCGATCTCGCCCCACGCGGTGCGGATGGGACGAGGATTGCCGCCATAGCGCACGGTGAGGACGAAGTCGGTGCCGGCTTCAATGGTGTCATCGAAAGTGATGCGAACCTTGCCGCCGGACTGCCGAAAGCGCGTGATCTTGATGCCCTCATTGGCCGAAAGCCTGCGCGTTGCCATCGCCCCACCCAGGTCCAAGGTGAGCTTGTCCAAGTCTTCTTCGACGGAGATATGCAGCTTGGCAACACCCGAAAGCAGGTTTGGCTCAACCCGGTAGACCAATTCCAGGTCATAATGCTCAATAGAAAATCCGAGGTTGAAATCAACCCCGGTATAAGGATCTTTGAATTCCCCAGACAAATGCTTCAGGGCGGTAGATAGCAGCGACTTCATGATGCTGCAATTCTACCGCCCTGCGGACTTCTTGCTAATTCGGTACCGACAACGTCCGTATCGGTGCGTGGTGAACTAGTTCAAAGCGCGTTCAAACACTGGCCAAGACTCGCGGATGTCTTCCTTCCAGCCCGGCCACGAGTGCGTGCCGGTGTCACGGAAGTTGTAGGTCGCTGGAATGTTCTGGCTATCCAGCTTTGCCTTCAAGTTGTGGGTGCAGTGGTTAACGCCGGATTCAATAACGCCGCCTTCAATCTGCAAGGTAGCTGCACCAACGGAAGCGACCGTCGGGTCAACGCCCTGCTTGGTGTAGTAAGAAGGCATATCAGTCATGCCTGGCAGACCATTGCCCGCAGAGATGTACAAGTCAGTGCCGCGTAGCTTCTCAGAGTTCATCAGCGCGTCGTTGTAGCGGTTCTTGCGGGAACCCATTGGGCCCCACATCTGCTCCGGCTGACCGCCGCCACGGTTGACGGTCAAACGCATTGCCTCATACTCAAATGGGGCAGCTGTTGCCGCACAACCAGCGAAAGAACCAACGGCGTCATAGAAACCTGGGTTGTGCTGAGCGAACAACAGGGCAGAGGTGGCAGACATAGACATGCCAGCAACAGCGCGCTTATTGGATGCCTGTAGGCGATCTTCCAGTGGTCCTGGCAGCTCCTTGGTCATGAAGGTTTCCCACTTCTGTGGGCCCTTCAGATACTCGCGGTTAGGGCTGTTGTCCCAGTCGGTGTAGTAGGAAAAAGCGCCACCCTGGGCAACAACAACGTTGACGTTCTTGTTGGCGTAGAAGTCCACCACGCGGGACATGTTCAACCAGTCCGCGTTTTGCTCCACGCCACCAGCACCGTTAAGCAGGTAGACGGTTGGGCGGTTAGCGTCTTTTGCCTTGATGACAGAAATAGGAACAACACGGCCATTCATCGCAGGTGAGGTTGCTTCCAGCTTAAGAACGCGTGGATCATCACCGTACTTCTGGAACCACTGCTGCTCCTCGATCTCCGCGGTAATCGTCATATCGCGAACCTCAGACAGCTGGGTGTTGCCAGCTACCTGCTCTGGGGTCACGGTTGCTGCCGATGCGGCCGGTGCAACCAACAAGGTGCCAGCGACCGCGAGCGCTGCGGCAAAAGTCTTCATACGCTTCATAGGTGTTTCTTTTCCGTATCTACATGTAAAAGAGCGGGAGCCCGCACTCAGCGATAATCATAGAAGATGATCTTCGAGTGCGAGCTATAAGTTACTAGGACGCCAGTCCCAAGCCACGGGCGAAGGTTGGCCAGGACTCAGAAAGGTCCTTGCGCCAGCCTGGCCAGGAGTGGGTGCCGGTTGGGCGGAAGTTCCAGTCAGCGTCAATACCCTGGGAATCCATCTTGGCCTTCAGGTCATGAGTACAGGAGTTAGCGGCTGCCTCAATGATGCCGCCCTCAATGATGAGGGTGGAAGAACCCTGTGCCGCCGCGGACAAGCCCTGGGACTCAATCTTGGAAGAGCCCATATCGGTCATGCCTGGAAGGCCGGAGTTCGCAGAGACGTAAACCTCGGACTCGCGCAGGTTATTCGCGTTGACTAGACCGTCGTTGTAGACGTTGTACTCGCCACCCTGTGGGCCCCACATCTGAGTGGTGTTGCCGCCACCGCGGTTGACGGTGAGGTTTGCGAACATGTTAGGGAATGGGCGGGAAGTTGCCGCACAACCGGAGAAGGAACCAACAGCGTTGTAGAAACCTGGGTTGTGCTCAGCCAGAACCAGTGCGGAGGTAGCCGACATGGACATACCTGCGATTGCACGCTTGCCGTTGCCGTTAATCTCTGTCTCTGCCTCAAGTACCTCTGGCAGCTCCTTGGCCAGGAAAGTCTCCCAGAGGATCTTTTCCTGCGTCAGGTAGCCAGACTGTGGGGACTCCACCCAGTCGGTGTAGTAGGAGAAAGCGCCAGCCTGTGGGATAACCACGTTGACGTTCTTGTCCTTGTAGAACTCGACGATGTTTTCCTCATCGCTCAAGTCGGTGTAGGAAGTCGCGGTGATCCAGTCCATGCCCTGCTCCGCGCCGCCAGCGCCGTTGAGCATGTAGATGGTTGGGCGCGACTCATCGAAGCTTCCGTCTGGAGTAATCACAGCCAGCGGGATATCGATGCCCATGGAAGGGGAGTAAGCGTTGTAACCGATAACACGCTCCAACCAGTCACGGTTGCCGTCTTTATCCTTGTGGTTGTACACGCGGGTCATCCAGGTCTCATTAAGAGGTGCCTTCTTGTTTTCCGCGATGTACTCCTGCATCTTCGCAGCAATGTCCAGCTCAGTCAGGACAGCTGGTTCAGCGCTCTCAGTCTGGAAGGTTTCTGCGCCGTCAGCGCCCTCAGCCGGAGAATTGTCGCCCTGCTGAGTCAGTGACTTGCTAGCAGCACCTACCAAATCCTGGATGAGGTCAGTGTCGGTTGCGGTGTCACCATCAGTAGCGGTGAAATCGCGGTCCTCGTCGCCCTCATTGGTGGTAGCAGCAGCGGTGTCGGCCTCTTCAACCTCATCCACGGCCACGTCGCCATCAGTGTTTTCTTCACTGCCGGTGTCGACATCAGACGTGTTTTCATTATTGGTTTGCTCGGAGCCATCTTGCGCGACAGCTGGCAGTGCAAACGCGCCTGCAGACAGGGCAATTGCTGCTGTCACGGCGGTTACGTTGCGCAGGAGTTTCATAAAACCAGTGCTTCCTTATCGACGGGAACTGACACTAAAGTGCGACACCGAATGCGACGACCTTAAATTTCGTGCCAGCAGCCTGAAAAATCTTTACGTGCGAGATAATATTCCGCTGCTTAACTATCGACTGATACTCAGATTTTGTTAGCAGAGATTAAGTTAATGCCGCTCAGAAAGGGTTTTGACATTTCCCGAACGGAAGTTCCTTAAAAACCTACTAAAGAAACCTGCCCAGCAGTTACTAAATCGTGGAACGAGCATAGCTTAACAGCAAATTAATGTGAATGGTGGTACTGAAGTGACAAATATGTCATAATCTTCGCAGAGGCCTTGCAGTGCGCATGTTGAATATGAAAGAAGTGGCTAATCTTCTTTGGTATTGAGCTTGAAGTGCTGGTGACAAGGGCTTTGTCCACCAACTGGTAACGGCCTATTGCTTCCAACCGTTAGTAATAGATGTCAACTAGATGTCATATCTAGATGACATTGCGAAATCTTGTAGCACGGTGTGAAACTGGCCATCGGCTGAAAGCTGAGGGTTAAGAATCGCCCGCGTGAAGGATCGCTACTGAGCTTCCAAACAACATGAAAGAGCAGCAACATGAGCTTTATTGATTCCATGATCGTGGCTTTCACCACCGCAATCGGCCCATTCGTCCACATGGGTTCTTCCGCATCCTCCAACCTGGCACTCTCCCTCGGCCTGTTCTAAGCGCTGATTGAGAGAAGTCCCGGGGCTCTTTCGCTTCCGGGGGTAGTACCTCATTTTGGGGCTACCAAACCCCGCTTACCACCCAGTGAGACTGGGTGGTTTTGTGGTTTTCGGCGCAGATTCATTCGCGGTGCGCTGTAGAAACCGGTTCGCGGGGTGAATAAGTCATCCCGATGCAGACATTTGGGTAGTGATTTAAGTACCCTAGTAGGCGTGACTAATGAACATTATGACGTAGTAGTAATCGGCGCGGGCCCTGGTGGCTACGTGTCCGCCATTCGTGCAGCACAGCTGGGCAAGAAGGTTGCAGTTGTAGAGAAGCAGTACTGGGGCGGTGTTTGCTTGAACGTGGGCTGTATCCCATCCAAGGCACTGCTTAAGAATGCGGAAGTTGCACACACCTTCAACCATGAGGCAAAGACCTTTGGTATCTCCGGTGACGTGAGCTTTGACTTCGGTGTAGCGCACAAGCGCTCTCGCAAGGTCTCCGCGGGCATCGTCAAGGGTGTCCACTACCTGATGAAGAAGAACAACATTACGGAAATCGACGGCCTGGGCTCCTTCAAGGATGCTAAGACCTTGGAGATTACTGAGGGCAATGACAAGGGTAAGACCATCACCTTTGACAACGCCATCATTGCTACCGGCTCCGTTGTTCGTTCCCTGCCAGGCGTAGAAATCGGTGGCAACATCGTCTCCTACGAAGAGCAGATTCTGGAAGAAAACAAGCCAGATTCCATGGTTATCGTTGGCGCTGGCGCCATCGGCATGGAGTTCGCATACGTTTTGGCTAACTACGGCGTGGACGTTACCATCGTCGAGTTCATGGATCGCGTTCTTCCAAATGAGGACAAGGACGTCTCCAAGGAGATTGCTAAGCAGTACAAGAAGCTTGGCGTTAAGCTCATGACCGGCTACAAGACCACATCCATCAAGGACAACGGCGATAACGTCACCGTTGAGGTTGAGTCCAAGGACGGTTCCAAGAAGGACACCCTGACCGTGGACCGCTGCATGGTTTCCATCGGTTTCGCTCCTCGCACCGAGGGCTTCGGTCTGGAAAACACCGGCGTGAAGCTCACCGAGCGCGGCGCAATTGATATTGATGACCGCATGCGCACCAACGTTGACGGCATCTACGCTATCGGTGACGTCACCGCTAAGCTGCAGCTAGCACACGTTGCTGAAGCACAGGGCGTTGTTGCTGCTGAGACCATCGCTGATGCAGAAACCCAGGAGCTGGGCGACTACATGATGATGCCTCGCGCAACCTTCTGTAATCCGCAGGTTGCATCCTTCGGCTACACCGAAGAGCAGGCTAAGGAAAAGTTCCCGGATCGCGAGATTAAGGTTGCTACCTTCCCATTCTCCGCAAACGGTAAGGCAGCTGGCCTGGCTGAAACCGCTGGCTTTGTAAAGCTGGTTGCTGACGCTGAGTTCGGCGAACTGCTGGGCGGCCACATGGTTGGCGCTAACGTTTCTGAGCTGCTGCCAGAGCTGACCATGGCACAGCGCTTCGACCTCACCGCCGAGGAAATCGGACGCAACGTTCACACCCACCCAACCCTGTCTGAGGCAATGAAGGAAGCTGCTCACGGCATCGCTGGACACATGATCAACCTCTAAAAATCCTTTGCTTTAAGGACTTCTAGAAAACGTCCGAAGGGCGGCGCACTCCATAATGAGAGTGCGCTGCCCTTCGGCTTTGTTAGTTTGTGTTAGTAAGGCGCTACCGAGCTGCGGTGAGCATCAATTTCGAGAGGTTCGTTGATCGGTGGGAAAGCGCGCTGCGCACAGTTTTCACGCGGACACATGCGGCAACCAATGCCGATGGGGGTGGCTACGGACATGTCGCTGAGATCAAGACCTTCGGCATAAATGGTGCGATCAGCATGGCGCGCCTCGCAGCCGAGACCAACAGAAAACAGTTTGCTAGTGTCTTTGAATTGGCCCTGCGGGTGCCGGATGGAACGCGCAATCCACAAGTAGTTGCGCCCATCTGGCATCTGCGCAAGTTGGCGGGAAATAACACCAGGCTGCGCGAAGGTTTCATACACATTCCACAGCGGGCACGTGCCGCCCGAGTTGGAAAAATGCACGCCAGTCGCGGATTGGCGCTTGGACATATTGCCGGCGCGGTCCACGCGGACGAAAGTAAACGGGATGCCGCGCTGGTTAGGGCGCTGCAATGTGGAAAGGCGTGAAGCCACGGTCTCATATCCAACACCAAAGACCTGGCAGAGGTACTCAATGTCGTATCCGCACTGCTCAGCTTCAGTATGGAAAGTGTCGTAGGGCATCAAGGTTGCAGCAGCAAAGTAGCTAGCGATGCCACGGTGGGCAAGATTGAGTGAAGCTTCAGAAGTGAAAGGCTCGTCATCGGTAAGCTCTTTGAGCAAATCCCCAGCCTCAAGGAATGACAACTCTGCTGCCATGCGGAATGCGCGCTGGCCTTCGGTCAAACGGCTGGCCAAGGCCAAAACGCCAGTTTCAGAATCAAAGCTGTGCTGGGTTCCATCCAGCGGGGATGTGGTGATGACCTCGACGTTGTGCTTTTCCTTCAAGCGTTCAACGAGGGCGTCTTCGGTTTCTCGAATCCTGAAATTGGACACGTTAAGCTCTGCGGATAGCCGCTCCGCGGTGTTATCCAAAGCGTCCAAATAGTTTTGCCGCGCATAAAAGAAATCACGAACTTCATCGTGCGGCATGGACAATGCCTGCGAACCATCGCGGGTGCGGCGAGTATCAGTTGCCAAGGATAGTTTGTCCCGGGCGTTTCGGTAACGGCGGTGAATATCAACCATGATGCGCGCGACAGAGGGATGGTTATAAACCAGTTCGCTCAATTCCTGGAACTCCACCGGGGTAGGGCAGAGTTCCTTGTCTTGAACAACATCCTGAATTTCAGCAAGCAACCGTGAGTCATCATCGCGGGAGAAGAATGTGGCATCGACGCCAAAAACTTCGGTGATGCGAAGAAGGACGGGAACGGTGAGGGGACGAACGTCGTGTTCGATTTGATTGACATAGCTGGCTGAAAGGCCGAGTGTTGCAGCGAGGGAAGCTTGGCTTAAATCGCGTTCGCGGCGCAGTTGACGAAGGCGGGATCCCACGTAGGTCTTACTCATGGCCGCAAGATTACACAATAGAAATTGCCATTATCGGGAAATTAGCAAAGTTTGTGTCAAGATCGTTCGCGAATCTGCAAATGTGGGTGTGAGTAGGCCCTTAGCCAAAGTTGCAATGTTCAATAGGGGTGGGGTGGGGGAGCACTTACGAAAGTATGACACCGATCGGGGTGAATACCTCACCCTTGGAAACACCTGTGCCAAACCTCACAATTTGCCTAATCTTTACGCAACGCCAGTGTTGCGTAAAGGGATGAGCCCAAGCGTGCGGCGGTATTTGATGGTATGAAGCTAGGCGATCCTTACCTAACATTTGTGCGGGTGTCAACAAATGCTGGTCAAAAAACGGTTCACAAGCAGGCATATCGACTGGTAACCGGCGGTTATTCCTGCGTAAGGTAATAGCGACTATGGAGGTGTCATGACTGTTAAAAATCCGGACCGTGAAGCATTAGACCACGGCCACATTACTAATGAGCCACTGCGTGCCAAGCCGTCAACTCCGTCTTGGGCGCTGAAGCTGACCATGGCTGTAACAGGCCTACTTTTTGCTTTGTTCGTTATCGGCCATATGGCCGGCAACCTGAAGCTTTACTCGCCAGCCCACGGCGGCGAAGAAGCCTTGGACAAGTACGGTGAATTCCTGCGCAGCATGGGTGAGCCAATCTTGCCGCACGGCACTTTGCTGTGGGTAATCCGCATCGTCTTGCTGGCAGCACTGTTCGCACACATCTACGGCGCGATTGTCCTGCACAGCCGCTCCCGTGATTCTCGCGGCAAGTTCCGTCGCACCAACCTCATGGGTGGCCTGGGTTCATTTGCAACCCGCACCATGCTGGTTACCGGCGTCGCGCTGTTGCTCTTCATCATCTTCCACATTCTGGACCTCACCATGGGTGTTGCTCCAGCTGCGTCTGATTCCTTCGTTCATGGTGCTGTTAAGGCAAACATGATTGCGACCTTCAGCCGCTGGCCAGTCACCATCTTCTACGTGCTGGCAATGCTGTGCCTTTTCTTGCACTTGACTCACGGCATCAAGCTGGCTGCAAATGACTTGGGCCTGACCGGTTTCAAGACTCGTCAGACCTTCTTGTTCTTGTCTTATGTCATTCCAGCAGTTGTCTGCTTGGGCAATATCATCATGCCGCTGTCCATCGCCTTTGGCTGGGTCAGCTAGGAACCAGGACTGATAGGAAAGTTTGAATAACCCATGACTAACACTGAACTGTTGCGAGAGCACCCCGACTTCTCGCACCCTAAGTCCATCGTTGACGGTGTCTCAGCAGGCAACATCCTGGAATCTCACGAACCTCACGGTGTGCCAATGAAGGATATGTGGAACTACCACAAGGACCACATGGACCTTGTGTCTCCACTTAACCGCCGTAAGTTCACCGTTCTGGTTGTCGGCACTGGCCTGTCCGCTGGTGCAGCTGCGGCAGCACTCGGCGAGCTGGGCTACAACGTTAAGGTCTTCACCTACCATGACTCCCCACGTCGTGCGCACTCCATTGCTGCACAGGGTGGTGTGAACTCTTCACGTTCCAAGAAGGTTGACAACGACTCCGCTTATCGCCATGCAAAGGATACCGTCAAGGGCGGCGACTACCGTTGCCGTGAGTCCGATTGCTGGCGTTTGGCGATGGAATCCCCACGCGTTATCGACCACATGAACGCTATTGGTGCACCGTTCGCACGTGAGTACGGCGGCACCCTGGCAACGCGTTCCTTCGGTGGTGTGCAGGTCTCCCGCACCTACTACACCCGTGGACAAACCGGTCAGCAGCTGCAGCTGTCCACCACTTCTGCGCTTTACCGCCAGCTGGGCCTGGGCAACGTGGAGCTTTTTGCTCACCACGATATGCAGGACGTTATTACCTACGACAACGAAGGTAAGAACCGTGCAGGCGGCATTGTTACCCGTAACCTGATCACTGGTGAGCTCAAGGCTTTCACCGGTAATGCAGTTATCTTGGGTACCGGTGGCTACGGCAACGTTTACCACATGTCCACCTTGGCGAAGAACTCGAACGCTGGCGCTTTGATGCGTGCCTACGAGCAGGGCGCATACTTTGCTTCCCCAGCATTCATCCAGTTCCACCCAACCGGTCTTCCAGTGAACTCTTCCTGGCAGTCCAAGACCATTTTGATGTCGGAGTCGCTGCGCAATGACGGCCGCATCTGGTCCCCTAAGACCGAAGGTGATGACCGCGATCCAAACTCCATCCCGGATGACGAGCGCGACTACTTCCTGGAGCGCCGCTACCCGGCGTTCGGCAACCTCGTTCCCCGTGACGTTGCATCCCGTGCGATTTCTCAGCAGATCAACGCCGGCTACGGCGTTGGCCCTCTGAAGAACTCTGTATACCTTGACTTCCGTGACGCAATTCAGCGTCTGGGCAAGGACACCATCCGTGAGCGTTACTCCAACCTCATTGAGATGTATGAAGAAGCAATTGGTGAGTCTGCATACGAAACCCCAATGCGTATTGCGCCTACTTGCCACTTCACCATGGGCGGTCTGTGGACCGACTTCAATGAGATGACTTCCATTGAAGGTCTGTTCGCCACCGGTGAGGCATCTTGGACCTACCACGGTGCTAACCGTCTGGGCGCAAACTCCCTGTTGTCTGCTTCTGTCGATGGCTGGTTCACCTTGCCATTCACCGTTCCTCACTTCTTGGCTAAGCACCTCGGTGAGGAGAAGCTGGCGGAGGACTCCGCTGAGGCAAAGGCAGCGGTTGAGCGTGCGCAGGCACGTATTGACCGTCTGATGAACATTCGTGGTGAAAACCCACACGGTCCTGCGTACTACCACCGCCAGCTCGGTGAGATTCTGTACTGGGGCTGCGGCGTTTCTCGAAACATCGAGGATCTTAAGACCTCGATTGAAAAGATTCGCGAATTGCGCAAGGACTTCTGGGCGAACGTGCGTATCCCAGGCTCCGCTGATGACATGAACCAGGTGCTGGAGTACGGTGCCCGCGTTGCTGACTACATCGACCTCGGTGAGCTCATGTGTATTGATGCTCTCGACCGCGATGAGTCCTGTGGCGCGCACTTCCGTGATGACCACCTGTCCGAAGACGGCGAAGCTGAGCGTGATGATGAGAACTGGTGCTTCGTTTCCGCTTGGGAGCCAGGCGAAACCGAAGGCGAATTCATCCGCCACGCTGAACCGCTGTACTTTGATTCGATCCCGTTGATGACTAGGAACTACAAGTAATGAAGCTGACTCTAAAGATCTGGCGTCAGGCTGGACCAACCCACGACGGTAACTTCGAGACCGTTCAAGTGGATGACGCCGAAGAACAAATGTCAATCCTCGAACTGCTGGACCACGTCAACGATCAGATTATCGAGCGTGGCGAAGAGCCATTCGCTTTTGCATCTGACTGCCGCGAAGGCATCTGTGGTACCTGTGGTTTGACCGTAAACGGCCGCCCACACGGTCCTGGACAGAACACGCCTGCTTGTCAGCAGCGTCTGTTCCAGTTCACCGATGGCGACACTGTAACCCTGGAGCCTTTCCGTTCCGCTGCTTACCCAGTAATCAAGGACATGGTCGTTGACCGTCGCGCCCTTGACCACGTTATGGAGCAGGGCGGCTACGTCTCCATGGATGCAGGTACTGCACCAGATGCAGATACCCTGCACCTGAACCATGAGACCGCTGAGTACGCTTTGGACCACGCAGCATGCATCGGCTGCGGTGCTTGTGTCGCAGCTTGCCCTAACGGCGCTGCTCACCTGTTCACCGGTGCAAAGCTGGTTCACCTCTCCCTGATGCCTTTGGGCAAGGATGAGCGTGGCCGTCGTGCACGCAACATGGTTGATGACCTGGAGACCAACTTCGGTCACTGCTCCCTCTACGGTGAGTGCGCCGATGTTTGCCCTGCGGGCATCCCATTGACTGCTGTGGCAGCTGTTACCAGCGAGCGTGCTCGCGCAGCTTTCCGCGGCAAGGATGACTAAGCTATAGTCATCTATAGAAAACAGTAAATATTAAGGTACGAGAAAGAGATCCCAGCCGCTATGAGTGCACATGATCCGGCAGTAGCTGACTTCCGCAGTGAGACCTACCCTGAGTTCTCCGGAGACATTTCGGACACCTACGTTGAGGGCTACGTTCCTAACTCTTTGTCCGCTCCTCACTCTTCCCTGAACACCACCTCAATGTGGGTGGGTATGGGACTTCTGATGGGAACTCTGCCGCCTGCAG
Source organism: Corynebacterium casei (assembly GCA_030535535.1). Taxonomy (GTDB): domain Bacteria; phylum Actinomycetota; class Actinomycetes; order Mycobacteriales; family Mycobacteriaceae; genus Corynebacterium; species Corynebacterium casei_A. The sequence continues at coordinate 16,555 of JAUNRU010000037.1, forward strand.
GCATCATCGTGTGGGCCTTGGGTGTCATGGTTGAGCCAGCTGGCCTTCAGAGTGCTCAGCAGCACCAGACCTTGCTGTGGATCGGCGTCGTTGCCACCATCATCGTTGCTATTGTTGCAATCGTTCTGATGTGGACTGGCCGCAAGGGCCTGCGCGAATTCCGTGCAAGAACTGGCCGCAAGGACTAGTACTTAGCCTTACACCTCCACACAAAACCCGCTGGTAACAACCAGCGGGTTTTGTGATCGCATAGACTCAATTGAAGTGAAGATTTAAGTCATCTAATGGATTTTGGAGACCACACCACCCATGGGTAAACACCGCGCCATTGAACCGGAGAACAACACTCAGGAGGAGGCGCAGAATCCGCAGAACGCTGCGCCAACTTCACCTGTAACGCCGCCGGCGCCTGTAAAGACGAAGGCTCCCGCGAAGCGCGATGACTTCCGCAAGGTACCAGGACCATCGGCTGACGTTGAGGCGCAGCGCCGCCGTACCCTGCGCAATCACAAGGCATTCGTCACGGCACTTCTTATTGTTGCCGCGGTTATCTTCTTGGCGTGTTCGTGGTGGCAGAACCAAGAAGGCGGCGCTCCGACATGGGTTGGGTACGTCCGCGCAGCCGCAGAAGCCGGCATGATTGGTGGCCTCGCGGACTGGTTCGCGGTCACCGCGCTATTTAGACACCCGCTGGGCATTCCAATTCCACACACAGCACTTATCCGGAAAAAGAAGGATTCCGTTGGCGAGGCGCTTTCGGGGTTCGTGGGGGAGAACTTCCTCAATGCGGAGCTGATTACGGACAAAGTCTCCCAGGCGAATATCCCAGAAAAGCTTGGTGCATGGCTGTCCCAGACCGAAAACGCGGAGAAGGTTTCCCGCGAAGCCGGCCGATTGACCGCTAACGCAGTGCGCGCGATGGACCCCAAAGACGCAGAGATGCTCATTCAGTCCCAACTGATTGACAAGCTCGGCGAGCCACAGTGGGGCCCACCTTTGGGCAAGCTGCTCGAAGGCCTCATCGAAGACGGCAAGGTGGAGCCAGTTGTTAATGAGCTCATTGATTGGGGCCACAAGAAGGTTCTGACCATGGAAGATTCTGTGGTCACCCTCATCGATGAACGTATGCCGACCTGGGCACCGCGCTTTGCCCGCTCCATGGTGGGGGAGCGCGTGTACAAGGAACTGGTTGATTGGGTTACTGACGTCAAAAATGATGATGACCACGAGGCCCGTCATGCTATTCGCCGCGGACTGCGCAACTTCGCATCCGACCTGCAGACAGATCCCGAACTCATCGGCCGCGTGGAATCGCTCAAGTCTGACATCATGGGCTCCACCCCAGTCCAAGGCGCAGCCGAGGCGATTTGGGCCAAGGCCGCAGAAGCTATCATCACTCAGGCTGAAACCTCTGATTCGATGCTGCGCGAGAAGATCGTCGAATTGTGCGTGAAGTGGGGCACCAACATCCAGGAAGATCCGCAGCTGCGCGAGTCTTTGGACAACCGCATTCAAGGCGCGGCCCGTTTCCTGGCGGATAACTACGCGCCGGAAGTTACCAACATTATTTCGGAGACCATCGAGCGCTGGGATGCAGATGAGGCATCGGACAAGATTGAGTTGATGGTGGGCAAAGACCTGCAGTTCATTCGTCTCAACGGCACGCTTGTTGGTGCGCTCGCGGGTCTTGTGATTTACGCGGTTAACCACCTGATTTTCGGCCTCTAGTTTCCACTGACAGGTTTTCTTGGTCGGCGCGCTGTGATCAACGCCGCTATTATGGAGACAAATCCGCACCATTGACCAAGGAGTTCATCATGGCTGAAGAAAAGTCCCCTTACGATTCCTACGACGACGCGACGAACGCAGCTAACGCGGCTGACGATGCCGACGGCGCGAAGCACCGCAAAGACGGCGAGGCCGATTCCGGAGCGAATGAAACCCTCGAGTCGCTGAAGGCGGCTGGTTCATCCGCTTTTGGCTTGGCGAAAGAGTTCACCAACCGTTTCCGTGAAGATCGTGCCGCACAGTCTGAGGTAAGTGATGCAGCAGATCCGACTGACAGCACCGAGTCCGGCAAGAAGGGCTCCTTCTTCGACCGCGCTACGGAATTTGCCAAGGATGTTTCTGGCTCTGTTCGCCGCGCGGCGGAAGACACCCGTGAGACCGAGACCTACTCAGATGCCAAGGAGAAGGCCGGCAGTGCTTTCGGCGTTGTCCGTGAGGAAGCATCGGATGCGGTCAACACCGTGAAAGAGCGCATGAATGAGCGCAAGGGAGCCAAAGCTGCGGGGAATGCCGCTGAGGAAAATCCAGTCACCAAGGGCGATGATGTCGCTGACCCGACCGCTGAGGTAGTCGAAGGCGAAGTCATATCCTCCGAAGATGACACCAAGTAGCACCCTGGCGCACTCTCATTCACAGGTTAACGCCAGAGTATCGGTGCTGTATGTGAATACCGTTTGCCCACTAGGTGCATTGGCTTAGTGGCTGATAGGATCACTAGCAGTATCGGGCGTCTAGAATCTTCTGGGCGCGAAACACTTTTTATGATTGAGACTTGACTGACACCATCATGGCTTTTGCATCTGCGTTATTGACCTTCGTTCAACTCTTCGAGGCTAACCTGTTCCGCGTGCTTGCTATCGCGGCGATTGCCGGTTTGGTCATGGTGTTTATGACCCGCGAGGACGCATTTCCGGCAGGTGACCGCCACCCAAAGATGATTTGGGCGGCAATCCTGGGTGGTTCAGCGTTCGCCATGATTTTCCCACTGCCAATCTTGTCGTGGGTTGGCGCGGTCGCGACCGGCATCTACTGGTTTGATGTCAGGCCGCATCTCCGGTCGCTCATCAACGGTGAGTACAACTACTAGTCTTTAACAAAAATCAAGAATCAAAGGGCGCAGATTTATCTTCTGTGTCCTTTAACTTTTACCCAAAGGTTGTCATGTCTGAATTTGTAGCTTTGTCTATGCTCGGTGCTTCTGCCGACCAGCTCAAGAAGATTGTTGAGCAGATGGGTACTTTGCCGCACATTGGCAACCAGCGCTTTCGTGTGATCGTCGATCCCACGCAGGTCACTCTCGCCGCTCAGCTAGTCAAAGACGCCCAGCTTCCGGTCATGATCATTAGCGTCGCGGGCTATCCAACGGGACGCCATCACACGCTGATTAAGGCCTCAGAGGCGCGCCTTGCCGTGCAGTCTGGCGCGGAGGAAATCTGGGTGAGTGTGGACAACACTATCGCGGATTCCAATACTCATCTCAGCGAGCTCATCGCCATTTCGGAGGCGTGCCCGGACCCCGTCCAGCTGGGGCTTATCGCACCGCTTTCCGATGCTCCCACGCACCCCGCAGCCCACGCCGCCATTGAGGCAGCACGCCAGGTAGGCTTCAAGCGAATTATCGCCACGCAGGGATCGCCGGAGCTAGCGGAGATAGCATCCCCGCTGGAATTTCACGTCGTGGACCTTTAAACGTCTCCTTTTAGAGCACTAGCCGAGGGTTTAGATTAGGCTCATCGCTCCCATCGCGCTCACATCATGAGTGTTGCTCACTAGTTTTCCGGCGGGGGTTAAAAGTTTGACTTTGCCGCGGTGGCGAATCATGCGGCCGCGTTTGGGTTTCGTGAAGTTCTTGCCCTGAACTTCACCGGCGTCGTTGACGCCGTTGTGATAGACACACAGCCTGGTGAGATTCGATGGGTTGGTCTGACCGCCGTTCTTGTGCGCATCGATGTGGTGCACCTGGCACCTACCCGCTGGCACCTTGCAGTCTGGCCATGGGGCACACCAGGTTTTCTGCGATGGCTAGAATCCGTTGCTTTCCTGATGCGAACCGCGCTTAGTAGAGATTGACGGGCCCTGCGGTGGGGTGGAGGAGCCCGGCATAGACTTTGTCACCGAGGGCTCCGGGCATCGCAAGGTTAACGATTTCCGCGCCAGTCATGGTGGTGCCGTCGGAGGCTTCGATGATCGATTCGTTGCCATCGCCGCGGACAATCGTCGCGGATTGATCCAGGCCGATGGCAATGACGGTGCGGTATTCCGGTTTGAGTATTCCTCCGCCGCCGTCGATGTGTTTCCAAACCGCCTCCAACAGCGCTTTCTTCCGCGGTTGCTCGGTGGTTTCTATCGCGTCGAGGGCTTTCTCTAAATCAGAAATTCGGCGCTGCGTATCCGTCACGGTCATCGTGACCATGCCGTTCTTGGACTGGCTCACTTTTACACCGGGCTCTTTCGGTTTGTCGCCTTGGATTTCTTTCACACGCCGGTTGCCGTAAGCATTGACTTCCTTGCACGAGCCTTCGTGTGCGATAAGCTCTGCGCGCAGTTTCCAGGCTGTGCCGCGCTTCTTCAATTTCTTCGCGTATCTATTAACCATCATGAGATGGTCGAGGCTTAACTGGCGTTGTTCGGGCAGCACTATTGATTCGCGCTGCAGGCGCGGGGAGTCGGCGGAGCCGAGAAGGCTATCGGCAAGCTTGGAGCACTCCTTTGCTTTAGGCAGCACAATGCCAATGCCCTCCAAGTCATAGGGAGACTGCTCGTTGATAAAGCGGAGGAACCCTATGCCCTGGGTGTAGATGAATTTGATTGCGTGAAGAAAGTCCATAACTTAGACGCTAAACCCACAACGAAAGCCCGCACCAGCGCAGGCCTGAAAACCCGTGGATAATTATTTTGACACGTCACCCAACAGGCCAAGTTATCCACAGGCAGCGCCTTGGTTAGCTTGCCGGCGCAGGTTCTTCAACAGCCTGAGCGGTCTGGCTCATCTGCTGGCTTAACTCGTTGAAGTTCACGTTATCGCCGGCCATGCGGATGGAAACGGTGCCGTCATTGATGGTGATGTCCTCAATGGATAAATCACCGGTGAATTGGTCTTGCATGCCCTTGCTTAGGCCCTCAGAGATGGACTGGGTGGCTTGTTCAGGCAGGGAGACACCAAACAGGGTGGAGTCGGTTGCTTCGAGCTGCAGCTGGCCGTCAACAGCAGTTGGCTGCAGGGAGATGGTGGCTAGGCCGCCGCCGAGCTGGAAGTCCAACACGCCTTCCTCGCCGTTGGCGGTGATGTCGGTGACCACAACATCGCGCAGCATGTCCACGCCGGATTCACTAGCGATTGCCTCCTGGAAGGTAATCAGCAAATAGTCCTCTGGGATAACGGTGGTGGCAACCAAATGGCGTGCCACGGGATCCTCAGCCAGGGTCATGCCTTCCATTTCCACGGTGGACTCCGGCTGGCCGGTAATGACGTTGCCGTTGATTTGCAGCGTGGATGGGGTGTGCATTTCTAGCTGCGAGATTTCGCCGCCGAGCAAACCAAAAATCAGTGGGGAAGAGCCGAAGGACACGGTTGGTTCTTCTGATACCTCAATGCCATCTTCTTGCGCGGCGGCATGGAACTGGTCCTTCATCTGTTTCGCGGTAAACCAGCGCAGGCCGAATTCTGCGATCAAGACAATGATGAGCACAGCCACCAAAATGCCGACGATGATTTTCCACGCGGTTGATCCCGCTGATTTAGTCTTTGCCATAGGTACTAGTGTGACGCATGTGCACCACTTCGGGCAATGCGGGAGCCAAAGCAAGGTGGCAATTCACAGTTAAACTGCAGGCGCTACTACATTCCAGTCCACAGTCAGGACGCAATCCCGAATCCGGCGGCGAATCGGATGCAAGGCAATTCCTTGGGCCTGCATGAGTTTGCGCGCCTCGCGCCAGCGAATTCGCGGGCCGTGTGGGGCCCAGCCGGCGGTGTGCGCCCAGGCTTCATCGGCAGCCTTGAGCAATTCATAGATGGGCTCGCCCGGCACATTGCGGTGAATAAGGACCTTGGGCAGACGCTCCGCTAGCTGCGAGGGGGTGTCCACATCGAAGGGATCCCACGCCAGCGTCAGAGTCTTCGGCCCGTGCGCATCCAGCAGTATCCAGGTGCTGCGCCGCCCCAGCTCATCGCAGGTGCCTTCCACGAAGAAGCCACCGGGCGCAAGACGCGAAGTAACTGACTCCCATGCCGCGGGCACCTGGTCCACGTCATATTGGCGCAGCACGTTAAACGCGCGCACCAACTGCGGCCGATAGCCGCGCAGCTCGAAGCCGCCGAGTTCAAAGTTCACACCATCGCGCGGCGGCAAGACGCGCTCCGGATTGATTTCCAGGCCTGTCACCCGCACCGAAGGGTTCACGGTGCGCAGCCACCGCGCCCACTCCACGGTGGTGGTGTAGGACGCACCATAGCCAACATCCAAAGCCAGAGGCTCGGGCGTCATGCGCAGCAGCGAAGAAATCTCCGGGTGATAGGCCATCCACCGGTCACAGCGCCGTAGCCGGTTGTGCCCGGTGGTGCCGCGGGTAATAACGCCAAAAGGCCGACCAGCTACTGCGTCAGCGCGCAGATTATGTGCATGGTCGGCCATTACGAGGTGGAGAAAACCTTAGAGGTTCTCAGCAATCCACTGCTCAGCCAGGTTAGCTTCGTTGCCGAAGAGCTCTTCCAGAGCCTCGCCAACCTTAGGTTCAATAGCGGCACCCATCAGTGGGATGTTGATGGAGACATCGGTGGTGTAGTTCAGCTTGGTAGCTTCGCCTTCACCAGCCAGGTTGATGTCGCCCTTGAAATCAACTGGGGTGCCCTTCACGTCAGCGTTGAAGGCGGTGGTGAACTTTTCGCCGTCCAGCTTGCCGATGGTCAAAACGCGCTTGACCTTGAGGGACTGGGAAACCATGGCACGAACTGCTTCTGGCAGAAGGGTGGTTGGAAGAACCTCGAAAAGGGTTGCTTCTTCACCGGTGAACTCGTTGACCTCGCCTGGTTCAGGGGAGAGGTTGGCTACGATGTACTCCCAGAATTCCTTGGTGGAGTACGCCTGGTGCACCTTTTCAATGGGGTGATTGATAGTTACGGTGTTTTCGCTACGGGTTGACATGGTTAACAGACTACCTTGGTAGGTGTGAACGATGAATTTATGACCCAGCACCTGAAAGAATTCGTCGGCGTTGAAGTGGACAATGAGGCCACTTTCGCCGACATGACCACGCTGCGTGTGGGCGGGAAACCCCGCTATACGGTGCGTTGTCACAATGCGGATGCGGCTAGTTTTGTAGTCCGCGTGCTCGATGGTGAAAATATTCCGATTGTCATTGTTGGTGATGGTTCTAATCTGCTGGTGGCGGATGAATCCATGGGCCAGGGTGAGTTGGATTATGTTGCGGTGTCGTTGGAGTTTGACCATATTCAGGTCAATAAGGATTCGGGCATTGTGCGTGCCGGTGCGGGCGCGAATTGGGACAAGGTTGTCGCAGCGGCTGTCGATGCCGGCTTGGGTGGCATCGAGTGCCTATCGGGCATTCCGGGCCGCGCGGGCGCGGTGCCAGTGCAAAACGTCGGTGCTTATGGCACTGAGGTCTCTGACGTGCTGACCTGGGTGCGCCTGTACGACCGCCGGACTGAGAAAGATGAATGGGTGGAAGCTTCCACGTTGGAGCTGCGTTACCGCTATTCCAACATCAAGTTCACTGAACGCGCCGTGGTGCTCGCCATTGAGATGCAGTTGACTACCGATGGCCTTTCCGCCCCGCTGAACTTCCGTCAGCTCACTGAGAACCCTGGCGAGCGTCGCCCAGCTGACGAGATTCGCAACACCGTCCTGGAACTGCGCCGCGGCAAGGGTATGGTGCTCAACCGATCAGATAAGGACACCTGGTCCGCGGGTTCTTTCTTTACCAACCCCATCGTCCCGGAGGAGAAGGCGGATGAGGTCGCGCAGCGCGTTGCCGCAAAGCTTGGCGATGAAGCCGCCGAGTCCATGCCCCGCTTCGATGCCGAGGGCGGCAAGAAGCTTTCCGCGGCGTGGCTGATTGAGCGCGCAGGTTTCAAGCGCGGCTACCCCGGAACCGACGCTCAGGCACGCCTGTCGACGCTGCACACGCTCGCACTAACCAACCGCGGCGAAGCCACGTCGAAGGACATCGTGGATCTGGCGCGCACCATCCGCGACGGCGTATTTGATGAATTCGGCGTCAAGCTCATCCCCGAGCCAGTCTGGCTCGGCACCGAAATCTAGAAAAGGCTATTGCGGTACATCTTGTACAAGTTGTACAATCTGGGGCATGAGTACAAATGTGACCACCAGTGAGTTTCGCAACGAACAGAGCCGCTACCTCGACGCGGCTCAGCGTGAGCCTGTTTCGATCCTGAGCCGTGGTTCTCGCCGCCGAGCAGTGGTCGTGTCGCCTGACTTTTTCGACCGCGCTATCGAAGCCCTTGAAGACATGGAAGATATCCGGGCCGCAGCGGCTGCTCGTCTCGATGATGAGGTAGTAACTTTGGAAGAGCTTAAAGCCGAATTCGGTTTGGACTAATTTCTTTATCTATGTCCGAATCTAAATATTCTGTTTCCCTGACAACTGCAGCGAGTAAGTCTTTGCGAAAGTTGGAAAGGTCGCAGAAATCAAAACTCATTGCTGCGATCGAGGCTCTCGCAGTTGAACCGCGACCTGCTGGCGTTAAGAAGCTCCAAGGTGGTAACGGCGAATTTCGCATCCGGGTTGGCTCCTACAGGGTGGTTTATGAAATCCGAGATAGGCAGCTAATAATTCTCGTTCTTAATGTGGGACACCGGAGAGAGATTTACCGGACGCTTTAGTGATCCCCACCAGACCGTTTACCGTTGACGGGTGGCCGATTACAGAAAAGCTCCCCACCGGCCGGGACTGAATAAACAGTCTGGCTGGTGGGGAGCTTTCGCGTGAGCGCGGGTTAGC
>JAUNRU010000005.1:0-68878 GCA_030535535.1 Corynebacterium casei
TCCATGTAGGCCTGCGCCTGGTCTAAGTTGAAGGCGTTGACGCCAACAAACTTGCTGGCTTCCTTCGCCTTGGCAATGGTGGCATTAACAGCATCAACCACATCCGGGTGCTGCTGCTGACCAATAAGGCCCATAGAGGCAGCGAGGTCAGAAGGGCCGATAAAGACGGCATCGACGCCATCAACAGCGAGGATCTCATCGGCGTTCTTCACCGCTTCGGCTGACTCAATCTGCACGGTGAGGCTGAGGGTCTCACTCGCGGTGGTGAGATAATTCGGCACCGCATTCCAGCGCGAAGAACGCGCCAGTGCAGAACCCACACCACGCACGCCACGCGGCGGGTAATGCATCGCTGCAACCGCAGCTTCGGCTTCCTGGGCGGAATCGACCATAGGAATCATCAAGTTCTGCGCACCCAGGTCAAGATACTGTTTAATCAACACGGTGTCATTAACCGGCAAGCGCACCATCGGCGTTGCATCATAAGCGCTAACCGCGCGCAGCAAGGTGGTAATGGTCTCCAGGCTATAAGGGGAGTGCTCACCATCGACGAGTACCCAATCAAAGCCCGCGGAGGCAACAATCTCTGCCGCGGCAGAAGAGCCGGAAGAGATCCACATGCCGACCTGCGGCCGCGAGGCATCGGCAAGCTGTGCATTAAACGGCTTTGGTAGTTCTACTGGAAACGGCATGTGATTGCTCCTAGCTCACCATAATCGGCGTGGACAGTATCGCCTGGGTAGACCCACATTGGCTTGGTAAAAGAACCAGCCAGGATGATTTCCCCGGCCTTGAGAGTCTCACCGTGCGCATGCAGCTTATTAGCCAGCCACGCCACACCCATCGCTGGGTGATTGAGCACAGCTGCTGCCACGCCGGTGTCCTCAATGGACTCATTGCGATACAGCAGGGCAGAGACCCAACGCAGGTCAACCGCATCTGGGGCAACCGGGTTGCCGCCGTAGACCATCGCACCAAGCGCCGCGTTATCAGAGATGGTGTCCACGATGGTGCGGCCTTCCATCTCAATGCGAGAAGACAAAATCTCCAGCGCAGGCACTACGTATTCCGTTGCGCGCAGCACGTCGAAGATATTGACGTTGGGACCAGACAGGTCCTCTTTGAGCACGAATGCCAGTTCCACCTCAATGCGCACATTGGAGAACTGCTCATGCTCAATGATGGAGCCGTTCTCAAAAATCTGGTCTTCAAAAATCGCGCCATAATCTGGCTCAGTAATACCGGTAGCTTCCTGCATGACCTTGGAAGTCAGGCCAATCTTGCGGCCTACCAGCTTGGAACCCGCCTCTATCTTGCGCTGCACCCACTGGCCCTGCACCGCGTAGGAATCCTCCACGGTCATATCTGGATAAGTCGCGGTCAGACGTGGAATCATGGTGCGGTTATTCTCCGCCTCATGCAGTTGCTTGGCAATTTCTTGGAGTTGTTCTTTTTCTAACATTCTTAGGTTTCTCCTTGGTCAGAACCTTTAAATAAAACCTCGTAATGGAACCTTGTTTAAAAGGGGACAAGCCCAAGCGAGGATCCCCGCTTGGGCTTGAGCATAGCTGCGGGGATTAAAGCTGGTTGCCCAGCTTGTACTCGCCCTTCTTCCAATCTGGCATGGACTCTTCTCCCTCGTCAGAACGAGTGTAGGAGAAACCGTCTGCGCCGATGGTCTCTTCCAGCTCGGAAGCATCCGTACGCTCCACCAGAGGAACGAGGTTACCGTCCAGGTCCAGAACGCGGGATGCGTCGGTGTACCAAGAAGGAACAACTGGGGTACCCCACCAGTCACGACGCTGGTTATCGTGCACGTCCCAGACAACAACTGGGTTGTCAGGGTCACCGGTGTAATAATCCTGGGTGTAGATTTCCACGCGGTGTCCATCTGGATCGCGCAGGTAGAGGTAGAAAGCGTTGGAGACGCCGTGGCGGCCAGGGCCACGCTCAATCGCATCCGAGCGACGCAGTGCGCCGAGCTTGTCACAGATAGCCAAGATGTTGTGCTTCTCGTGGGTTGCGAATGCAATGTGGTGCATACGAGGGCCATCGCCACCGGTCATCGCGGTGTCGTGCACGGTTGGCTTGCGGCGCATCCATGCAGCGTAGGTAGTGCCCTTTTCATCACGAATAGCTTCGGTGACGCGGAAGCCCAAGTCTTCCATGTACTTCTCAGCCTTAGGAACGTCAGGGGTCACCTGGTTGAAGTGGTCCAGACGAACCAGCGCGCCTGGGCTGTAGAGCTCATAGCGCCAAGCCAGACGCTCAACGTGGTCTACCTCGTAGAAGAACTCGTATGGGAAGCCCAGTGGATCCTCAACACGAACAGAGTCGCCGATACCCTTCACGAAGCCGTCCTTGTTGCGCTCGGTGCGGCAGCCCAGGTTCTTGTAGAAAGCTTCAGCGGCATCAACATCTTCTGGGGTGCGAACACGGTAGCTGAATACGCCGATGGCGGCTTCAGGGCCCTTCTTCAGCACGATGTTGTGGTGAATGAATTCTTCCATGGAGCGCAGGTAGATCTCATTGTCGTCTTCTTCGGTAACAACGAGGCCGAGAACGTCCACGTAGAACTCGCGGGACTTTGCCAAGTCGGTAACGACGATCTCCATGTATGCGCAGCGCAGGATATCTGGGGCTTGTACTTCAGTCATGATGACTCCTTGTGGTCAAAAGGAAAAAAGGGGAGGTGAGAGGAAGGGAAGGGGTGTTGAAAATTAGTCAGTCTGCTTGCCGAAGACTGGGTTGTGTACTTCACCGAGGTTGATGTGAACAGCCTGCTGGTCGGTGTAGAAGTCGATGGAGCGGTAGCCGCCCTCATGACCCAGACCGGAAGCCTTAACGCCACCGAATGGGGTGCGCAAGTCACGCACGTTGTTGGAGTTCAACCAGACCATGCCCGCTTCAACGTTCTGTGCGAAGTTGTGGGAGCGCTTCAGATCAGAAGTCCAGATGTACGCAGCCAGGCCGTACTTGGTGTTGTTAGCCAGCTCAAGAGCTTCTTCATCGGTGTCGAATGGGGTGATAGCTACGACTGGGCCGAAGATTTCTTCCTGGAAGATGCGTGCTTCTGGGTCAACGTCCACGAAGACGGTTGGCTGCACAAAGTTGCCCTCTGGGAACTCCTCTGGGCGCTCGCCGCCAGCAACCAGCTTTGCTTCCTGCTTGCCGATTTCAATGTAAGAAGTGACCTTCTCGTAGTGCTCTGGGTGAACCAGTGCGCCAACCTCAGTCTTAGGGTCAGAAGGCAGGCCAACCTTGACGCGCTTAGCCTGTGCTGCGTAGCGCTCCACGAACTCGTCGTAGACGCCGCGCTGAACCAAGATGCGGGAACCAGCGGTGCAACGCTCACCGTTGAGGGAAAAGACGCCGAAGATGGTGGCATCAATCGCGGTGTCCAAGTCAGCGTCATCGAAGACGATAGCTGGGGACTTGCCGCCAAGCTCCATGGACAGGCCCTTGAGGTAAGGAGCCGCGTTACCGAAGATGATCTGGCCAGTGCGGGACTCGCCGGTGAAAGAAATCAGTGGAACATCTGGGTGCTTGACCAGCGGGTCACCAGCGTAGCCTTCTTCACCGAAGCCGTTGACCAGGTTGAATACGCCCTTTGGCAGGCCTGCTTCTTCGAAGATGCCAGCCCACAGCTGAGCGGACAGCGGGGTGAACTCTGCTGGCTTCAGAACCACGGAGTTACCGGTTGCCAAAGCTGGTGCAAGCTTCCAGGACTCCAGCATGAACGGCGTGTTCCATGGGGTAATCAGACCAGCGACGCCAATTGGCTTGCGGTTGACGTAGTTGATCTGGCGGCCTGGTACCTTGTAAGCATCATCTGCCTGCGCAACAATCAGGTCAGAGAAGAAACGGAAGTTCTCAGCTGCACGCTTTGCCTGACCAGTTGCCTGGGTGATTGGCAGACCGGAGTCGAAGGACTCCCAGGTAGCCAGAACATCCGCGCGGGATTCCACAACGTCTGCAATCTTGTCCAGAACGCGAGCGCGCTCACGTGGAAGCATGGAGGACCATGGTCCGTTCTTGAAGGCATCGTTAGCCGCGGCGACTGCCTTGTCAATGTCTTCTGGCTTGCCTGATGCAGCCTTGATGTATGGCTGATTGGTTACTGGATCAATGACGTCGAATTCATCACCGTCAACGGATGGAACAAACTCACCGTTGATGTAGTGAAGAATTTTCTCTGGCAGGTCCTGTGGCTTTGCAGCATCATTATTAGTCATGTTTTAGCTCCTTAAGCTTCTGTGCTTGCTGTACTAGTTGTCTTTGTCTGCGGTGTTTTCCGCGTTCAAGCGCTGACGGTAGGAGGTTGAAGTTTCAAGTCGGTGGTTACGGGCCTGGGCTTCGATGTAGAACTTGTCTGCTTTTGCTTCGATGAGTGCAACCAACCTCTCGTGCTCTTCCACCGAGTCCTGCGCCCTTTGCGGCACATACCTAAAGGTGGAAACGCGGAAGTACTCGAGGTTCTCCCATTCATCGAAAAGCAACTGCACCAACCTGGCGTTCGGGCACTTGCCAAACAGCACTCGATGAAAAGCTTTATTTAATTGTGTGAACTCAATCGGATCGAAATCATCGAGCAAATCGCGCATCTTCTGGTTCACCGCCCGCGCCTGCGCCAAATCCTCTGCTTCTAGCAGCGGGGCGGACAACGCGGTGGCTCTACCTTCCAGTACGGCGATGGTCTCCATGGTTTCGAAGTACACATCCTGGTTGTAGGTAGAAACCCGGGCGCCCACATTGCGTTCGTAGGTGACCAGGCCTTCTGCCTCCAGCTGCCGAATGGCCTCTCGCACCGGGACGACGCTGACTTCCAGCGCCTCCGCAATGGTGGAAAGCACCAGGCGATATCCGGGCTCATACTCGCGGGTTCGGATTCTTTCCCGAATCCACGCGTAGGCCGTTTCCGCCTTCGACTTGCTAATTGTTTGCGTCGCCATCGGACTCAGCTACGTTCTCAGCTGGATTCGGCACCGGGTTGGACTCAACATAAGCCAGGTAGGCTTCCTTGTTCTTACCGGTTGGCGGGAACATGCCGTCCAGGCTTGCACCCTTAGCGACCTGGGCTGCAACCCACTCATCCTCGTGTTCCTTCTTCAAGGCTGCGTCCACAACCTCTTCGGCGATATCACGTGGAATGACCAGAACGCCGTCATCATCACCAACGATGATGTCACCCGGCTGCACGGCTGCGCCGCCACAAGCGATGGTGATGTCGGAATCCCAAGGCACATGCTTGCGTCCCAGCACTGATGGGTGTGGACCCTGGCTGAAGACCGGAAGGCCAATGCGCTTTACTTCTTCATAATCACGCACCGCACCATCGGTGACCACGCCAGCGGCCTTGTTAGCCTGTGCGCGCAACGCCAGAATGTCACCCAAGGTGCCAGCCTCACGCGTGCCGCGGGCTTCAATGACAATGACTTCATCTTCGCGCACGGAATCAAAGACTGCCTTTTGCTCATTCAAGCCGCCGCCGTGGGACTTGAACAGGTCTGCACGGAAAGGAATGAAACGCAGGGTGCGAGCCACGCCGACCAGCTTGGTGCCGGTGGTCTGCGGGAAGACGCCTTCGATGAAGCAATCCACGTTGCCGCGGTTGCGCAACTGCGCGGACAAGCCAGCGGTTGGTGCTGCCTGCAGCTTTGCCTTCAGCGCGGCCGGCAAGCTCTGCTTATCTTCCACTGGTGGAAGACCAGCGGATTCACGGTCACCGAAAGCATCCTCGCGCTGCTTGTCATCCACATTTGGAAGCTGACCAACAGCTGGGTCAAAAGAAGCCTCAATCTCAGTAACGGTGGTCTTCAAACGGCCCGAAGTAACGCCACCAGGGACATCAACTTCAACCTCAATCACGTCACCTGGAACGATGACGGTGGAACCAGCTGGGGTACCGGTCAAAATAATATCGCCGGTTTCCAAGGTCATGTGCTGAGAAAGGTCAGCCACAAACTGTGCGAGTGGGAAGATGAGATCCTCATCCGAGGTGCCATCTTCCTGGACAATTTCACCGTTAACCCAGGTGCGCAGACGCAGACCCTTAGGGTCAATCGTCTGCGCATCAATCAAATCTGGGCCAATCGGGGTGTAGCCGTCACGCGACTTGGAGCGGGTGTTAGATCCCTTGTCCTGCGCGCGGTAGTCATACAAACCAATATCATTGGAGGCGGTCACGTAGGCGACGTGATCCCACGAATTTTCAAGGGGGACATTGCGCGCAGGCTTGCCGATGATCAAAGCGACTTCACCTTCAAACGCCAGCAACTCAGTGCCAGCTGGACGCTCAACAACTCCGCCTGATTCGGCGAGAGTGCTGGTTGCCTTGATGAAGTAGCTCGGATACTTAGGCCGGCGTCCGCGTTGTGCCGCACGGGACTCAAATGCCACATGGACAGCGATCATTTTGCCCGGAAAATCCGGGAGGAACGAAGGAACGGCCACGAATAATTCCTTTCTGCTCATTGCTATTTGACTCAAATCGTATATCATTTGATCGCGTTGGGCAAGTGCGTCACCTCACAAATGCCTAGAAAGTACAAGCAGCACCACACAATTGAAAGGGGTTTTAATGACCTCGACCACCACAACCAAAGACGTTTCGCGTCGCGAGCGCCGCAGAGTCCTCGCGGCAACCACCATCGGCACAGCCATCGAGTGGTACGACTACTTCCTCTACGCGGCAGTCGCTGGCCTGGTCTTTAACCAGGTCATGTTCGGTCCCCTTGAAGGCGGAATGGCCAGCATCATTGCCTTTTTGACCGTGGGCATTTCCTTCCTCTTCCGCCCCTTGGGCGCATTTCTAGCTGGGCACTATGGTGACCGTCTGGGCCGCCGCTTCGTCCTCATGGTGACCTTGTTTGCCATGGGTGGCGCAACCACCTTGATCGGTTTACTTCCCACCTATGACACGCTGGGATATTGGGCACCATTGCTGCTCATCCTGCTGCGCATTATTCAAGGCATTTCAGCCGGCGGCGAATGGGGCTCCGCGGTATTGCTCGCGGTGGAACACGCACCGAAGGAAAAGCGCGGATTGTTCGGCGCAGGCCCCCAGATTGGTGTACCAATCGGCCTTCTTCTGTCGTCGGGAGTTTTGTCCATCATGAACTGGGTCGCCCCCGGCGACGCCTTCATGGAGTGGGGCTGGCGCGTACCATTCCTGCTCTCAATCGTGCTGGTAGCGGTTGGCTACTTCGTCCGCATGGGCGTTGATGAATCCCCAGTCTTCGAAGAGATGGCTGAGCGCAAGGAAGTCGAAGCAGAAAACCCAGCCAAGGTGCTATTCAAGAAGTTCACCCCGCTGGTTATCGTCGCAGCTCTTGTTTTCGCTGGTAACGGCACCGTGGGCTACATGACCACCGGCGGCTACATCCAGTCTTATGCCTCTGATCCAAACGGTCCAGTTGGTCTTGAACGCGGCGATGTCCTCAACGCCGTCACCCTGTCCGCCGTGACCTGGATGCTGTTTACCCTGTTCGCCGGATTCATTTCTGACAAGATTGGCCGCCGCACCACCTACCTCATCGGCTTCGCACTGCAGGCGATTGCTGCCGCCGCGCTGTTCCCATTGGTAAACACTGCCAACCTGGGCCTGCTGTACTTCGCACTCATCGCCCTGACCGTCGGCTTGGGCCTGACCTATGGCCAGCAGTCCGCCATGTACGCCGAACTCTTCCCAGCCTCCATCCGCGCCAGCGGTGTGTCCATCACCTACGCGCTCGGCTCCGTCCTAGGTGGCGCCTTCGCCCCAATGATTGCCGCCGCCCTGGTAGAAGCCACCGGCTCCACCACCGCTGTGTCCATCTACCTGGTCAGCGCCTGTGTCATCGGCTTCATCTGCGCCTTCCTCCTGCGCGAGCGCAAGGGTATTCCTCTTGCATCCGACCACGAAGAAGAGCAGTCCAAGAACCACTTCATCTTCAGCAAGAACTAGTTTTCTTTCGAGAGCCTTGGAACGGCCCCGCTGGTATCCACATCAGATATCGGCGGGGCTTTTCTCTGCGCCTATAAGTCCACAACGTCTATCGATGCCCACTTTGGAGGACGCCAAAACCTAATTCCATGTGAATACACCACACGGAACAGGCTAGGAAAGCGCTCCCCACGGGAATTGCACCCCTAGTGCGGGTACCAGCAGCTTTGTTAAACGCGCGGCATATTTCCCTCCCTGTTTGACGTGTCACTATTGCCTGAAGTGGCAACATCATATATGATTCGCCACATAGGGTCTACGTCACAATCTCACCGCGGTTTAGCGCCCAGTCACGTTTGGCGCGTTGAAGTCTCACATTGATTGACACGCGAGATACCCCCGGCAAAAAATTCACTGATTGAGTGCACAAGGAGAACCACATGCAGTTTCACCACAATGGCTATGTATCTGAAGATCCACGCGTCCTACCCGCCCAAGGCTATGGCGTAGACCGAGACACCGAGCTTCCAGATGAGATGGATGTGCTCATTGTTGGTTCCGGGCCGGCGGGCATGATTGCGGCGGCGCAGCTGTCTATGTTCCCAAACGTTAATACCCGCCTCATTGAGCGCCGGCCTCATCGTTTGAAGCTTGGGCAGGCTGACGGCATTCAGTCGCGTTCCGTGGAGACTTTCCAGGCTTTCGGCTTCGCCACTGAAATTACGGATGAAGCTTATGAGATCACGGAGATGTCTTTCTGGAATAAGGATCCTGAGAATCCAGAGAACATCGTTCGCGGTGCACGCCCGCTTGATGATGAATTTGGCATTTCCGAATTCCCGCACTTGATTGTGAACCAGGCGCGCGTGTTGGATTACTTTGCTCGCTTTGCCAAGTACGGCCCGGCGCGCATCACTCCGGACTATGGCTGGTCTTTTGTGAGCCTGGAAGTTGAGCAAGACGGTGAGCGCCCAGTGGCCGTCACGGTGGAGGATACCGATGGCAATCAGCGCGTCATTCACACCAAGTATGTGGTTGGCTGCGACGGCGCGCATTCCGGTGTGCGCAAGTCCATCGGCCGCACTATGGCGGGGGATAAGGCGAACCATGCGTGGGGCGTGGCGGATGTTGTGGTGGAAACCAACTTCCCGGATTGGCGCACCAAGGCTGCTATTCACTCGAAGGCAGGCTCAGCACTGCACATTCCACGTGAGGGCGGCTACCTCTCACGCATGTACATTGACTTAGGTGAAGTGCCGGCGGATGATAATGGCCAGATCCGCAAGACCACCATTGACACCATCGTGGGCAAGGCAAATGAGATTTATGCGCCGTACACCATTGATGTCAAGGAAGTAGCGTGGCATTCGGTCTACGAAGTTGGTCACCGTCTGGTGGATTCTTTCCACGATCATGATGAGACTCCTCGCGTCTTCCTCACCGGCGATGCCTGCCATACCCACTCCGCGAAGGCGGGTCAGGGCATGAATGTCTCGATGCAGGATGGTTTCAATATTGCGTGGAAGCTTGGGCATGTGCTTGATGGCCGTGCGCCGGAAGATTTGCTGTGTACTTACCACGGTGAGCGCCAGCCAGCCGCGCAGAACCTTATTAACTTTGACCGCGAATGGTCCACTCTGATGGCGACTCCAGTTGAGGAATTGGAAGATCCGGAGGCAGTGGAGAAGTACTACGTGGCTGCGGAAGAGTTTGCTGCGGGCATGCTCACTGAGTATGCATCGAATGCCATCGTGGGTGATACGACGTATCAGGATCTGGCCACTGGTTTCCCGGTGGGCAAGCGGTTTAAGTCTTATGTTGCTAAGCGTCGCGCGGATGCACGCCTGCTACATCTTGGTCATCAGCATTTTGCCGATGGCCGCTACCGCATCTATGTCTTCGCGGACCAGACGGCACCGACCGCCGATGATTCAAACTCGCCGGTGGTGCAGTGGGCTGATGTTGTCAGCGAGGCTATTGCCAAGTACACCCCAGAGCGTGCCGATGAAAATGCTCTGGTTGATGTCAAGGTCATCTACCAGCAGCATCACCATACTTATGAGCATGCGGATGCCCCACGTATCTTCCGCCCGCTCAACGGTAGGTACAAGATCACCAACTGGGAGAACGTATGGAATGCGGACAAGGATCAGGACATTTTTGATGCCCGCGGAATCTCTCGTGATGGCGCTGTGGTTATTGTGCGCCCGGATCAGTACGTTGGTGCGGTCTTACCGCTGGATAAGCCAGAGCTTGTCGATGCCTACTTTGCGAACAACCTCATCGCCCAAAAGTAGTTAGGTCACTAAATTACTTTGTCTGTTTGTCGTGGTTAACACACACGTGGACTACTGAGTAGACTCACCAACGTGCTCCAAAGTTGGAAGATTTTAACAAGAGATATCAAACGCTTGGGCCGAGTGCCCAAAGCGTGGATCATATTGATAGGCATGCTGTTTACACCGGCGTTGTACTCCTGGTTCAACGTCGCAGCATTCTGGGATCCCTATAGTTCAACCGAGAACATCAAGGTCACCGTGGTCAATGAGGACCTCGGTGGGGATTCTGATGCCATCGGCCACTTGGATGTTGGCAAACAGATGGTGGAGCAGTTGCGGCAAAATGATCAGCTTGGCTGGCAGTTTGAGGATGCCGCAACTGCAGAAGAAAACCTCAAACGAGGCGACACCTATGCAACCATCATCATCCCTGAGGACTTCACTTCTGACCTGCTGGCGGTGACAGAGGGGACGTTGTCGAAGCCGACGTTGGAGTACCGGGTCAATGAAAAAGCGAGTGCTATTACTCCACAGATCACAGACTCTGGTGCAACGTCTGTTGATCAGGCGATTACTGCAGCGCTCAAGCAGCAGATCGCTGAGGCTGCCTCCGAGGCAATTAGTGATGAAGGCAAGTCCCTGAAAGACGCCATTGTTGAGGCGCGAGATACCACCAATAATTCCTTCGGTGAGACGGCTCAAAACCTCCAGTCGGCGCGTGGGGGATTGGATGACTTCAAGGCACGCCTGAGCGACGCAGAAGGCTCCGTTGGTGGCGCGAAGGATACAGTCGCGCAGATTGATCAGGCACTGGTTGAAAGCCAGGATGCACTCGCACAAGTGCAATCACTGGCCGAGACTGCACAGCAGGAGATGACCTCTTTTACTGATCAGACCACCTCTGCTTTCGTCGATGGCAGCGCTGCCGTCGCGGAAGGTACTGCGTCCGCGAAGGCATCGATAGCTGATATCAATGCTTCCTTGCAGCAGACCAGTGGCCGCTTGAATTCTGCGGGCCAGCAAACTAACGATGCCATTCAGGCTGGCAGAGACGCCATCTCCCAGGTTGAAGGCCTGCTCGATAGCACCGCGCTTGCGCCCGGTGTGGCTGCGCCGTTGGAAGATACGTTGCAGCGCTTGAAGACTGGCAACGCCGCAACAGAGCGCATGCTTGCGGATATCGAGGGCCTCAACTCGGATACTTCTTCCACCGTGGCAGCGATTTCCGAAGCAGCAGATGCAGTCGATGCCGCTGCACAAGACACCAGCTCCGCAACACAGGCTTTGCGTGATGCCGTGGGCGGCGGCATTCCGGCGCTCAACAGCGCTTTGAGCAATCTCAGCAGCACCGCTGGCGCCTTCGCTGGTTCCCTCGAGGGCCAGCGTGCCACGCTGTCGGAGGCAAACAACCTCATCGATAGTGTGGTGTCCCAGCTGTCTTCTACCCGTGACGCACTGGATGATTTCGACCTCACGCTGGCTGGTATCGAAGATGGCGTCCGCAACGTGCGCAATGACATCCTAGCGCTGACTGCTTCTTCCAACTCTGATGTTCTCACCACCGTGACTGGTTTGAATTCTGAGGATATTGGTGACTTCTTCGCTTCTCCCGTCACGATTGAAAGCGAACCAGTCTTCGAAGTGAATTCCTACGGTTCCGCTATGGCTGGCCTGTTCACCAACTTGTCGCTGTGGATTGGCGCGTTCATGCTCATGGTGGTCTTCCGCGTGGAAGTAGACACCGAAGGATTCAAACGCGTCACCGTGCGCCAGGCTTATATCGGGCGCTTTCTTCTCATGGCCATTATGGTCTCCCTCCAGGCGGTTATTGTTACCGTGGGCAACCTGATCATCGGCGTGCAAACCGTCAACGCCCTGGCGTTCATCGGCACCGCAGTCTTGGTCGGACTAGCTTATTTGAGCATCATTTATGCCTTAGCCTCAACCTTGGGCTTGGTGGGCAAATTCAGCGCCGTGCTGCTTGTCATCATGCAGATCCCCGGCGCCTCAGGGCTGTACCCAATTGAGCTGATGCCGGGATTCTTCAAGGCGCTTTATCCATTCCTGCCATTCTCCTACGGTATTGATGCCCTCCGAGAAACCATCGGTGGCTTCTACGGCACGCACTACCTGCAGTTCATGGCGATGCTAGCGGTCATGGCGGTCGTAGCTTTCATCGCAGGCATTCTATTACGTAAAAACATCGGCCATTTCAGCATGCTCTTTAACCGCGAGATGGCCAAGAGTGAGCTGTTTGAAGCCGAGAACGTTCAAGTCGTCGGTGATGGCTACCGTCTTGCGGACGTGGTTCGTGCGCTCGAAGACCGCGAAGGCTTTGCCGAAGAAATCAGCAAACAAGCCGAAAGCTATACCCGGCGCATTCACATTACCGCTGGCATCGGTGTCGTCGGCGTTGTTGTGCTTGCGATTGCCGCGTGGGTACTCCCGGACTCGAAGGCCGTCCTTCTCGGCATGTGGACCGGCTGGACGCTCCTGCTCATGGGTCTCATCATTGCATTCGATTACATCCGCAAATCACTCAAACAGTCTGAAGAGATCATCCACTTGGACGATAAGACCCTGCATGAATCCGTCTCTGCTCAGGCCACCGGCCTGCACACGGTTAGCACCGGAAGCACCGTCAACAACAAGGAAGGGGAGTAGTCATGTTGGATGCCCTTTCTGTTGTTAAGAATGACATTTCTAAGGTCAGCCGCAGCGTCATGGCCTCATGCCTGCTGCTTTTCCTCATCATCATTCCGCTGCTTTTCACGTGGTTTAACGTGCTGGCTAGCTGGGATCCTTTTGGCAATACCAAGCATCTCAAGATTGCGGTGGCCAGTGAAGATGCCGGCTACACCAGTGATTTCTTTCCCATTGAAGTCAATGTCGGTGAGCAAGTACTCTCCCAAATTCGTGCCAATGACCAGATGGACTGGGTCATCACTGATGCTGCCGATGCCGAGGAAGGCACGCGTTCGGGTGAGTACTATGCCTCTATCATTTTGCCGGAGTCTTTCAGCGATGACATGCTAACTTTCTACGCGGATGGTTCTGAGCCCGCTGAAATCACGCTGCACACCAATGAAAAGAAGAACGCTCTGGCACCGACGCTGGCTAACAAAGGCGCGCAGGGTTTATCTTCCAGCATCGCTGAAACCTTTACCCACACCATCGGTGAAGTATCCCTCGGGTTAGTGTCATCCCTATCGGACTTCCTGGATAAAGACGATACGCAGGATGCTCTCAACCGCATCGAAGCCCGTGCCGAAAGCGTGCAATCACAGCTTCGCAGCGGTGCCCGCACCGCACGCACGATGGGCCAGTTGGCCGAATCCGCTCTTCCATTGATGGAAAGCGCCCAGCGCATTATCG
Source organism: Corynebacterium casei (assembly GCA_030535535.1). GTDB lineage: Bacteria > Actinomycetota > Actinomycetes > Mycobacteriales > Mycobacteriaceae > Corynebacterium > Corynebacterium casei_A. The sequence continues at coordinate 13,579 of JAUNRU010000005.1, forward strand.
ATGCCCCGTTGCCTGAGCTGCCTGACACCGCTCGGAATAATCAAAGCGATATTACTGGCTCCGCGGATTTCCTCGACGGCGCATTATCCTCAGTGCGTGACAGCTACTCGGAAGTAGGGCAGCGCATCGATACGCTCTATGACACAGCGAGTGTTTCACGTGAAACCCGATCCCAGACCTTGAACACGTTGGCGGACAATGTCCAACTCAACATTGACGCTTATAAAGGTTTGCGCGATACCGTTAACTCTGACATTCGCCCTGTCTTGCCGGGGGAGACCGCCCAACTGCGCGGGCAACTCGATGAAGCAATCAGTGCCCAGGAAAGCGTTCGCGATCGCCTGCACGCCGCAGCCGAATCACCGTCTCCTGAAAAGCCAGATTTCTCCGCCCTGGACCAGGCAGCCGATGCGGTAGAAGGAGTCCGCAATTCTGGGCTTCGTGACCAAATCAGCGAACTGGGCGACACCCTGCGCGGCATCGGTGCCTCCATCGATCTGCCGGAAGGAAACATCAACCTCAACACGGATTCTCTCACCGGTGCGCGCGATGCCCTCAACGGTGTGGGGGATACGTTGGATGACAACGCCAACCGTCTCAATGATCTAAGAAATCGCATCAGTTCTGCCAGTGAGACAGGTGACCTGTCGGAGCTGGCAAACATCGTTGGCGACGATCCGGAAGCTCTAGCGTCTTTCCTCGCCGCACCCGTGCAAGTTGATCGCCAGGAAGTCTTCCCCGTCAACAGTTTCGGCGCCGGCATGACCCCGCTGTATACCACTCTCGCATTGTGGGTCGGCGGCATCCTTGCCTCGGTCGCCCTGCGCACCGACATCACTGCCTGGATTCCAAAGCGCCGGCAAACTCCTGTCGATGCTGACATAGACACAGACGCAGAAGAAATAGCCGCAGACGATGAAGAAGTATCAGAAGAGCTAAGTACAGAACCTCAGGAGATCGGCCCGCTTGCCAAGTACTTTGGCCGCTTCGGAACCTTCGCACTCATCGGCCTGGCGCAGTCCACGCTGCTGACGCTGGGGCTCATCTTCTTCGTGAAGGTCGAACCAGCTCACCCATTCTTGCTGGTTCTTGCCGGATGGGTTGCATCAACTATCTTCATGCTGTTGATTTACGCACTAACTGTGGCACTTGGTAATGCCGGTAAGGCACTCTCGGTATTGCTATTAGTCATGCAGATTTCCAGCGCTGGCGGCTCGTATCCACTGCAGCTGCTTCCAGAGTGGTTCCAGAACGTCAGCCCGGGGCTTCCAGCTACCTACACGGTGCGCGCTTTCCGCGCTGCCATCGCCGGAATCTACGAAGCCGATTACTGGATTGCGCTGGGCACCTTGCTGCTGTTTATTATCCCGGCACTCATCTTGGGTGTTGTTCTGCGTAAGCCTTTTGCCAAGTACACCTCGAGCCTTGATGAAGCACTGGCAAAGACCAAGATGATGTAACTACGATGGGCGCTGTCAGGTAACCAACTCCGACAAAGGAGGAGAAAAACAATGACAAACCTCAATAACCGCAAGGTCGCCGTACTTGCAACAAACGGATTCGAAGATTCTGAGCTGACCAGCCCAGTCGAGGCCGTTAAGCAGGCAGGTGCCACTGTCACCATTATCTCTACTAAAGCTCAGACCATCACGGGCAAGAACGGCACCGAAATTCAGGTCGATAACACTTCCGCATCTGCAAATGCCGATGATTTCGACGCACTAATTCTGCCCGGCGGAACCAGTAATGCCGATAAGATTCGCATGGATTCCGACGCCGTAAAGTTCGTCGCTGATATTTTTGTGGCCGGTAAACCAACCGGTGTCATCTGCCACGGCGCGTGGATCTTGACTGATGCTGATGTTCTTAAAGGCCGCACCCTCACATCCTTCCCAAGTATTCAAACTGACCTGCGCAATGCAGGCGCTACTTGGGTGGACGAGGAAGTCCACACAGATAACGGACTAGTGTCCTCCCGAACCCCAGACGATCTTCCGGCATTTAACGCCAAGATCGTCGAAGAATTCGCTGAGGGTGAGCACTAAAAACCGTACTCTGCTTCCTTGTCAGCCCGGATCTTTTGATAGGTCTGAGTCAACACCACGGTGTCTTCTACAAGGCGGTCTAGCCGCTGGATGACATCGTGGTTTACTATTTCCCCGCGCAAAAGGTCGTTGCCTTCAACGAAGACATAAGGTTGCACAACCTGGGCCTTCATGTAGGTCACGATGGGTTGTAACTGCTGCGCTAGAACGAGGTAGTGCTTGGCGGAGCCGGCGGTGGCAAACATGCCCACAACTTTGTCGCGGAAGGCATTGGTGGGCAGGATGTCAAAGACATTCTTCAGGGCCGCCGGGATGGAGGCTTGGAACACCGGCGTGCCGATGATCAATGCATCAGCGTCCATAATGGTTCGCGCGATGCGCCCGGTATCGCCGGTGTACTCGGTGAAGTTTCGGCCATCAGAGAAGACCATCTCTACCTCAGCAAGGTCGATAATCTGAACGGCTATCTCCGAGTCATATGCGGCTAGGGCCTTCTGCACATAGTCGGTAACCACCCTGGTTTTCGTGCCAACATTAGAGCCGGAAATGAGTACTACGCGCATTATTTATCCCCCTGGTTGCTAGAAGCCGTGTATTTCCGGATTGCCGGAATAATCTCCTCACCGATGATATCGATCTGCTTCATTACATCAGCAAATTCCACACCACCGAAATCGATCTGGCCAATATAGCGCTGATGACCGAAGACCTCATGTTGGTGCAAGATTTTCTCAATGACCTGCTGTGGGCTACCCAGGTTCGCGATACTCATCGGGTCCACGCTTTGGGCGTACATCTGCTTCGGCATGCCCTGGCCGTTGGTGCGGATCATGCCCTCGTTCATGTGGCTGTACGTATTTTGCAGAGCCTTTTGTGAAGTCTCTGCCACGTGGAAGAAGCCAGCGGTGGTGATGGGCAGTGTTGCCGGATCAAAACCAGCATGTTCAGCCGCTTGGCGGTAGGAATCAACGGTGCGCTGAAAGACGGAAGTGGTGCCGCCGAGGTGTGCCATCACCATCGGTACGCCAGCAAGACCAGCCTTAATAGCGCTGCCGGGAGCACCACCAACGGCACGCCAAATGCGCAGACGCTCTTCGGCAGGACGCGGGATAACCTCGGCGTCATTCAACGGCGCGCGGAACTTACCCGACCAGGTCACGGACTCTTCCCGGTTAATCTGCAGCAGCAGCTCAAGCTTTTCCTCATAAAGCTCCTCATAATCCCGCAAGTCATAACCCAGCAGCTCAAAAAGGCCGACGCGGGATGCGCGTCCGGCTACTAATTCAGCGCGGCCATTGGAGATCAGATCGAGGGTAGAGAAGTTCTCATACACGCGCACCGGATCGGAGGTAGAGATAATGGTGGAGGAACTACCAATCCGGATCTTCTCCGTTGCTTGCGCAATGGCACCCAAAATTACGGCGTGCGCCTGGGAGGCAAAGTACTCTTGGTGGGATTCACCCAACCCGAAATACGCCAGGCCCGCCTGCTCAGCAGCCTGCGCGTAGCGGATGAACTCGTGTACACGCTCACCCGCGCTAACACGGGAACCATCCTTCGGGTTAGGGAGATGATCACCGAGTGTATAAATACCAATTTCTAAGCCTTGACCTTGGTCAAAGCCAAAATCGTGCATGGGGTTTGAGGGTGCAGTCATGGGGAGATTCCTTAATAACTTTGTGGTGTTCTTGGTCTAATCATTCCAATGAATGACCTGACGGAACTATTCCCCAACACCCTATATATGTGACGTGTCACCAACCCCAAATGGGGTTTAGAAAGAGTTAAATGCCTTCAGCAAAACCTCGGACTCTTCGGCCGTCGTCGCGGTGATGCGTACGCCTTCTGGGAAGGCGCGCACTAAGACGCCAGCTGCAGCAAAATCGGCGGCAATGTCTTGTGGCTGCTTCGGTAGGGAAGCGGCCGGGAGCCACACGAAGTTCGCTTCAGATGCGATGGCACCCCAGGCGGCAAAGGCGGTGGTGATGCGGTCGCGTTCGATCACGGCGGCATCGATACGCTCTTTAAGCTCTTCTTTCGCCTGCAACGCTGCCACGGCACCGGCTTGAGCCACAGAGTTCACTGAGAAAGGAATAGCCACTTTGTTCAACGCCTCAACCAGCGGGCGAGAACCGAAGGCATAGCCCACGCGTGCGCCGGCCAAACCATAAGCCTTGGAGAAAGTACGCAAGCCCACGACGTTGTCATATTTAGCAATAACGTCGGTGCCCACCGGCTGGTTCTCACCACGGTTGTACTCAAAATAAGCCTCATCTAGGCCGACCACAACATGCGCAGGAACCTTGGCCATGAAAGCCTCAAACTCGTCATTGTTAATGGTGGTGCCCGTTGGATTGTTCGGGTTGCAGATAAAGATCAAGCTGGTCTTATCCGTTACCGCCGCAGCGATTGCGTCCAGGTCCACGCCCTGTTCAGGGGTCAGCGCAACTGGAACTGGGGTAGCGCCAACAACCTGCACGAAGATGGGATAAGCCTCAAAGCTGCGCCACGGGAAGATGACCTCATTCTCAGCCGTGGTGGTGGCCTGCACCAGCTGTTGGCACAGTGCGGATGAGCCCGTGCCCACCGCGGTCTGCTCAAAGTCCACACCCAAGTGCTGTGCCAGCTGCGTGCGCAGTTCCACCGCGCCCATATCCGGATAACGGTTAACGCCAGCGGCGGCGTCAGCCATCGCCTGGGCTGCCGATGGAAGTGGGGCAAAAGACGACTCATTCGATGACAGTTTTACCGCATCATCCATGCGTGCGCCGGGAACATAGGCCGGAAGATTATCCAGGTCTGGTCGGATCATTATCAGGTGCTACCTTTTCTTTCTCTTAAACCGCAATTGAAACCATCTTAGTCCCGCACACCCTATGGGTTTCGTGGACCGCGTGGACCGAAATCAAACTCCGCTGTCATCGGGCCAAAGGCCTTCAAACCTGCTGGGGCGTCCTCCGGATCGAGGTGGACTTCCAGGAAGGCGCCGGAATCGGAAGATTCAATCTTGCTCAATGCCTCTTCCAGTTCACCTTCGGTTCGTGCCTGGTAGGAGACCATGTCCGTGTCTGGCACGAAGACCTTGGGCAGCTCGGCATACTGCCAATCGGCAATGTCGTTGTACTTTTCTTCCATACCGAGGATATAGCGCTCAATGGTGTAGCCCTTGTTGTTGACCAACACGATAATCGGCTTGAGGTCTTCACGCAGGATGGTTGAAAGCTCCTGGGCGGTGAGCTGGAAAGAGCCATCGCCGATGAACAGCACGTGGCGGCGCTCGCGGTTGGCCAGCATGCTGCCCAAAAGAGCCGGCAAGGTAAAGCCGATTGCGCCCCAGATAGGGGAGTTGATGTAACGCGCACCGTTCGGCAGGCGCTCCGGGGTGAGACCGATGTGAGAGGTACCAGATTCGGCGATGACGGTGTCATCTTCTTCCAGGAAGCGGGCAAAGCGTGGCCACATGCGTGCGTGGGTCAACGGTGCTTCAGCTTCAACGTCCCACTCGTCATAGACGAATGGTTCCTTCTTCTTTTTGCGTGAGGTCTTGGTGCGGGCAATGAGTTCATCGAGAAGCTCAAGCGTATTAATGCCCAGGAAGAACTCACCACCGACGTTGACGTGCTGGTCGCCCAAGTTGATGATTGCCTCATCCGGCAAATGGTGCGTAAACGAACCGGAGTTGACCTCAATAAACCGCGGGTTGGTGGTAAAGAGCAGATCAGAGGACTCAACGGTCTTCTGCACGCCCGGCGCGGAAGCCTTGCCGTTGTAGGAACCCAGGAAGAGGCCGTCGCGCTCAGAGAGCACACCCTTGCCGGAGGTGAGCTGGGAATAAGGAATCTGCAGCTTATCCACCAAGGTGCGGAACTTCTCCGTAAAACCATGGCGGTCAGTGTCCTGGTCAAAGAGGAAGACCGGCTTCTTCGCCTCAGCCAGGCGCTCCAGCACGCGGGTCACCGCGGCCTCAAGACGCTCCTCATCAGAGCCCGGGAGCTGAGTGCTAAACGGTTCTTCTGGCACCTCAATCTCCAGGTGCGTGATGTCTGATGGAATCTGGATGTGCACGGGACGCTTTTCGCGCAGGCAGATGTGCAGCGCACGGTCCATTTCTTCCACAACATTCATTGGAGTCACACGAATAGCGGTGCCGGTGAAAGGCACGATGGCTTCGAGCATGTTCTCAAAGTCACCATCTGCCAACGAGTGGTGCAGGTTCCAGCGGTACTCAGTGGAATACAGCGGTGGGGAACCAGCCAAAGACACCATGGGAACGTGCTCAGCGCGCGCACCGGCGATGCCGTTGAGCGCGGACAGCTCGCCCACGCCGTAAGTGGTCAACAATGCGCCAACGCCGTGCTGGCGGCCGTAGCCATCCGCAGCATAAGCCGCGTTGAGCTCATTACATGCGCCAACGAATTCAATATCGTCGGCTTCGTTGACCTGCTCGATGAAACTGAGGTTGAAGTCGCCCGGGACACCAATCAGGTGCTTGATCCCCAAATCTTTCAACCGGCTGACAATGAATTCACCCACGGTAGTGCGCATTTTCTTCTCCTCCATTTTGGCGCCGATATTCATAAGGTGTGCACTAGGCACGTCACTACCATCTATTGTGCTGCACATCACTTTCAATGTCACTAGACAAAACACGCGACTTTCTTCGACATATGTCGAAATGTGCAAGAATTAAATTCATGGAACACCCACCATTCGACATCCCACATTCGGAGAACCCGAATGCCCAACCCACGCCAGCCGCCACACCGGCGGCAGCACAGCTGGGACAAATCCAAACCTTGGTTGATTCCCTGGCCAGCCAATTGCAGCGCTCCGTTCAGGTAGATACACCCGCCTTTTACGCGTTTTGCTCCAGCCCGCAATACGGCGAGGTGGACAACGCCCGCGTATTCAATGTGTTGCACCGCGAACCCAACCCGGAGCCAATCCCGTGGTTGGTGGACAATGGCGTGCAAGTCTCCCGCGAACCCGTACGACTTCCCGCGCATGATGAGCTCGACCTTCTGCCGCGCTTGTGCATTCCGCTGTGGGACGGGGACAGGCTGTGCGGGCACATCTGGGTCATCGACTCGCCACCGCTCACCGCTGCCGACTTGGACATAATCTCTAGCTTTCGCGAGCCGATTGTCAGCCTCATGGTCGCGCGCGATGAAACCTTTGTGCGCCGCGTCGCCGAAATGCGCGAGATCACGCGCGATGTTGCACTCGGACTGGACGGTTCGCTCGCACAGGCCGTGGACAACAATCTGCTGCCTCGCCGTGGCACCATCCGCGTACACCAACTGACTATCACCGAGGCACCAACCAACCAGCCCAACGATGAGGCAGGGGATAGCCACCAGGCAGACATCCGCGACGGTGCCCCGGAGACCCCGGATGTCCCGGATGCCCCGGAGCGTCTCATGCTGGAGCTTTTGCGCTTTCGTCGCCGTCGCCCGTTTCTGCTCACCGACACCCACGACGGCCTGACCATCATTGAGCGTTCCGACAGCCTTGAGGCGTCGCATATGCTTTTCGATGAATTCCAGGCCGCCGCTTTAGCCGTCGGTGCAAGGATTGTTTCACGTGGAACATCGACAATGAGCGAACTCAGCGGCGCCCGGAACACCGCCCGGCGCGCGAGCTTCATGGCTACCGTGGCGGCACTGCAAGGCATCGAAGTACTGAGTTGGGAAGAGGCCGGCGCCTGGAGGCTGCTTCTTGGATGGGAGCTCACCGAAGCGACCGTGACGGCACTGTCCCCGGCAGCGAGCGTACTTATCGCCGAGGGTTCGGAGACACTGTGGCAAACCGTGCTGGAGTATTTGGACAATGCCCGCAATGTCACCGCCACCGCGGAGCGGCTCTTCATCCACCGCGCTACGTTGCACTACCGCCTGGAGAAATCCCGGGACTTACTGCCCGCCGATGCGCTTGATGATGGCTGGGAATGCACCTGCCTGCATGCGGCACTTCGTCTCCACGCGGCGCTGAATGGTTAATTAATTGCCACTGAATGGCTAGGGCATAGAAAAATCCAGCCTCCTCCTCGCTCGTCCTTGGCAGTGAGGAGAGTGAGGGAGAGACTGGAAGTCTTGTGGCTTTGCTAGGCGGTGCCTACTGCAGCAGTGTGCGGTCGGAGGTGGCGCCCTTGATCTTGGCGAACTCATCCATCAGATCTTTGACGGTCAGGTTCTTCTTTTCTGCCTCGGAGGCTTCGTAGATGATCTGTCCGTCGTGCATCATGATGAGGCGGTTGCCCACCTGGATGGCTTGCGCCATGTTGTGAGTAACCATCAGCGTGGTCAGCTTGCCATTGGCAACAATGCGTTCGGTCAAGGTCGTGACCAGCTCAGCGCGCTGCGGGTCGAGAGCAGCGGTGTGCTCATCCAGCAACATCACATCCGGGTTGGTAAACCCAGCCATGAGAAGGCTCAGCGCCTGGCGCTGACCGCCAGACAGCAAACCAACCTTGGCACCCATGCGGTCTTCTAGCCCAAGTTCCAGGGTAGTCAGTTGCTCACGGAAGAAGGCACGGCGCTTGGAGTTTAGCCCCAAGGAAAGTCCGCGGCCCTTGCCACGCAAGTATGCGAGCGAGAGGTTCTCTTCAATCGTGAGATTCGGTGCAGTTCCCGCCATCGGATCCTGAAATACTCGACCAACAGACTTAGCGCGCTTGTGCTCAGGGTGGCGGGTGACGTTCTTGTTCTCAATAGAGATAGTGCCGGAATCTGGAATCAAACGACCCGATACAGAGTTCAGCAGCGTGGACTTGCCGGCGCCGTTGGAACCAATCACGGTAACGAAGTCACCGGGGGCGAGGTCCAAGGAGACATCGACAAGCGCCTTGCGCTCATTGGCGGTGCCGGCGAAGAAGGTCTTGGAAATCTTATCAATCTTAAGCATTGGCAACCTTCCTTCCAGCCACCTTCGGCGTTCGGCCCGTAAGCTTCGGCAGCAACAGCGCCGCAATAACCAGCACGGCCGTAATGAGTTTCATGTCGTTCGGGTTCAGACCAACAGTCAACGCCACGTAAATAATGAGGCGGTAGAGTACTGAACCCAGCGCCACGGAACCAACAACCAGCCACAGGCGACGCTGCGGGATAACTGCCTGGCCGACGATAACGGAAGCCAGACCAACTAGGATGAGACCAACGCCCATGGAGATATCCGCGAAGCCTTGGAACTGTGCAATCAATGCGCCACACAGGCCAACCAGGCCGTTGGACAGCGCCAAGGTCAGAGTCTTGGTGAAGTCGGTGGAGACACCGAAGGAGGTAATCATCTGCTGATTATCACCGGTTGCGCGCAGCGCCAGGCCCAAGTCGGTGGACAGGAACCAGACGATGAGCATGACCAGCGCGGCAGCGCCGACAACCAACATGCCGACACCGAACCAGGTGCCCATGATGTTATCCAGCGGAGTAAACACCGTGTCTTGGCTCAGCAGCGGAATATTCGCGCCGCCCATAATCCGCAGGTTGATTGACCACAGGCCGATCATGGTCAAAATACCGGCGAGCAGGCCGTCGATCTTGCCCTTGGTGTGCAACAGGCCGGTGATAATACCGGCGATGAAGCCCGCGATGAAGCCAACACCGGTAGCGATAATCGGATTAACACCGTTGGTGATAAGTACGCCGGCGGCAGCGGCACCGGTGGTGAAACTGCCGTCAACGGTTAGGTCAGGGAAATCTAGAACTCGGAAGGTGAGATAGACGCCTACCGCCATCACGGCATAAAGGAGTCCGAGCTCAACTGCACCGATCATACGGTCTCAGCTTCTTCCAAAATTGCCTCTGGGATCTCAATGCCCTGAGCCTCAGCTGCCTCTGGGTTAACCACGTAGGTAAATTCCTTCGCGGTCTCTACTGGGGTGGACGCTGGATCTTCGCCGTCCTGCAGGATGCGCAGAGCCATCTCACCGGTCTGGCGGCCCAGCTGCTCGTAATCAATACCCAGGGTTGCTGCCGCGCCACCTTCAACGGTGCCGGCCTCAGCGCCGATGACTGGGATCTGCTTGTCATTCGCCACGTTGATCAAAGAAGCAATGCCGGAGACAACCATGTTGTCAGTTGGGACGTAGATGGCATCAACATCACCCAGCGCCTGCACTGCCTGCGGGATTTCAGTCACAGAGGTCACCGTCTGGGACTTCACTTCCATGTCGGATTCACCAGCAACGGTGGTCAGTTCATCAACCTGCACCTGGGAGTTGACCTCACCAGAGGCGTAGACAACGCCGATGGTCTGTGCATCTGGGACCAGTTCCTTGAGCAGATCCACCTGATCGCCGATTGGTGCGATGTCGGAGGTACCGGTGACGTTGGCACCCGGTGCATCATTGGATTCCACCAAGTCAGCTGCTTCTGGGTCGGTCACTGCGGTGAACAGCAGGGGAGCGTCCTTGATGGACTGCGCCATGGCCTGCGCCGCTGGGGTCGCGATAGCCAGGTAGAGATCGTGGTCGGCGTTCGCCATCTGCTGAGCGATGGTAACGGCAGTGGACTGCTCGCCGTTGGCGTTTTGCTCATCCCACTCAACTTCGACGCCAGCGTCTTCAAACGCCGCCTTGAAACCTGCCGCGCTGGCATCCAGTGCCGGGTGCTGCACAAGCTGGTTGATGCCGATGGAGTAGCTTTCCGCAGCAGCGTCGTCACCGCCAGTGCTGTCGCCAGCAGCATCATCGCTGCTTTCCGATGAGCAGCCGACCATCACCAGTGCGGTCGCGGACAATGCTGCGATGACCGAAGTCATGCGTGAGGGCTTGGAGATTCGATTAATTCTCATGTTGAGAGCTTCCTTATGTGTCGAAGGGAGTTCACAGGAAACGCCGGCCGCCAATAGACGCGCCACATCGCTTCCTTATGCAAAACCAGTAAGGTAGTTCTAAACATAGCGGTTAAGCAGGGGTTTCAATACCTCTTCTGCAAACTAGTTCCACCCGATTCCCTACCCACACTCGAATCTTGCGTAATGCAAGTCACATAACATGCAGCTCATAGCTATGTCACTCTTTTATTCACATCCCGCTTTAACTGTCCTAACGGTCGGTAAGTGCTTTTAAACTTAACCCCACCTGGGGGTATCAAAGATGCGCACTGGATTCTCACACCTCGTTCTCCAGCACCTTTTGCCCTATAAAACTTCTTCCTATTACCGTGGTAGGAAAATAACCAACAGCCGGCCACACGGCTACACACGAGGGGGAAGTTTGAAACAAGACACCATAAGCTATGCCGGTTTTGCACCGCGACCAACCGGAGCCCACCTCGCGTGGGCTTTTGCAATGTTTGCGGCAGGAATGCTCGCGGCGGTCGGGTGTGGATTCGCAGCTGGATTCTTAGCCAAAAGCGCTGGTGGCCCAGTCGGGGATTTCGTCACCCTCGGGGCATTCTTAGGCTTTGTCCTGTCTGGCGGTGGAGTTCTCTATTTCGGGTTAGTACGTCGCTACGGTTGGGGCTGGCAAGAATTTGGATTCACCCGACCTACCCGTTCACTGTGGCACTTAACCTGGTGGATCCCCGCGACAATTGCAGTTGGCGGCATTGGAGCCATGCTCATCGGCACATCGCTGGGCCTAAGCCCAAGCGGTGGAAGCTCCGATTCGGACGGCTTCCACCTCAACATCGTTGCGAGCATCCTGATTTTTGTCATCACGGTAATCCTTGCGCCCCTTTTCGAAGAGATTGTCTTCCGACGCGTACTCATGGACTGGCTTGATTCCCGATTTTCTACTTGGATTGCAGCGACAGTAACGACGGTAGCGTTCGCTGCCGCCCACATCTCACCAGCCATCATGCTCTACATAATATTTTTGGGTACTTCTTTGATTCTTGCGCGCTTATGGTTCGGTAGCTTGTGGGGATCATTCCTTGTCCATGCCGCAAATAATGGGCTCATTACCGCAATAGCCCTGTTGGCTCTCTAATCGCAGCCCAACACCCACTCCAAAAGGGACATAACACTCAACATAGTACTTAACATAGTACTTTTCCTAAGAAGTACTATGTTAAGTACGGAGTTAAGTACTATGCTTGCATACGTGCACTACAACGGCATTTTCATGCCTTCACTGCCATGGGGAGGAAGCGGTACTGAGCTCAGTACTTAGTACTCCACTGAGCACTTCGGGGGTATGGAGAATTAAATTTCGGGATCTGTATCCCATTTTTTAAGCTGTGGTGCTACAGTGTCTTTCATGAAGAACTTGAGCACCGTTAATCTTTGGTGGTGGCGCGCGTAACTCGCGGGCCTACTTAAGCTTCCTTCTTTAAAGCTTCCCTAAAACCAGGCTCGCAGTGTGCGGGCCTTTCGTTGTCTTAAGGGACATAACCGGTATAGACCCGCGGACTGCGAGGTTAAAATTTTTAATCTCTAAACCAACACAGTCGCGAAAGACAGATAGCTATGACCGGATTTATTACCGCATCACGGACGCTGCCGTACACCACGGATGCCGCCGCGCTGTTTGATGCCTTAGCCACCGAACAAGACTCCATGCTGCTGGAATCAGCTGATATTGAGTCCAAGAAGAACGTGCAGTGCCTAGCGGTTGTGGATGCCGCCCTCAAGGTCACTTGCCATGGACAGCGTGTGCGCGCGAAGGTGCTGACTCCAGCGGGTGAGTCCATGCTGGCTCGCCTCGAAGAGCAGTTGGCTGGCTATCGTGTTGCACCAGGGGAGTTCGCCTTTGAGCCTTCTACGGATATTGATGAGCGCCGTCGCCTGAAAGCCATTTCGAATGCAGAGGTTCTGCGTAAGCTGCAGTCAGATGCAGGTTATTCACACGAATTGCTTCCTTTCTTAGGCGGCGGTTTTGCTTATGATTACCTCGATACTTTTGAGGTTCTGCCTGAGGTCCGTGATGGAGAGAATGAGTATCCGGATTATGAATTCGTGGTGGCGCAGACCCTGCTGCACGTCGATCACTTGAACCAGAGCATTGTTCTTCACGGCGTTGATGTGGATGCGGCAGAGCTTGAGGCGCGTCTTGATAAGCATCTGGCAAAGGCGCAAGGGCTTGTCGATGCCACCGGTGCCACTGATACTTCCGAGGCAGCCGGCGAAAAGACAGTCACCGTCACCGCGGATATTTTGGATAAGGACTTCCGCAAGCATGTGGTTGATCTGCAGAAGAATATTTACGAGGGTGATATTTACCAGGTTGTCCCGGCGCGCTCTTTTTCCATGGAATGCCCGGATGCCTTCGCGGCTTATCGCAAGCTGCGCGAGACTAATCCTTCGCCGTATATGTTCTATATCCGCGGCGCAGACTATGAGTTGATCGGGGCTTCACCGGAATCCAACTTGAAGTTCTCCGCTGATACCCGCGAGGTGCAGCTTTACCCAATCGCGGGAACCCGCCCGCGCGGTGCAACCCACGAATTAGACATCCGCAATGAGCTGGATATGCGCACCGATACCAAGGAAGTTGCCGAGCACACCATGCTCGTTGACTTGGCGCGCAATGACCTTGCCCGCGTAGCGGTGCCGGGCACCCGCCGCGTGGCAGACCTGCTGCAGGTGGACCGCTACTCCCGCGTCATGCACTTGGTCTCCCGCGTAGTCGCCGAACTACATCCTGATTTTGATGCGATTGATGCTTACCGCGCGTGTATGAACATGGGCACGCTTACTGGTGCGCCGAAGCTGCGCGCGATGGAACTGGTTCGTGACACTGAGCAAAAGCGCCGCGGTTCCTACGGCGGGGCAGTGGGGTATTTGCGCGGTGATGGCTCCATGGATAACTGCATTGTTATCCGTTCCGCTTTCATCAAAAATGACACAGCGATTGTCCAAGCCGGTGCCGGCGTAGTCCGCGACTCCGTCCCCCAATCCGAAGCTGATGAAACTTTGCACAAGGCTTACGCGGTACTGCACGCGATTGCCGCCGCCAACAACGCGACCTTGGAGGTCATCCGATGAGCACTGTAGAAACTAACACTGCAAACAAGCCGAAGGTTTTGTTGCTCGATAATCATGATTCTTTCGTCTACAACCTTGTTGATGCCCTCTCCGGCTATGACACCGTAGTCATGCGAAATACCGTCACAGTGACGGAAGTACTTGAGCAACAGCCTGACATGATTGTGCTCTCCCCAGGACCCGGACACCCGACTGAAGCCGGCTGCATGATGGAACTCATCGACACCGTCTTGGGCAAAATTCCACTGTTGGGAATCTGTCTTGGTTTCCAAGCCTTGTTGGAGCACCACGGTGGGGAAGTAGCGCCCTGTGGCCCAGTCCATGGTTCGACCGACACGATGATTCTCACCGAAGCCGGAACCCAGCACCCGGTGTTCAAGGGTTTGACCACTGATGTGGAACCAGACCAGCCGGACTATGTGGGCACCCAGGTTCCTATCGCTAGGTATCACTCACTTGGCTGCGTCAGCTTGCCGCAGGGGCTGCGCGCTTTGGGCTACATCGATGACATCGTCATGGCTGCAGAAACCGAAGATGGTCTCGCGCTGGGTCTGCAGTTCCACCCCGAATCCGTGCTTACCCCAACGGGTCCGATCATGTTGGAGCGTTGCGTGGAGCAATTGGCATCAAAAAGCTGAAAAGCTAAGAAGCTTGCTCTAGGCAGACCATTAACCGCACGTTAAACACTATTTATTACAGTATCTATTAGTAACTAGAAAGGACGCCCGAAAATGGCAGCACCATTGAATGCATTGATGAAGTACCTGGACAACCCAGCACCGACGGTGGAGGAGGCCCATGAGGTTTTCTACCCGTTGACCAACGGTGATTATGACGATATCCACATCGCCGCACTGCTGGCCACCATCCGCACCCGCGGGGAAACCTTCGCGGACCTGGCGGGCGCAGCCAAGGCATTCATCAACGCGTCGCGCCCATTCCCCATCACCGGCGAGGGCATTTTAGACTCCGCTGGCACCGGTGGCGACGGCACCAACACCATCAACATTTCCACCGGCGCATCCCTTCTGGTCGGCGCTGGCGGCGCGAAAGTGATCAAATGCGGCAACCGTTCTGTCTCCTCTAAGTCCGGCTCCGCCGACGCCCTTGAGGCACTGAACATCCCGCTGGATTTGGATGTGGACCGCGCGGTGCGTCAGTTCGAAGAATCTGGATTCACCTTCCTTTATGCACCGGCCTACCACCCAGCCGTCGCTCACGTGATGCCCGTGCGTCGCGCGCTGAAGGTACCCACTATCTTCAACTCCCTGGGCCCCATCCTTTCCCCGGCGCGCCCCGAGTTTCAGATCATGGGTGTTGCTAACCCGAAGCTGGGCCGCACCATCGCTGAGGTGTTCAAGGAGCTCGGCCGTGGCCGCGCGATTGTAATGCACGGCGCTGGCACCGATGAGATTGCCGTGCACGGCCCAACCCAGGTGTGGGAGTTGCGCAACGGCGAGATTGAGGAGTACACCCTCAACCCGGAGGACTTCGGCGTGGGCACCCATCAGCTTTCCGATCTGACTGGTGGCGATGGCAAGGAGAACGCTGAGGCACTGCGCAAGGTCTTTGACAACGCCGCACCGGCAGCGCACCGCGACGCGATTGCCGCGAATGCCGGCGCGATGTTCTACCTCACCGGCCACGCCGACAGCTTCAAGGAAGGAACTGATAAGGCTTTGGGCTTGCTTGCCGATGCCACGGTGAAGGATTGGTTGCAGCGCCACGAGGAGGCCAACTATGCCAAATAACAACCCATTGCCAACGGTGCTTGAGGGCATTGTTAATACCCGCCGCACGCACCTCGAGGGCATCGCCAAGCGTATTGCGCATGTCGATGTGGACAATCTGCCGCGCTCTGAGCGCTCCCTCTATGACAACCTGCATGGCGCGACCAATGCCTTCATCATGGAATGCAAGTCTTCTTCGCCATCGCTTGGTCTGATTCGTGAGCACTATGAACCAGGTGCCATCGCGCGTATCTACTCGCGCTATGCCGCGGGCATTTCCGTGCTGTGCGAGCCTGAACGTTTCGGTGGCGACTATGACCACCTGCAAACTGTCTCCCTGTCCTCGCACCTGCCGGTGCTGTGCAAAGACTTCATCGTTGACGAAGTACAGATTCACGCCGCGCGCTACTTCGGCGCTGATGCCATCTTGCTCATGCTCTCCGTCTTAGATGATGAGCAATACACCCGCCTGCAGGATGAAGCGCACCGTTTCGGGCTGGATGTGCTGACCGAAGTCATTGACGCGGACGAAGTTGAGCGCGCTATCCGCTTGGGCGCCAATATCTTCGGCGTGAATCACCGCAATCTCCACGACCTCAGTATCGACCTGAGCCGCTCCAAGACTCTGGCCGCATTGCTTCCCGAGGGCTCCGTGGTGGTCTCCGAATCCGGTATTCGCAACAATGCCACCGTTCGCGCTTTGGGTGGACATTCCAACGCCTTCCTCGTGGGCTCTCAACTAACCTCCACGCCAGACATCGACCGTGCTGCCCGCCAGTTGGTTTATGGCCACAATAAGGTCTGCGGTCTTACTTCCTGGTCTGCTGCCCAAGCCGCTCGTGCCGCGGGCGCTGTCTACGGCGGTCTCGTTTTTGAAGAAGCATCCCCGCGCAATGTTTCACGTGAAACCGCGCAAGACATCATTGCCCACGAACCAGACCTAGACTACGTCGCAGTCTCCCGGCGCACCGAGGGCTGGGCAGAACTCGCCGCCATCGAAGGCGTCATCGCACTGCAGCTGCACGCTCCTTACCAAGGCAGCCTTGAAGCTGAGCTGGACTACATCCACGCCGTGGTCCAAGAAGTCCGCGACTCTGGCATCGCCGTCGCATCCTCCAAGGATGAAGACTTGGACTTCGGAGCAGAGCAGGAGAGTGGTCTCCAAATCTGGCGCGCGGTCTCCATGACACACTCCGATGGCCCGGCGCTTGCCCAGGCGCTCATTGCCGACAAAGCAGTCGACCGCGTTGTCCTGGACTCCGGCGATGGCGGAACCGGCACCAGCTTTGACTGGTCCACCGTCCCGGCAGAAGTTCTTTCCTCCGCGCTGTTGGCTGGCGGCATTGGCCCGGACAACGTTGAAGAAGCACTGCGCGTTGGCACCGTAGGATTAGACATCAACTCCGGTGTAGAAACCGTTAAGGGCGTTAAAGACACCGGCCTGATTGCC
The DNA here is from genome assembly GCA_030535535.1 of Corynebacterium casei. GTDB lineage: Bacteria > Actinomycetota > Actinomycetes > Mycobacteriales > Mycobacteriaceae > Corynebacterium > Corynebacterium casei_A. The sequence continues at coordinate 30,732 of JAUNRU010000005.1, forward strand.
CGCGTGTTTGCAACCATCAGAAAATTTCACGCTTAAGGAACACCAAACATGACTGAATCAACCCATACTCCGGAGACCAGGGAGACACTTCTTCCGGCATACTTCGGCGAATTCGGCGGACAGTTCGTCCCAGAATCTCTCATCCCAGCGCTTGACCAGTTGGAGAAAGCCTTCGTGGATGCCATGGAGGATGAGTCCTTTAAGAAGGAACTATCAGACCTCCTGCGTGATTACTTGGGCCGCCCAACCCCAATTACGGAAGTGCACAAGCTCGGCGGCAAGGCCCGCTTGTTCCTCAAGCGCGAGGACCTCGTGCACGGCGGTGCACACAAGACCAACCAGGTTTTGGGCCAGGCATTGCTGGCTAAGCGCATGGGCAAAACCCGCATCATCGCGGAGACCGGTGCGGGCCAACATGGCACCGCGACTGCTCTCGCATGCGCGCTGCTAGACCTTGAGTGCGTTGTCTACATGGGCGCTAAGGACGTTGCCCGCCAACAACCCAACGTGTTCCGCATGGAACTGATGGGTGCCAAGGTCGTGCCCGTGGACTCCGGCTCCGGCACCCTTAAAGACGCCGTTAATGAGGCCCTGCGTGACTGGACTGCCACCTTCCATGAGTCCCACTACCTGTTGGGTACTGCGGCTGGCCCACACCCATTCCCAACGATTGTGCGCGAATTCCATCGCGTCATCTCCACTGAGGCAAAAGCTCAGATGCTTGAGCGCATCGGCGGTCTGCCGGACCTCGTGGTCGCTTGCGTCGGCGGCGGCTCCAATGCGATTGGTATGTTCGCGGACTTCATTGATGAGGAAAACGTGGAACTCGTGGGCGCCGAACCAGGCGGCGAAGGCCTTGACTCCGGCAAGCATGGTGCCACCATTAATAACGGCACCATTGGCATTCTGCATGGCGCTCGCAGCTATCTGATGCGCAACGCAGACGGCCAAGTAGAGGAGTCTTACTCCATCTCTGCCGGTCTGGACTACCCAGGCGTTGGTCCACAGCACGCACACCTGCACGCCACCGGCCGCGCCAAGTACGTCGGCATTACGGACGCTGAAGCACTCGAAGCATTCCAGCTGCTTTCTCAACAAGAGGGCATTATCCCGGCTCTCGAATCCTCACACGCCCTGGCCTACGCGCTCAAGCGTAAGGACGAGGACATCAATATTCTGGTCTCCTTGTCCGGTCGCGGCGATAAGGACATTGACCATGTCCGCCGCACCCTCGAAGAGCACCCAGAGCTTGTCATCAACAAGGAGATTATCTAACCATGACTGCTACACGTGATGGCGCCGCTCGCTTTGATGCGCTCTTCTCAGCACTCGATGAAAAGAACGAAGGAGCATTCGTCCCCTTCATCATGCTCAACGATCCGACCCCTGAGGCCAGCCTGGAAATCATCCGCACCGTGGTTGAAGCAGGCGCCGATGTCCTGGAACTCGGCGTGCCATTCTCCGACCCAGTGGCTGATGGCCCAACCATTCAGGCCTCCCACATCCGCGCTTTGGACAACGGCGCTACCGTCGATGGCTCCTTGAACCTAGTCCGCCAGATTCGCGAAGAATTCCCCGATACTCCGATCGGCATGCTCATCTACGGCAATGTACCTTTCACCCGCGGCCTGGATAAGTTCTACGAGGAATTCGGTGAGGCGGGCGCCGATGCAATCCTCATCCCGGACGTTCCTGTCCGCGAAGGCGCACCTTTCGCCGCCGCCGCTGAAAAGGCTGGTGTAGCTCCAGTCTTCATCGCCCCTGCCCGCGCCTCCGAGCGCACCCTGGAAGGCGTTGCGAAGTACTCCAAGGGCTACATCTACGCCGTCTCCCGCGACGGTGTCACCGGCACTGAGGTTGAATCTGAAACCCTCGGCCTTGATGAGGTAGTGGCCAATATCCATCGCTACAACGGCGCTCCTGCCTTGCTGGGCTTCGGCATCTCCACCCCACAGCACGTCGCAGATGCCGTCGCCGCCGGTGCCGCTGGCGCCATTACCGGCTCCGCAATCACCAAGATTGTCAACGGCTATGTTTCACGTGAAACCGAAGGCTCACCAGCCGTCGTCACCGATATCGAAGGCATGAAGAAAGAACTCACCGAGTACGTCTCCGCTATGAAGGCAGCTACGAAGAAGTAGAACTCTCGGTAGCGCGCAGACAAGCAGCGCTACCGCGCCCACGAGAAAGGCCTGGCTCCACACACCATCACGGTGTTGAAACCAGGCCTTCTTGCTGTCTCTATTAGCTATTCAGCGGCGTGCTTTCCCGAACTAGGGGAGTCACCCGAAGCGATCAGTGTCGCATCCGTAGAGTCACCATTCTCATCAACCTTCTCAATGAATTCAGCTTCGTAGCCTTCATCACCGAGGAAGTTGTCTGGGTTGTCGAAATCTTCAATGTTGTTCTTAGCAAAGCGGTCAACGATCATCGCGATTGCGCCGTCGCCAGTGACGTTAGCAGCGGTACCGAAGGAGTCAACAGCGATGTATGCGGCAATCATCAAAGCAATCATGGAGTCATCGAAGCCCATCATGTCACCCATCAGGCCAACCGCAACCATAACTGCGCCACCAGGAACGCCTGGGGCAGCAATCATCATGACGCCGAGCAAGAAGATGAATCCAAGTGCGGTGCCAAGACCAACGTTCAAATCAGCCAAGTAGACGACTGCAAAGCCGTACAGGGTCAGCTTGATCATCGAACCAGACAGGTGAATGGTTGCGCACAGCGGGATGACGAAACCAGCAATTGGCTTAGAAATTCCGTTATTCAGCGCCGATCGGTGCGTAACCGGAATGGTTGCCGCCGAGGAAGAGGTACCCAACGCGGTGAAGTATGCAGGAAGCATGTTGCGCAGTGCCTTGAATGGGTTCTTCTTTGCGATGGCACCAGCAACGACGTACTGCAGAACCAGGTACAAGATGGTCATGCCGACGGAAAGAACCAGCACCTTTGCAAAGGCCGAGAGCACGTCAAGCAGGTTGCCATTCATTCCCAGGCCGAGGAACATGCCGAAGATGTAGATCGGCAGCAGTGGGATAACAAAGCCCCAAATGACCTTGATGACGATTGCTTCAAGCTCACGTGAACCCTGGTAGATAGTGTCTGCCTTCACCACGGTCATGGCAACGCCTACGCAGAACGCCAGCAACAAAGCAGTCATAACTTCAAATGGCGCTGGCATTTCTACCTCGAAGTAAGGCGCGATGGCGCCCTCGTCGATGTCCGAAACATTAAAACCAAGAGACTGGTTACCCAACAGAACCGGGTACAGAAGCTTTGCGGTAGCAAGGGCAATGAGGCCCGCAATAATAGTGGAGCCGTAAGCGATGGCGGTGGTGTATCCCAACCACTTACCGGCGCCTTTTCCAAGGCCAGCGATAGCTGGCGCGATGAGCGCGAAAATCAAGACTGGAATGAAGAAGTTCAGGAAGTTACTGAACAGACCATTAAATGTCGCGAAGATGCGCCCAAGCCACTCAGGGGCAAAAAGGCTCACGATGATGCCAAGAATGATCGCAATGATGATCTTGAACAACAGTGAGTCTGTCACTTTTGACTTAGACATTGTTTTTCAATTCTATGAATGCGCTGCGGTGGTGGTCTACCTACTCACAACTATCGACAGGGACTCGCCACCGACAGATTAGGTTACCTGTCAAGCGACACGGTAATAACTGTAGCTCAGTGACAATGGTTTGTAATAGCCGCTATTTGGGCTTTTACCCTCTTTCGGGATTAGAATAACCATCATGGTCGCTGTTGGTATTATCCTTTTGATTTCCGCCTTGTATTGGCTTATTTTTGGTGGCTTGGCCACCGCCCGTCGCCTTCCGGGAAATAAGTACTTCGGTCTTCGAATTCCTGATGTGCGCAAATCGAAAGAGGCTTGGGATGGCTCCCACGTCGTTGCCGGCCCAGTCTGGATCTTGGCTGGTGTCTCTCTAATGTTCGGTGCACTGGTTGCATTCCGTGCTTCCGGTTGGATGTGGCTCATCCCCGTCGCAACCGTTCTTATTGCATTGGTTGCCATCTCCGTTGGTTCTAACCTCGGCGCTCGCGCGGCACACCTTTACACTCTCAAGGCTCACGAGGAGGGTGGCGGATGCAGCTCCGAAGGCGGCTGCAATTGCGGCTCCGGCGGATGCGGATCTTCGGCTGAGACTCCACAGGTTGATATCACCGCGCTTCGCAACGCAGTTAAGAATGTGGACGGCGCTTAGCCCGCAATCTCAAACCACACAATTTGACCCGGCCTCCCAAGCCGGGTCTTTTTGATCCCAAATGAGCGATTCATAAGTCTTTTCCAAGACAGGGGAGAGCCTAGCCCCATTACCGTCACAGTGACGTTAATAAGGTCGAGGCAAAACAATCACTCGCGAGTAAACGAGAGTCGTAATATTTCACTTCAAGCGAGAAGTAATTGGCGAACCCCTATATAAGGCCACCAAAAGCACCTTGTATGGTTTCCGTTCCTAAGGGTTGGCATCCACATTTCCAGTAGAAATATTTGAAGGGGGATTCCATTAGTGGGGATAGCCAACCATAGCGTTAACGGAATAATGGGAGAAGATTCAATCTAGGAGCGCCATACTCGCTACAACCAGTTGAATCTTGGGAGGCTTTTCTTTGTGTGACCTAGCCCAGTTTGGAGGAAGAAACAGAAACGACACGCGCTTTCAAACTTCTAATGCTTCAATCCTACACATCGTGCACCACTAAGCAACAGCCCAGGATTTGGAGGAGAATGAACCTCAAGGTAGCCATAGAGGAATCTGCCAATATCCTGAGCATGGGGAGTAAAACAAGACAATTCAAAGGTCATCGGGGAGAATTGAACACATGAATAAGTCCGCAGCCATTACCGCACTCGCCGTTTCCGCCCTTGCGTTAGCTTCCTGCTCTTCGGAGGCTCCTAATGATGACAACGCGGCAAACGATGCGTCCACACAGACCACCGCTCAAGAATCCACAGAAGACACCAGCCAAGAGTCAACTGCGGAGACGCCTCAGGAAACCACTGAAGAGGCGCCAGCTGAGACCACCTCTGCATCCTCAGCATCCTCATCTGGTCGCTTCGATGAAGCAGCATTGAAGACTGAGCTCGAGGGCTTGGGTTACCAGTGCGATGGAGATGATGACTGCACCAAGACTGACGGTGCAATTATCTATGACATCGATATTGATGATGATTCCGTAGACGCAGAGGTCCAGGGCAATGGCGAACTGGATCAGCATTTTGAGACCATCCTTTCTGATGTCGGAACCGCATTCGGTGACTACGACTTCGGCGGCGCATCATGGGATGAAATTGAAACTTGGGCAATGAGTGCAACCGATGACCAGGAAACCCGGATCGGCACCATCGATCTTGAGCACGACCTTGGTGATGATGACGGAGTTCCTACCCGCCAGTTGGGAATCGAACTCAGCAACAGCTAGTCGGGAACGTTTAGCTAAACGGGCACGGTGCACTCGCAGACTAGGTGATAGCCGGCGGAGCATCTAATGCGAAGAGGTACGGAGGCCATTGCGGCCGCGTACCTCTTTGTCATTCTTCTTGTTTGTCATTCTTCATAGTCCATTGCCGTGCGAGGTGCGCCTCTTCGCGCGTGGAGAATTGAATAACAGGACAAAAGTAGGGTCGTGCGTAAACTAGCACTCATGCTTGAGCGCTTGAAGAAGGTCGACCCCCTCATAGTCTTAATTATCTTGGCGGTTATCATCGCCATTATCGCCCCCGCCAGGGGAGAGTTCGCTGAAGTTTTTTCAGTTCTCGTCAAGATCGCCATCGCAGTCTTGTTCTTTCTATACGGCGCACGCCTTTCCACGCAACAGGCACTGGATGGTTTGAAGCATTGGAGGCTTCACCTGACCATCTTGATGTTTACGTTCGTTCTGTATCCCATCGTCGGCCTCTTGCTGCGACCGCTGACGCTGGTGATTTCAGAAGACATCTACTTGGGTATCTTGTTCCTGACGCTTGTGCCGTCAACTGTGCAGTCCTCTGTGGCGTTTACATCCATCGCACGAGGAAACGTTGCGGGCGCTATTGTGTCGGCCTCAGCGTCGAATCTAGTGGGCGTATTCGCCACGCCAGTCTTAGTCATGCTGCTGATGACCAACACGGACGGTATCCATATTGACGCCTCGGTGTTTGGCGAGATCGCGCTGCAGCTGTTGGCGCCGTTTGTGTTGGGCCAGTTATTGCGCAGATGGATTAAGGACTTCGCCGCCAACAAAGCCACCAAAGTAGTAGACCGCGGCTCAATCGCCATGGTGGTCTACTCAGCCTTTTCTTCAGGCGTTGTTGCCGGCGTGTGGAGCCAAATCTCTGTCGGTGAAGTTATCTTCCTCTGCGTCTTCTCGGCAGTCCTGGTGTGTGTCATGCTTTTTCTCACCCGCGTTATCAGCAACAAGCTCGGCTTTAGCCGCGAAGACCGCATCGCCAGTGAGTTCTGCGGATCGAAGAAATCGCTTGCCACTGGTTTGCCGATGGCGTCTGTCATGTTCGCATCCGGTGGCACACCGCTAGGACTTCTCATCTTGCCGTTGATGATTTACCACCAAGTTCAATTGATGATCTGCTCGTGGCTGGCAGCCCGCTACGGCAGAGAAGCTACCGAGCAGATGGCTTAGATAGACTGTCAGACTATGGAAACCATTCACTACGTACGCACCACTCTGGCCGTTCCAGGCGCAGGCATGGCCATCCACATCGCGGAGCTAAAAGAGCTCAATAGCCAAATGTGCGAGATGGTTCGTCTTATCGCCCTTGACCCCAACAACTCCATCGTGGGTGCAGCTACCGGTGATGCCCGCGAGGGCAACATCGATATGCCAACCAAGCAGGTGCCACACCCATCGACTTATGACCAGTTCCCGGATATCGACGCCACTTATATCGAGCAGCAAGAGTTCGAAGGATTGTGGAGCGAAGCCCAAGCAATCTTCCCCAGCCTCTAAAGATCAAAATGCCTCTGCCGTGTTTCACGTGAAACATCGCAGAGGTATTTAGCGTTGTGGGCTAGAAGACCTGATTCACCAGGAGCATGTAAATGAGCGTGCCGCCGAGGATGGAAAGGCCGGTATCGCGACGCCACAGGTGAAGAAGCAGGGTTGCCGCCACGGCGATTGCGACGGAGAGTGAGCCGCCAGGGGAGTCGAGCTGCCCGTACCAGGTGTAGACCACCAGGACGGTCATTACGCCGACTGGCATGGTGCGGCCGAGCACGGCCATGAACTCGCTGCCTTTGAGGTAGCGCAGCAAGCTGAAAGGAAGTGCGCGAAGGGCGACGGTCACAATGAAGAGCGGAATGATGACGGCCAGGATCATTCCCAGGGTTACGCCATTAGGCATTCTTGGACCCCTTTCGCCATTCCATCTTCTCATCGATGCGCGGGGAGTAGAAGCGCAGCAAAAGCACGGCAAGGTACGCCGTGAGGGCGACCATCAGGATCTGATTAGGAAAGATGATCGCCGCGAGGATTCCAAGAACCGCTGCAGTGAGTGGCAGTGAAAAGTCTGGATTGTTCTTAAAAGAGTCCACGGCCAGCACAACAAAGAGAGCGACAAGGGCGAACTCGAGACCCTTCAGATCGGAAGGAATGACCTGTCCTGCCAAAGCACCGATGATGCCGCCGCCAACCCAAGCGGATTGGCAGAAGAGTTGAATCGCGATGATGCGTGGCCCGGATAGCTGGGCATCGCGCGGCATCGCGGAGACGATCGCGTAAGACTCATCGGTAAGAGCGTAGGTCGAATATGCCTTGCCGATGGGTGACTCCACGCGATGGCGGGGAAAGGTAAGTCCGTAGAAAAGGTGGCGGAAGTTCACCATGAAACCGGTAATCACAGAGGCGGTGACGCTGGTGCCTTGAAGCACCATCGCGATGGCAAGAAACTCCATTGATCCGGCGTAAACGACGATAGAAAAGATGGGAGTCCACCACCACGCGAACCCCGTTTGAACCATCAAGAGACCAAAAGCTAGTCCCAGGGGGATAAGCCCTAAGGCAACAGCCCAAGAATCCTTGATCCCCTTCTTTATTTCCTCAGCACGCATAGCCGATACCTTATCAGTCCGAAACTAATTCAGGGCGCTGAGTTTGCACCGAGCAATTTGGGCGCTGACATGCAAAGACGCCGCCCGGAAATGGCTACCGTGGTGGCGTCGATAAGCAATACTTTAAATACCCATACCTAGTTCACATCGAGGTCTTCGGGAAACGTGGCATAGAGCGGTAGCGGCATGTCCTGGCGGCGCATGACATCACCCCACAAATCAGCGGGCCCAGCGGCGATGACGTCCTGCGGAAGAGCCGGGGTGACAAACCAGTCGCCGCGCTCAATTTCATCATTGAGCTGACCTGGGCCCCATTCGGCGTAGCCTGCGAACAGGCGCACGCCGTCAACATAGTTATTGAGGTCCTCTGGATCGGCGCGCATGTCCACGTGCGCCAGGCGCGGTGCAAGCCGGTTGAGTTGCGGGTGCGCCTCAATGTCCACGCCCGTCTTGGTCATGGCCAAACCCACGACGGACTGTTGGTTGAGCGGGCCGCCGATGTAGAGCGCCTGAGGCTTGGCGATGACTGGCAGCCAGTCCGGCAGCACGTTGAATACAGCGACTTCACTGCGCGAGGTCAAAACCACACCGAAGCTCATGCTGTCAGTGTGTTCAATGACCAGCACGACGGTGCGGTTAAAGTGCGGTGAAATCGTGCCCGGGGCAGAGACAAGCAGCTGTCCTGGTCCGGGTTCGTTGCGCTCTAAGGCGTTGAATAATCTATCGGCGTACATCACTGTCTAGACTCCCACCACTCGCGCAACTTCGCAATAGCAACGTCCCGTTCCAGCGGTCCGTGCTCAAGTCGCAGTTCCTTCATAAATGCCCAGGCTTGACCAACTTCTGGTCCTGGCTTGAGATCCAAGATCTGCATGATCTCATTGCCATCCAAGTCAGGGCGCACCGCAGCGATGCCTTCCTTCTCTTGAATCTCAGCAATGCGCTCTTCGAGATGATCATAGGTGCGCTGCAGGCGACGCGCCTTGCGTTCATTACGCGTGGTGCAGTCTGCTCGCACCAGCTTGTGCAGGCGCGGCAACAGATCGCCGGCGTCATTGACGTAGCGGCGAACGGCGGAGTCAGTCCATTGACCTTCACCGAAGCCGTGGAAACGCATGTGCAGACGAACCAGTTCGGAGATCTCCTGCGTGGTTGACTTTGGGTACTTCAGCTGGCGCATGCGGCGGCGTGCAAGCTTCGCACCGACAATTTCGTGCTGGTGGAAGCTGACCTTGCCATCAGTCACGTCGCGAGTGTCAGGCTTGCCGATGTCATGCAGCAGCGCCGCCCACCGCAGCACCAGGTCAGGGCCGTCTTCTTCTTGTTCCATCGCCTGGCGCAAAACCGTCAGGGAGTGCGCGTAGACATCCTTGTGCTGCGCGTGCTCATCCGGTGCCATGGACATCGCTGGGATCTCGGGGAACACCAGTTGGGCCAGGCCAGTGTTGACCAACAGGTCAATGCCATCCCACGGTGCGGTACCTAGGATCAGCTTGTCCAACTCCACCTGGATGCGCTCAACCGTGATGCGGCGAATCTCTTCTGCCATATCGGTCATGGCATTAAGCACGCGCTCGGAGACCCCAAATTCAAGTTGGGAGACAAAACGCGCGGCGCGCAGCATGCGCAGCGGATCATCGCGGAAAGAAATCTCCGGTGCGGCTGGCGTATCCATGATGCGCGCTTGCAAGTCCTTCAGACCTTCCATGGGGTCATGGAACTGCCTGGTGCCATCGGCACGCAATTCAATCGCCATGGCGTTGACTTTGAAATCGCGGCGCACCAAGTCATCTTCCAAGGTGTCACCAAACGTGACCTCAGGGTTGCGGCTATCACCGTCATACAGATCCGCGCGGAACGTGGTGATTTCAATCTGCTGACCTTTATAAACAGCAGAAACCGTACCGAATTCAATCCCGGTGTCCCAGGTTTTTTCCGCCCAGGAATCTAGAATCTTATGCACTACCTGCGGGCGGGCATCGGTGGTGAAATCCAAGTCATTGCCCAAACGGCCCAAAATAGCGTCACGCACGGAACCACCCACCAAATAAAGGGAGTGTTCGCGACGGGCAAACTCAGAAATCAGCCCGGATAAAAGATCACTTAAGCCTGCAACGGTCGTGTCTGCGCGGGCGAGTAAGCCCATTAGCTGAGTGTCCTGTAAATCCACGTGTAGGAGTCTACTACGATAAGCAGGGATGACTAACCACGCTAACCGGAAGCGGCGCAAACGCCGCCCAGCGCAAAGGCCGCAACGCCAGCAGCGCTCGACGAACAAAATGGTAACCCGCGATGAAACCTCAGCGGGTGGCTTGGTTGTGTCCGGATTAGCCGAGGCAGTGGGCGAAGACGGGGAAGTGGATCTGACCCGTATCTATGTGGCGCTCATCGGAAGGCTTGATCGCCGTGGCCGTCTGCTGTGGTCGATGCCGAAGGGCCATGTTGAAAACGGCGAGCCCAAGGATCTGACCGCGCAGCGTGAGGTGTGGGAAGAAACTGGTATCCACGGTGAGGTGTTCTCCGAGCTGGGTGTTATTGACTACTGGTTCGTTTCTGATGGCGTGCGTATTCACAAGACTGTCCATCATTTCTTGCTGCGTTTTGTGGATGGCATTTTGAATGATGAAGATCCAGAGGTTACGGAAGTGTCCTGGATTCCAGTGGCCACGTTGATTGAGCATTTGGCGTATGCGGATGAGCGCAAGCTGGCGCGTATTGCCCATGATCAGCTTCCCGATCTCGCACGAAAGGAAGCCGCGGCAGGAAAGGCAACCCCGCGGTGACATTTAAGCAGTCCGCGTGGCGGCCCCGGATGATGCGCACGGCAAGTATTACTGCCGCCGCAGCGCTCACGGTACCGCTAGCTTTTGGCGCGCACTCCGCGATGACTCCCGCCGCGCAGGCCCAGGAGGCAGTAGCGCAAGAAGCAACGGCGCAAGAAGCATCCGCGCAGGAGGCAGAGAAAGCCCAGCATCCTGGTTGGGAGGGCAATTCCAGCCGCCGCACCGATCGCGTGGGCTTTGAGCTGACTGGTAATCCGGGCAGCGTGAGCGTGAATGATCGCTTCAATGTTGGTGTGAATATCACCAATAATGCCGAAAACTCGATTGAGAATGTGCAGGTCACGGCACGTCGCGGCGTTGAGGTGACGGATGCGGAACAGGCGCAGCAGCAGCTTGCTCATGGGGATTTTCCTTTTTATGGCGCGACGTTGTTCCCGGATTCTTTGGCGCCAGGGGAGGAGACCAGCGGGGATATTGATATCGCCACGAGTTTGGAAGATCCGGCGACGTTGGCGATTGATAGGCCGGGGGTTTATCCCATCATGTTGTCGCTGACGGGCACGGTCAATGGGGAGCCGGTTGCTCTTGCCGATGACCGCTTTTTGCTCACCGTCACCGAGGCCGATGGCCGGATGCCGGAAGATAGTGGGGCGGCAACGCCGTCGACGTTGATTTATCCGATCACCGCGCAGACCAATATTGCCCCGGGTGAGGTGGGGGATAACCCGCTGGTGCTCAGTGATGAGTCGTTGGCAGAGCAGCTTGCTGATGGCGGCCGTTTGGACCGCCTCTTAGAGGTATACGAGGACCATAACCTGGGCGAGGGCGCATGCGTGGCGATGGATCCGGCGTTGTTGGACACCGTGGATCGCATGAGCGCGGGTTATAACGTGGCGGCGGAGCACCCGCCGATTGTGAAGGAGCGCAAGCGCCTGCGTGATTCCTGGTTCCGCGGCAATGATTATGACTCGGGCGTGCCCGGCACAGGTGCTGAGGATGCCGAGCGTTGGGTGGAGCGGGTTTCTGATCTGGACTGCATCATCGCGATGCCGTGGGCTAATAATGATCCGAATGCGGTGGCGCGCGTGAACAACAATTGGCTCGAGGTGGAGGCGATTGAGCGTGGTGCGGAAACCATCCGCAGCATCACGGGCAAAGAGGTTGCCTCTGACATTGTGGTGCCGGCTTCGGGCTACTCCGATCAGACATCGGACTCGGAGCTGCCATTGCTCTTGGCGGATAACACCGGGTGGGAAGGCAATGCCGCGACTTTCGATGCCAATCAGGCAGCGCTGCTTGCCCAAACCGGCGGCAAGCCACAAACCACGGCCTATACCGATCCGTGGCTGCGCTATGACTTCACCACCGATTCCGTGCATGCCCGCGATCTCACCGCCGCCGCCGCAGTTTTCCTATCCAACGCCTCCAACGACGCTGAAGACAGCCCGAATGTGATAAAGCTGCCGAACTATCTGGAGCCATCGACAGCCGAGGCTGTGTTGGATGCGGTGGATAAGTTGCCGCTGCTGCGCCCGATCGCGGACGTGGAATTGGAATCCACCGATCAAGCCCCAGGGTTGCCGGTGGATAATACGGGCGAGCAGCGCCTGTCTGATCCGGCGGCGTTTACGGACCCGGAGGTCCAGCGCATCGCGCAGCAGGCGCGCTATACGGATGAGCTGACGTTGATGATGGAAAACAGTGAAGACATCGCCATGACGCGTTATGGTTTCACGCTTCCGCTGCGCCGGGATCTGTTGGCCGCATTGTCAATGACAGACCGAGTGTCTTTGCATAGCCACGATGAGGCGGCCGCAACCGCGAATCGTCGCCTGGAAGAAGATAACGTGGTGCTTCGCACTCTGCGTGATGCAGTGAGCTTGATCCCACCGGGCAATGTGTACACGCGCACCTCAGATGCCTCACCGCTGCTGGTCGTGGCAGAAAACTCGCTGCCTTTGCCGGTGCGTGCGCAGTTGGAATATGACAGCATCGACGCTGTTCGGCTGAACACGTCTGATGACATTGTTATTCCAGCCGAGGGTTCGATTACGGTGTCACTAACTGCTTCCATGCCCGAGAGGCAGGAGCGAACGAATATTTCCATGTGGCTTGCCACCGAAGACGGCGCGACAATATCCGAGCCTGTCAACATCGCTGTGCAGACTCGAGGCGGTATCGTAAACATCTATGGCGCAGCCATCGCTGCTGCATTAGTCTTTGTCTTCGCTTTGGTGGTGAGGACTAGTCGGAAGAAGAAACGTGGACGACAAACCTAAATCTCTGAGCTCGACGGAGAAGCAGGATCAACCTGTTTCTCCGTCGAATCCTGTCAGCCCTTCTCTGAACGAGGAGCAGGCCGCCGCCACTGCGGCAGCGGCTGCTGATTTGCCAGCCCTCAACGGCCAGCTCGACAGCCGGCCTATCTCCCGGCCCGAGGTTGTACCTGAACCCGGCCTTGAGGATGCTTCTCAGGCGGAGCAGGAAGCATCGGAAAGTGATGCTTCCAACGGCGCCGAATCTGGTGCTGGCTCTGTGGGCTTGCGCCAGCGCATTGTGAAACCTTCTCCGCCGGCGCCTGTGCCCGAGCTGAAGAAGCCTGCCCCGGTGCCACCGGCGGTGGATGACAAGTCCACGCTGAAGTCAGTGCAGGCAGAGAATGCCAGCGACCGCGACGTTGTGCGCGCGACTGGTTCCATGGCTGTGGCGACGTTGCTCTCGCGCATCACGGGCTTTATCCGCAACGTGCTGATCGGCTCCTCTTTGGGTGCGGCCATCGCGTCGGCGTTTACTACGGCGAACCAGCTGCCGAACCTGATTACGGAAATCGTACTCGGTGCCGTGCTGACCTCCCTGGTGGTGCCGGTGCTTGTCCGCGCGGAGAAGGAAGATGCCGACCACGGCGAAGCCTTCGTGCGAAGACTGTTCACCCTGGCAGTGACCCTGCTGGGTGGTATTACATTACTGTCTATTATTTTCGCGCCGCAGCTAACGGAGATGATGCTGCCCGAAACGGGCCGGGTCAACACCACGCAGGCAACCAGTTTTGCCTATCTGCTGCTGCCGCAAATCTTCTTCTACGGCCTGTTCGCGCTGTTCCAAGCGGTGCTCAATACCAAGCACATCTTCGGGCCTGCCGCCTGGGCGCCGGTGGTCAACAACATCATTTCCATCGCGGTGTTGCTGGCTTACCAGTTCGTGCCCGGCCAGCTTCACCCGTCGGAGCCCTCCCCGGTCATGGACCCTCACGTGCTGTTGCTCGGTGTGGGCACCACCATCGGTGTGGTCTTGCAGTGCGCCATCCTGCTGCCGTTTATTAAGAAGGCCGGCATTAACCTCAAGCCACTGTGGGGCGTGGATGCGCGTCTGAAGCAGTTCGGCAGCATGGCCGTGGCCATTGTCGCCTACGTGGCTATCTCGCAGTTCGGCTACGTTGTCACCTCGCGTATTGGTGCTTTGGCGGATGAAGCCGCACCATTTACGTACCAGCAGGCGTGGCTGTTGCTGCAGGTGCCTTATGGCATCATCGGCGTCACGCTGCTGACCGCGATTATGCCGCGCCTGTCGCGCAATGCCGCAGACGGCGATGACAAGGCCGTGGTCCGTGACCTGACATTGGGCACCAAGCTGACGTTTATTGCACTGATTCCAATCGTCATTTTCATGACCGCTTTCGGTGTTCCGATTGCGCGTGGTTTGTTCCAGTACAACGAGTTCTCTGCAGAAAACGCTGAGCTGCTCGGCCTAACGCTGTCCTTCTCCGCGTTCACGCTGATTCCTTATGCTCTGGTGCTGCTGCACCTTCGTGTGTTCTACGCGCGTGAAGAGGCCTGGATTCCTACCTACATCATCGCCGGCACCATCTTCACCAAGGTTGTGCTGACCATGCTGTCGCCGTTCGTTGCGGGCTCGCCGGAACGCGTGGTTATTTTGCTCGCGGCCTCCAACGGTTTCGGCTTTATCGCTGGTGCCGTTATTGGTGCTTTCTTGCTGCGCCGCAAGCTGGGCAACCTCGGCGGTAAGGAAGTTATGGCCACCACCTACTGGGCAGTGGGCGCTTCCGTAGTTGGTCTGATCCCAGCGGCATTGCTGATGTGGGTCATGAACATGCTGCTGCCAGATCCTGCACCAACCGTGGCTTATTTGGTCATGATTGCTATCACCGGCGTGGTATTCGTTATCGTCACCGGGCTGGTGCTGGGCCGCTCCAACCTGCCCGAGGTGGTCAACCTTGGCCGCGCGCTGCAGCGTATTCCTGGTGTCAGCCGCCTTATCCGCGTGCGTACCGAAGACGGCATCAATGTCGAAGAGCCAGAGGTGGCAGAAATCCAGCCGATCTACGGCCTGGATGCGTTCAACTCTTCACCAGTTCCACCGCCGATGTCTGCTGGTATTGTCCGCGGACCGCGCTTGGTTCCAGGCGCACCAGTGTCTGATGGTCGTTTCCGTCTGTTGCGTGACTGCGGTTCCGTGCCGGGTGCGCGCTTCTGGCAGGCCCGTGAGCAAGACACTGGCCGCACCGTGGCGTTGACGTTCGTGGACACTACTTCCCAGGCACCGCTAGCACCCGCCCCACCGGCTGAGGCTGCACGTCGTTCGGCGCTGGTTTCCCGCAACACCCGTAAGCTCGCGGAGCTCAACTTGGACACCATGCCAACCGGCGTGGAGATCCTGGGCTATCGCTCCGGTTGCTTGGTTGTGGCTGACTGGGTGGAGGGCTCCGACCTTGCCACCGTGGCCGAATCCGGCAGCCTGGATCCGCATGCCGTGGCTCGCGCGCTGGCGCCGCTGATGGAAGATTCCACCACCGCGCACGCCAAGGGCTTGGCCGTGGGTATTGATAACCGTTCACGCATCCGCATTTCCACCGATGGCGTTGCGGTGTTGGCCTTCCCGGCGGTGCTCAATGAGGCCACGGAAGAGACCGACCGCAAGTCACTGTCTTCAGCGCTTCGCTTGCTTGTCGATGCCACCTTGCCAACCCCACAAGTCCTTGAAGAACTAGCGGCTAAGGATTCTGACAACTCCCTCGAAGAAATGGCCGCGGGCCTTCGCGCATACGCGCCGCTGGAGACCGATGAGGAAGAAGAGCAGGAGCCAATTGAGGCGTTGCCTGTCACCGAAGAGCCATTGGCACGCGATGACATTCCTGAGGAAACCACGGGCTTCGGCGCCCGGAGTTACTCCAGTTCTTCCGCCATCATCATTGGTGTCTCCGTCATCTTGTTCGTGGTTCTCATGGCTGCGTTGACCACCTGGGTAACCTCACTGATTGGGCAGGATTCGACGGCCAATCCAGTAGCCACAGGTTCGCAGGAAAGCACCACCGCTGAGGCTCCGACGCTGGCGACTGCACCGCCGGTAATGTTGCCAATGAAGTCCGCAATCGAGGTTCCTTCCGGCAAGATTGTGCCGGAGGCTGTCGATGAAGACCGTGACACCGAGTGGACCGCCGATGAGACCGGCGTGGGCATTGTTGTCACTTCTGAGAACTCCGCGCAGCTGCGCGATGTGCTCATCTCTCACGAGGGCTCCAACGGCGCTGAAGTCATCATCTATGGCGCCAACGCTGCCGACTTCGTGGCTGCTGAATTCAAGGCTGAAGATCTCACCCGCCTCGGCGGCGGCACACTCGCCCGCGGCCGCACTGGCATCGACTTGGAAGAAGACCCAACCTCTTTTGACTCCGTCATTGTCTGGGTCAAAGAACTTCCAAACAGCGATGAAATCAACCTCACCGAAGTCCAGCTGACCGGCGTCATCACGGGACCTGCGTCCACCGGTAACCCGGAAGAAGCCATCAGCGAGGAATAGTACGACCCAAGGCGCAGACTAAAAGGTGAGGTGCGGTGACAGTTTTGGGACTAGAGATGGTCAAAATACTATCCCTATTTTCAATCAAATTACGACGACGTTGCACTGTTGAAGGTTTCAGAGGAACTGCATTATAGCGGATTCAAACTACCAGAGACCGAACTCGAATCAGCTGATGAAGCACAGTTAATAGGGTATGGCGCAGGAAAATCATATCCAACAATAGCCAAAGTAAGAATCGAACAGTTTCACGCTGTTTACAGTCTATTGAATTATGAATTTCATGATATTTTCGAGTCTGAATCGGTCGCAGAAGCTCGAGGCTGTGGTGGTGATTCTGGAGGCGGAATCATTAAACAAGATGTCATCTACGCAGTACACACCGGCGGCACCCTTGAATCATGGGGTGTCTACGGCACGGCCCACTTAAGGAATTCTACAGAGAGTTAGCATCATGAAAATCGACAATCACTCAAATGCTCCACGCAGGGAGGGGATCCTTAGCGATTTCACCATCACATTGAGGTGGGCGGCCTTGATGATTGTCTTGTGCCTGCTCTACGTGCTGGTCTTAAAGCCAGCCCTGAGGGAAGAGCCTTATCTTGAGGCTCTTAAAGCAACTTGGCAGGAAAGTGGGATGCGCTTGAACGTATCCATCGGAGTTGTCTTGCTAGTCACCGTCATTGCATACGTCATCATTCGTATACGAAACAGCCGCAACTCGCACGGTAACGACACTGGAAACTAGCAGCACAAGCACCCACAACTCGCCCGGACTAACCAAAATTCGTTCTGTCATTCAGGCCGGACTCAAGGCAGGGAAGACAATCCCAACTTGAGTCAGGCCTTTCTGTTTGCTGTGAATCCTCGCGAGCGAATGAAGAATGCGCGGAACGCAACTACCATGAAGCGCAAAGCCTCCCGCCGGGTGAGCCCAGTGGATTTCGCTTGAGTCGCCGTGCTGCTCCGCAGCGCATCAACGCGAGCGAAATGCACAAGAAAAGGTCGAATTCTGAACAGTTGTGACTGCAAGTTCTAACGAACATTCTAGTTTTGTGACGTTTCTACCTGCAGTTTCAAATTATTATTAGTTAAAGGTTGACGTAACACGCAACTGGTGCCATAATCATTGTTGTTGCGTCAACAAAGGTTGATGCCGAAGCTAAATCGAGAACATCTCAAACAACTACTTAGGAGTACACAATGTCTAACTTCACCGGTTCTTACACCCTGGACCCAACCCACACCGTCATCGGTTTCGTAGCTCGCCACGCAATGGTTACCAAGGTTCGCGGCAAGTTCAACGAGTGGGACGCAAAGATTGAGATTGCTGAGACCCCAGCAGAATCCAACATCGAGGTTGTAGTTAAGACCGCTTCCGTTGACACCGGCAACGCTGACCGTGACGGCCACGTTCGCGCTGATGACTTCTTCAACTCTGAAGCATTCCCAGACATGGTGTTCAAGGCTACCGACTTCAACATCGACGAGAACGGCAACGGCACCCTGACCGGCGACCTGACCATCCGCGAGACCACCAAGTCTGTCACCCTGGACGTTGAGACCGAGGGCATCGCTGAGGATCCATTCGGCAACACCCGCGTTGGCTTCGAGGCTTCCACCAAGATCGACCGCACCGAGTTCGGCCTGAACTTCAACGCTCCACTGAACACCGGCGGCGTTCTGGTTTCCGAGAAGGTCACCATCGAGATCGAGGGTTCTGCAATCAAGAACGCTTAAGTTCTCCTCGCGGTGGATCTCTTACCGCAATAACTTCATAAAATTGAGGGCCTGATTCCGAAGCAATTCGGTTTCAGGCCCTCGCTTTGTTTTGCCCAAACTTATGCAGACCAGGCCTGCCAGAGCTTTTCGTAGGTGCCGCCGAGTGCGCGGAGCTGCTCGTGGGTTCCGGATTCTTTGATGGCCCCGGCTTCCATGACAATGATGCGGTCGGCGCGGGCTGCTTGATCGAGGCGGTGCGCGACAATCAGGGAAGCGCGGTGTTCGACAACTGCATTCGCGGCGCGTTCGAGGCGTTGCGCGTGATCAGAACCGGCTTCAGCCGTGGCCTCATCCAGCACCACCAAGTCAGGGTCCGCGAGTTCCACGCGTGCGAGCGACAGCATCTGGGTTTCCA
The DNA here is from genome assembly GCA_030535535.1 of Corynebacterium casei. Taxonomy (GTDB): domain Bacteria; phylum Actinomycetota; class Actinomycetes; order Mycobacteriales; family Mycobacteriaceae; genus Corynebacterium; species Corynebacterium casei_A. The sequence goes on from JAUNRU010000005.1 coordinate 49,535, forward strand.
CGGCTGACAGACGGAACTCGCCATCACCAAGCATGGTGTTGATGCCCTGGGGGAGACGCTCAATCCAGGAATCACCAACCGTGGCCAAGGCTGTGAGAATCTCATCATCGCTCGCCTCCGGCTTAGCCATGCGCACATTGTCCAAAACGGTGCCGCGGAAGCAGTGCATCTCCTGGCTGACCATGGCGATAGAACCGCGCAGCTGCTGCGGATCAACATCATCAATCCCAGTTTCAGAAAGATGCACCCGCCCAGCAGTCGGGCGCAGGAGGCCCGCTGCGATCAATGCCAACGTGCTTTTTCCGGCGCCGGTAGCGCCCACCACGGCGATGTGTTCACCGGGTTTGATAGCTAGTGAAACATCATGAATAACAGGATTCTGATCGAAGGTGTGATGGACACTGTCCAGCACCAGCGTTGGGTTCTGTGGGGCAGGGGATTCACCACGGACCTGCTCGCCGGCGGTGTCAATGACACCAACCATGCGGATGAGCGATGCGCCGGCAGATTGAATATCAGCGAACATGCCCACCAAAACGCCGATGGGACCAAACAGTCGGTGGAAGATGAGCGCTGCCGTGGATACTGCACCGACTGTGACGAGGTCTTCATTGACCAGGTAGAAGCCGGTGGCCATGATGGCAATGAGCGTGATGCACTCCGCGCGGTTGTTGCGCGAGAACGCCCAGGTCAAGAACTTGAATACGGAGATCGAAATATCGCGGGCTTGGGCAGAAGCATCATCAACGCGCTTGAGCTCCAGCGCCTCCGCGCGGTAGGCACGAAGAGTCTGCGCACCTTCAACGGCACCGATTAACCGCTGCGTGCGAACGCCGAAAGCTTCACGCTCTTTGGTGTACATCGGCCCCGAACGCGGCAAATAAACCCGCAGGGTAGTCCAGTACAAAGGAATAGCAATCAGGCCAACCAGCCCCAGGCGCCAATCCACCGCGGTCATACCGATAGCGGAGACAATGACGGTGAAACCTGCCTGCACCACCAGTGGCATCACGGTGCTTGCCGCGGTGGAGACCTCACGGGAGTCATCAGCAACGCGGGAGACTAAGTCACCACGCCCTGCTCTTTCCACGGTGTGCGCATCCAGGCTAAGCGCGGCATCCAGGACAGATTCGCGCAGGGAGGCAATTGCCGGTTCCAGTACGCGTGCCAGCAGCACCGCACCCCACCAGGTACCGGCACTAGCGACCACGCCGCCAGCAACAATGAGCACTGCGTAGATAATAACCTGCCCGAAGTCTGGACTGACGAGGAGCTTGTCCACCACAACACCAACAGCCCATGGACCAATCAAGCCTGCAACCGCGGTGAGCAGGCCCAGGATAAGTACGCCGATGAGCTTTAAGCGGTGGGGTTTGAGTTCTGCGAGAGCTACTGAAAACGCGCGCTTGGGGCGCGCGGAGGGCAATACGGTACTCATTCAATCACCCGATCTGCGATGTGGCGGAAAGCTGGAGAGGTGCTGAGCACCATGGTGGTTTTACCCGCGCGGTACTCGCGGATTCCCTGCGCGATGTTGACCTCAGTCACCGAATCCACCGCGCTGGTCGGATCAACAAGAACCAAAACATCAGGATCAGCATGCAGGGCTCGTGCCAGTGCAATGCGTTGGCGCTGTCCGCCGGAGAGGTTGCTGCCGGAATCCCGTACTTGGGCATCCAAGCCCTCGGGGAGTGCGGCCACAATATCCGTGGCGCCAGAGGCAGCCAGGACGGAATCATCAACTACTGCTGCCGGATCATGATCCATCGCGATATTGGAACGGATGGTTCCTTCAAACACGTCAGCGGCATGCGGCACGATAAGCGCGCCCTCATGCTGCTCCGGAAGGGTAAGGGAATCAGGATTAGCCACAATAAACGTGGAACCCGAAACATCAAGATCCGCAGGATTGGTTTCTTTGTCCTCTTCAACATTTAAGAACTCAGACACGCGGTTCGCCGCACCATGCGCGACAGCAGCTGCATTGATGGAGTTACTCAACAGGCGAATCGGCTCAGAGAGATAGACGCCAATACCAATAATGGCAATCAGTTGGCCTGGCTCCAGCTGCCCGGAGGAAACGCGCCACGCGGCCATCAACAGCACCGCGGCCAGGTTGATTGCCACGGCTAGTTCACCAATACCGGCGACCTTGCCGGTGGCGGCAGCAGTATTAATAGCAGCCTTGGCGGATTCTTGTGATGCCTGGTGATAAGCCGAGCTTGCCCAACGCTCACCACCGATTGCCTTAATCACGCGCAGACCAAGCATGGTGTCACCGACCTGCGCACCAGCGGTAGCCAGAGTTGCTTGTTGGGTGGAGCTGCGTTGGGAAATACCACGACTAGATACAGCCACGATGCCGGAGATAATCGGTGCGATGATGAGCACGATGAGACCCACCAGCCAGTCACTGAACAACAAGAAGATCGCAGCACCGGCAAAACCCGCGAGGGCCGAAACGCCAGTGCCAAGCTGTCCGAAGATCCTGGTGATGGAATCTGCGTCCGCTGTGGAACGAGACATGACTTCACCCGGAACCAAGTCCTTGGTGGACATCTTGGTCAGCGCATGTGATGCCACTTCCACACGCAGCGCGTGAGATTCATGATTCACTGCGCGGTTGAGCGCACGCGAGCCAATGCGGTAGGAACCACTCAGCACGAAGAACAGCACCGCGAAACTGACGAGGGAGATAACCAACAGCCGCAGGTCCCGTGGCAGCACCGCATGGTCAATGATCAAACCAATAGCAATGGGAACTAGTGCCTCACTGAGCTGCCATATGCCTAGAAAGAAAGCGCCGGGTACAGCGCGTTTCCACTGCCTTTTTACGGTGCGCCGCAACATAAATGAGCCACCTGGCTCCGCTGCCTTCATAGCAACCTTTCCCCGGTTAAATTCTGAACTTCTGAATCTACCCCTTATCCATCTTTAGTACGAGACCCCCTCGCATAAAAACACACCACCCAGATAATCCTTCATCGGTATCTGTGGTGGTGCGTTGGAGAGGGCATCGGCAAGCAATGCCCCTTTGCGTTGTGGCTGTTGTACGGAAGCTTAGGAAGGATTCACGGAGCCGTTGACGGCCCAGCTGACGCCGAAACGGTCGCGAACGTGGCCGTAAAGCTCGCCCCATGGTGCAACTTCCAAAGGCAGCACAACTTCGCCGCCGGTGGAGGTGAACTTGTCCCAGTAGCCACGCGCCTCCGCCTCATCATCGCAAATAAGCAGCAGGGAATACGGGGTGCCATCTAGCCCAGGCGCATCCGCTTCCATGGCGTCACCACCGGCGATGGACACGACATCGGAATCAAGGGTGGCGTTCGCGACGGCATCAGGGTTGATCTCAAATGGGAACTGCTCGGCATCCTGTTCTGGGAACTGGCCGTAGGTCAGAACTTGCAAGTCGCCGCCGAAAATGGAGTGGTAATACTCGAAAGCTTCCTTCGCGGTGCCGGGGAAGCTGATGTAGGTATAGGACTTTACGGACATGGGCATCCTCCAATGGATGGGCGTGTCGCGGCTCTGTTTGAGCCGTTCCCTTTTAAGCGTACAGCCATGATTGTGACCCGAACACCCCTAAATTGTGCCCGGGGTCATATTTATTTTCATACTGGTTCTACAATGACAGGCATGCCTCAAGCCAATCTCACCCATATTGAAGCCCAGTTTCGTGCAGAAGCGCTCACCCTCAGCGCATATCACCTGCACCTGGACATATCTCAAGCAGCTAACCACGAGGAAAAGACCTACCCGGTTACTTCCCGCATTGCGTTCCGCACATCGGAGCCTGAACTTTTCATTGATTACTTGGGCACGGATGTCACTGCGCTGACTATCAACAACGAGCCCGCTGATGTTGATTTCCGTAATGGGCGTATCTACCTGCACGATCTTCCTACTAATAAAGATCTCACGGTTGAGATTGCTGGCCTGTCCAGCTACTCCCGCAGTGGTCAGGGCCTGCACCGCATGCACGATACTGCCGATGGCAAGACCTATCTCTACTCCCACCTTGAGCCTTCCGATGCCCGCCGCATCTTCCCGTGCTTTGAACAGCCTGACCTCAAGGCGAAGTTTCACGTGAAACTTTCCGCACCCGCAGCGTGGGAGATCCTCTCCAACCAACCTGAAATCTCCCGAGAGATTTCCGGATCGACTTCGAGCAACAGTGGGGAAGTAGCGGAAGTAGCGACTGTTGAGTTTGCGGCGACGCCACTGCTCTCGACGTACCTGACATCGTTCGCAGCAGGGCCTTATGCCTCAAAGAAGCAGACGTGGACTGCACCGGATGAGTCACTCACCGTGGAGCTTCGATCTTTCGCGCGTGCTTCGATGGCGGAGTTTTTGGATGATGAGATCTTGGAACTGACAGCTCAGGGTATGGATTTCTTCCATGAGAACTTTGACTTCCCGTACCCGTGGGGCAAGTATGATTCCATCTTCGTGCCGGAATACAACCTCGGCGCGATGGAAAACCCCGGCCTTGTGACTTTTACAGAGTCCTATCTCTTCCGTTCGGCGCCGACGCGTGCGCAGCATGCAGCGCGCACGAATACCATCCTGCATGAGATGTCCCATATGTGGTTCGGTGACTTGGTCACGCCGCAGTGGTGGGATGATTTGTGGTTGAAGGAATCCTTCGCCGAGTACATGGGTGCGGATTCTTCTGTGCATGCCACGCAGTATGTGGAAGGCTGGACTAACTTTGCTGGCAGCCGCAAGAATTGGGCTTATGCCCAGGATCAGCTGCCCACCACGCACCCGATCAAAGCAGAGATCCCGGATGTAGATGCCGCACGTCAGAACTTTGATGGCATTACTTATGCCAAGGGTGCGGCGGTGCTCAAGCAGCTGGTGCATTATGTGGGCCGTGATGAGTTTTATGCCGGTGCGCGTGACTACTTTAAGGCTCACGCCTTTGCCGCGGCGACCTTTGATGATTTGCTCGATAGCCTGCGCAATCACACAGACCGCGATCTTGATACCTGGTCTGATGCTTGGTTGAAGACTTCGGGTCCGGATACACTCACGCCGGAAATCACGGTCACCGATGACGCCATTGAGTCTTTGACTATCGCGGCTTCAGCTGAGGGCGCGACTCGTCCGCACCGCGTGAGCATTTCGCTTTTCGATGCCTCGCTCACCCGCACCGAGACCTTTGACTTAGATATTACTGCAGGTAGCAGCACTACCACGATCGCAGAAGCGCAGGGCAAGCCGGCACCGAGTCTTATTCTTATCAACGATGGTGACCACACCTATGCCAAGGTTCGCTTCGATGACACCTCGCTGGAAACTCTTCGTGGGCGTTTGAGTGAGTTGCGCGGTGGGGCAGAAGAAGAGCTGTCCCGCGCGGTTATTTGGACTGCTCTGTGGAATATGACCCGTGATGGTAAGTGGGCTGCCACCGCATTCATCGATACCGTCTTGCAGCACGCACCGGCGGAAGACAACACGAACTTGATGGGCACCAACTTTGCCAATGCACGCTTCGCCGTCAAGAATTTCCTGGCTGAGGAACACCGCGATGACAAGCGTGCTGAAGTAGCAACTAAGTTCTGGGAGCTTCTCTCCAAGGCGGAAGCGGGCTCTGATGCACAGTTGACCATCGCGCGCTCAGCCATCGCTACGCTTGCAGCCACCCCGGAGGACTCCGGCACCAAGCGCCTGAAGGACATTCTGGACGGCAAGATTGAAGGTCTAGAACTTAGCCCTGATATCCGCTGGTCCACCATTCAAGCGCTGGCCGCGCGCGATGCCGTGTCCGAAGACGTATTGGAAGAACAGCGCCACAGCGATAACACCTTGACCGGTGCGGCAGAGTACCTAGGCGCGAAGTACAGCTTCCCAACGGCGGAGAATAAGCGCTACATCTTTGACCAAGTGCGCATTCCGGAGGCCTATTCCAATGCCGAGGTGCTGCAGCTGCTGGCAGCTTTTGGTGCACCAGGTTCTTCAGAGCTGACCGACGGTTTCGCCGAGGAATTCTTCGAGGTCCTAGACACCATCTGGGCCGAGCACCCCATCGAGATTGCGAACCACATTGTTCGTGGACTGTTCCCCAACCAAGAGATGGCATTGGATGCGACGGACAAGTTCTTAAGCCAAGGCGAGGTTCCAGGTGCGCTCCGCCGCGTGCTGTTGGAATGCCAGGAAAACGTGCGTCGCAACCTCATAGTGCAAAACGCGCAGTAGCCAGCCACCCAGTAGCTAGCTATTCAACTAGCTACTGAGTAAAAAGTTGCTCCAGAAGTCACTGCATTCGTGACTGAGTAAGGGCACGAAAGGTTGCATTCCTTAGCCCACTTCGGTGGGCAGTAAACGCTGGTCGTTTGCTGATTACCCCGAGATAATAGGTGAAGAAACACACCATGTTGTGGTGTGAACATCTTTCATCACAAGATCTCGGGGGAATCGGGGATGGCTACTGATAATGGGCCCACGGACGAAGAACTGGTTGATGCTTTCATCGCCGGTGACACCAAGGCGTTCTCCGCGATCGTGGAACGCCACCGTGAACAGCTGTTATACGTTGCCAAGTCCTATACCAAGACGGAAACTGATGCCCAGGACATTGTCCAGGAAACTTTCTTGAAGGCCAGCAATAACCTGCACAACTTCCGCGCTGAGGCGAAACTCTCCACCTGGCTTAACCGGTTGGTGCGAAATTCTGGTTATGACTATGTTCATCACCGCTCTAATGCGCAGCACCATTCTTTCGATGGGGAAGTGGAAGAAGACCGCAACCAGTGGTTATCGCATGAACCACTCATGGGCATTGATACCCGGCTGGATATCCAAGAAGCACTCCAGAACTTACAACCTGAGCAGCGCGAGGTGTGGATGCTCACTGAGATCGGCGGGTATTCCCTCAAGGATGTTGCAGGACTGCAAGGAGTAGCGGAAGGAACCGTGAAGTCGCGGCGATCGCGGGCAAAAACGGCGCTGCGCTCGGCGATTGGTTAATCGACGTACTTACGGCGGTAGACTCGCACAAGACAAGGGATCCATCGTCAAGCAAGCACCGAGCAAGCCTTATGCGATTCTGTAGCTTTATGCGCGGCACACAGCCCCGACCTGATGACCACGCATGGAGCCTGACAAGTCTGCTTGGCGCGCGGAGATGATGAACGCAAATGAAATTAGTTCACGAATAATGCTGTTGATCCTAATGGCGACTACAATCGCCGAAGATAACAAACAGAGGAGTTAGTACATGACCATCCATGATGTCGCCATTGTTGGTTCCGGCCCAGCTGGCTACACCGCTGCACTCTATGCAGCACGCGCAGAGCTCAAGCCAATCGTTTTTGAAGGCTTTGAATACGGTGGCGAACTAATGAACACCACCGAGGTTGAGAACTACCCAGGTTTCCAAAAGGGCATCATGGGCCCTGAACTCATGGAAGAAATGCGCGCACAGGCCATCCGTTTCGGCGCTGACCTGCGCATGGAGATCGCGGACTCGGTGGAACTCGATGGTGACATCAAGAAGATTCATGTCGGCGATGAAGTATTTGAAGCGCGTTCTGTCATCCTCGCTACCGGCGCGGCACCACGCCACCTCGGCGTTGAAGGCGAAGACACCTTGACTGGCCGCGGCGTTTCCACCTGCGCAACCTGTGATGGCTTCTTCTTCAAGGGCCACAACATTGCCGTTGTGGGCGGCGGCGACTCCGCGATGGAAGAAGCAACCTTCCTCACCAAGTTCGCTGAGACCGTCACCATCATTCACCGCCGCGAAGAATTCCGCGCCTCCAAGATCATGCTTGAACGCGCCCGCGCGAACCCACAGATCAAGTGGGCACTGAACAAGACCGTGGAAAAGGTTGTTGACGTTGACGGCAAAGTCGGCGGCTTGGAGCTCAAGGACACCATAACTGGTGAGACCTCCACGCTGGATGTCACCGCAATGTTCGTTGCTATTGGCCACGATCCTCGCTCGGAGTTCCTCGGCGGCCAGGTTGCTACCAACGAAGAGGGCTACGTTGTAGTTGACCAGCCATCCACCCGCACCAACATTGACGGTGTCTTTGCCTGCGGCGACCTGGTAGATGACCACTACCGTCAGGCGATTACCGCTGCTGGTTCCGGTTGCCGCGCGGCGATTGACGCGGAACATTTCTTGGCCGCACAGCGTTAGGAATAGTGTGAGCAACGTAATTGACGTAACCAAGGACACCTTCCGCAGCGAGGTCATTGACTCCGACAAACTCGTAGTGGTTGACTTCTGGGCTGAATGGTGTGGCCCCTGCAAGAAGCTGTCACCATTGCTGGATGAAATCGCTGAAGAAATCGGCGAAGACGTCACCATTGCAAAGATAAACGTTGATGAAGAGCGTGAACTGGGCGCCATGTTCCAGGTCATGTCCATCCCTTCCGTCTTGATGTTCAAAAACGGTGAGAAGGTTGATGAATTCGTTGGCCTGCAGCCAAAGCCAGCTATTACTTCCAAGATTCAGGCTCAGCTTTAAGCCCTGTCTCTCGCACCACTTGCAAGCGCTTTTACAGCCTTGAACCACCGCATTATGCCGAAGTCTTAAGCCTTCACGGGAAAGACTTCGGCTTTGCGTATTTATGCAGGTCGTAGCATAAATTGTGACTCACATTTAGTGGGTACAACGTCGTGATCACTTTGTTACCGACGTTCCCAGTTGTTTACACAGATATACGTCGGAAATGGCGTATTCTCAGATTGTCACACTAGAGTGGAATGAAGATAAGTTGTCAACGAAACAAATTTTTTACTGAAATGATTATGAGTTCTAGAAAGGGGGACGAAGTGGATCGAATCCTTCAGGTAGGAGATCAAAGTGCCCGCGTTGCTGAGGCACGTGCCACCCTTGCACGACTCGGAATGTTGCCCAACTACAGCGGCGACGTGTCCGATTGGAAGCGGCAGAGGTTCTCCGAAGAAGATAAGCACTTCGACTCCGAGCTTTCCGCCATCGTAAAAGCATTTCAGCAGTCCCGTGGAATCATTCCTTCCGGCAATATTGATGACCTCACCTTGCGTGAGTTGCGTCAGGCATCATACAAGCTGGGCACCCGCGTGCTCAGCTACCAGCCAAACAACGAGCTGGTCGGTGATGATGTGTCGCAGTTGCAGAAGCAACTGCAGGAGCTCGGGTTTTACATGCAGCGTATCGATGGCCATTTTGGGTCATCTACCCATGACGCGTTGCTGGAGTATCAGCTCAACTACGGACTTCAGCAAGACGGAGTTTGTGGTCCTGCCACCATTCGCGCGCTGAGCTTGCTCGGCCGTCGCATCACTGGTGGGTCTGCGCACAACATTCAAGAGCGCGAGCGCGTGCGTAATGCTGGACCAAAGTTGGCCGGTAAGCGCGTTGTTATTGACCCAGCTTTGGGCGGCGCTAATAAGGGCCAGCAGGTTAAGGGCCGTTTTGGAATGATTTCCGAAGAGGAAATCAACTGGGACCTGGCTGAGCGCGTTGCTGGCCGCATGATTGCTGCCGGCATGGAGATCATCTACTCGCGCACCCGCATGGATGATCCATCAATTAAGGACCGCGCGGATATTGCGAATGCTTTCGATGCTGATCTGGTGATCTCACTTTCCTGTGATGAATACCAGAATGACAAAGCCAACGGTGTTGCTACCTTCTACTTCGGATCTGAGATGGGCAGTACCTCCATGATTGGGGAAACCCTGTCTGGCTACATTCAGCGTGAGATTGTTGCCCGCACTGAGCTTGGAAACAACAACAATCACGCACGCACCTGGGAGCTTTTGCGCATGACGCGCATGCCTGTTGTACAGGTAGTGCTGGGTTATATGACCAACCCGCATGATGTCTCGGTTCTGACGAACCCAACCAAGCGTGATGACATCGCTGAATCCATCGTGGTTGCTGTAAAGCGCCTTTATCTTCTGGACAATGACAACGCCCCAACCGGCACCTACAACTTTGCTGAGTTGCTCCGCGCCGAGCAAGCGCAATAGTACTTAAGCACTTAAGCGGGCCGCGCTACGGCGAGCACAAAGAAACACCGCAGTTTGAGAATCACTTTCTCGACTGCGGTGTTTTGTAGTTTTAGTTCCGGTTCGATCTCGGCTAAGCCAGGGCTTTGGCAACGAGGTCTTCCACGGCAGCTGCGGAAAGCAGGTCGTGTGCTGGTGGTAGCTCCAGGCGCAGACGTGGGGTAACTGGATGGTCTTTGATTACTTCAAAGCCTGCAGCTTGCAGCACAGAGACTGGGATGAGGCCAATGTTGTCAGGCCGGGTGCCTAAAAAGTGCCGCGCGATCTCATAATTGACGTCAGCGAAGAAACCTTTGGATGCCGAATTGAACAAATCATCAAAGCCCGAGTCATCACTGGAGTCGTAGTAAATCTCATCATCGCCGTTCTCGCCGACATCGTGGTAGCCGAATGCTTCCACGGCCTCAAAGTCACGTTCCATCAGGTCCATGATCGCGGTATCAAGCAACACCGCTTCCAGGCCGCGGCCAGCACGCTGCGAGGTCACAAAAAGTGAGGTGATAATAGCGGCATCAGAGCCCACGGGGCCCGTGGGCATCTTCGATATCCCTGGGGCATCGGCAGCCGCGCAAAAGATAACGGTGGCATCACTGCGGACGCTAAACCCGCACGGACCAAAGCTGAGCAAGGTAGAAGAAATCCAGGCTTCCTTTTCAAACCGCGGATCATCTACCTCATGCGCGCACTCCCAATACATGGAGTTTGCCGCCTGCGGATGCATCTCCGAATCCGGAGTCAGTGGTACAAGCATTGCTCTAGTTTCAGTTTTCTCCAGCCACGTGGGCCACTTTGAGCCCTCATTGATCCTGCCATCTAGCTGCGGGCTCACCGACCCCACGGGGGCGTTTATGAGCCTTGTGCTCCCGCGCCATCAATTAGCGCCATGATGCGCTCGAAGTCTTCTTGGTCTCCGAACTCTACTACCATTTTGCCCTTACGCTTGCCCATTGTCACGGTCACACGCGTATCAAAACGATCAGAGAGACGCTCACCGGCATGGGTGAAGAATTCTGGCTGTGGCTGCGCAGGTTTTGGCTTGGGCTCATCCGGCATGCCGTTGCGCTTAATCAGCGTCACGGCTTCCTCAGTAGCGCGCACAGACATGCCCTCAGCAATGATGCGCTGCGCGAGCTTATCCATCACGTCCTTGTCATCCAAACCCAGCAACGCACGGGCGTGACCGGAGCTTAGAACGCCGGCAGCAACACGACGCTGGACCTCAACAGGCAGGCGCAGCAAGCGCAGGGTATTGGTGATCTGCGGACGGGAGCGACCGATACGATCAGCCAACTCATTTTGCGTGACATCAAATTCTTCCAACAGCTGCTGGTATGCGTGTGCTTCTTCCAAAGGGTTCAGCTGCACACGGTGGATGTTTTCCAACAGCGCGTCACGCAGCAAGGAATCATCCGCGGTGTCACGAACAATCGCCGGGATGGTAGCCAGACCTGCCTTGGAGGATGCGCGCCAGCGGCGCTCACCCATGATCAGCTCAAAGCCACCGTCACCGGAAGGACGAACTACAACTGGCTGCAGCAGACCGAACTCGCGGATGGAGTGAACAAGCTCGTTGAGTTCTTCTTCATCAAAGACCGTACGTGGCTGCTTCGGGTTCGGCTGAATCTCACCGATTGAGATCTCACGGTAAGTTGCACCGATCGATGCCGGCTTGGGCTGACGCTTCTTCGAGGTACCCGTGCCGATGGTTGGGGCGCCCGAAACACGCTTTCCGCCAGACTGCGCGGAACCGCCCTGAGACGACGTGCTCTTGCCCAGACCACCCTTGGCCTTGTCAGACTGACCAGACTGACCGGACTTGGCATCAGTTGCATCATCAGAAGCTGGGTTGCCCTGGCTATCACGGGGCTGCGCGATGCCCAAAATGACATCGGCTGCGCTATCACCCAGGCGCGGCTTGCGCGTTGGGGCGTCAGGGCCGGTGGGGATCAGTGCAGCTAGCCCCTTGCCGAGCCCGCCTTGTTTAACCTGTGGTTTCTTATCAGCCATAAAAATCTCTCCGAGCCTAACCTTCTAATTCCGCATAAATATCTGGGCTCACGCCAATAACGCCGGTGGTTTCATGTGGAACGTAGTCACCGCGTTCGTGGAGCTCTTTTGCCGCAGCAACATAGGCGCGGCCACCTGGTGATGTCGGGTCATACTCAATCACGGTCTTGCCAAAGCCAGGGGCTTCAGAAACACGAATGGACCGTGGAATGAGGTTGCCTAGGACCACGGCGCCGAACTGTTCACGGACCTCATCAGCGACCTGGGATGCTAGCTTCGTACGTGCGTCATACATGGTCAACAGCACGCCTGAAATGTGCAGATCTTCATTGAGGTGCTGGCGAATCATGGTGATATTGCCCAGCAACTGACCCACGCCTTCCAGCGCGTAGTACTCACACTGAATTGGAATAATAACCTCTTCAGCACAGGTCATGGCGTTGATCGTGAGCAAGCCCAAAGATGGCGGGCAGTCAATGAATACATAGTCAAAGCCGTGCTCATCCAAAAAGCCCTTGTGCAGAGCGTCATAGAGCCTAAACTCACGGCGCACGAGAGAGACCATTTCAATCTCTACTGCCGCAAGGTCAATGGTCGCCGGGATGCAGAACAGGTTCTCCAGGGTTGGGGAAGACTGCATGGCCTGGTTGGCATCAATATCGCCCAAGAGCAGTTCATAGCTCGACGGGGTTCCGGAGCTGTGTTCAACGTTGACTGCCGTGGATGCATTACCCTGCGGGTCGAGGTCGATGACCAGGACTTTGCTGCCAGATTCAGCCAGGGCAGCGGCAAGGTTTACAGCAGTGGTGGTCTTTCCCACACCGCCTTTTTGATTCGCGATAGTAATCAGGCGCGGTTTAGTCATGCCCACCACTCTAGTTCACCCTAGGGACACGGATGATGGTAGTCCCACGCACTACTTCTACCGTGGCTTTTCCGCCGCCGGCACGTTTGATATCAGCCGCGTCGCGCTCTAGTTCCTCATGCACAGATTCGCCTTTCATGGCGATCATTTCGCCACCGCGACGCACCAGCGGCAAAGACCATTTGGCCAGTTTGCCCAGTGGCGCCACAGCACGGGAGGTCACGATGTCAGCACCGGCGGCAGCCTTCTTCACAGGTCCTTCTTCAGCGCGGCCACGGATGACGGTGACGTTGTCCAGCGCAAGCTTATCGACGACTTCTTGTAGGAACACAGAGCGCTTCAGCAGTGGCTCAATCAAGGTGATCTTGAGATCGGGCCGCGCGATAGCGAGCGGAATTCCCGGTAACCCAGCGCCCGATCCGATGTCCACGATGGTGGCACCTTCCTCCATGACATCACCGATGACGGCGCAGTTGATGAGGTGACGGTCCCACAACCGTGGCACCTCACGGGGACCGATGAAACCGCGGGTGGAGCCATCCGTAGCCAGCAGCTCATGGTATTTCTCGGCTAAGGGCAGGCGGTCCTTGAATACTTCCAACGGCTCCACGCAGCTAACTCCTTGTTTAGGCACAATTTAAATGAATATCTCAGTAATAGATCTAAAAAGCGTCTGGAATCAAAGTATCCCAGACGCTTTAAAGTATAAAGGCTAAAAATTTCTCAGCCTAGTTGTTGCCCTGCTTGCGCTGCTTCTTGGTGCGGGTGTCGCGCTTGCGAGAACCTGGCTTAGGAGCAGTGGTGCGCTTGAGCTCAATCTTGGCCTGCTCTTCAGCTTCTTCCTCACGGTCCATCTTGGCGTTAACCATGCGGGTCTGAACGTAGGTCCAGACAGTGTTGGACAGCATGTAGAACAACAGACCGATTGGCCAGATGAAGCCGGAGATAACCAGCATGCCCGGCATGACCCAGAGCATCATCTTGGACATCATGGCCATCTGCTGCTGCATCATCTCAGCGTTCTGACCCTGTGGTGCCTGGGTCTTACCCGATGCGCGGCGTGCTTCCTGGCGATTGAGAGACATGCGCGCGTTGAGGTGGGTGAGAACAGCAATCACAATAATCAGCGGAACGATGATCATCGCTGCCTGAACAGTGGTGACATCATGCAGAACCGGTGAGTTCAGGCGTAGGTTCGCAACCAGTGGAACACCAAAGAACTCCGCATCCAGGTAGGACTGAACCTGGTCTGGCTCGAAGAAGTAGTTGCCGATGCTGCGGTTTTGCTCAATCGACATGGGCTCGCCAGCTGGGTGGCCGATTCCACCGGCTACGGAAACCGTGCGGTCAAAAGAACGCAGAACGTGGAACAGACCAATGAACATTGGGATCTGCGCCAACATCGGCAAGCAACCTGCCATCGGTCGGACCTTAGAGTCCTTGTAGACCTTCTGCATTTCTTCTGCTTGCTTGGTCTTGTCATTGGCGTACTTGGTACGCACTTCCTGCAAGCGCGGCTGCAACTCCTGCATCTTGCGCTGTGAACGCAAAGACGTCAAAGTTGGCTTGACCATGATGGCCTTCAGCGTCCACGTCAGCAAGATGATGGCCAGAATCCATGTGAGACCCGCAGATGGGTCAAGCACCTGACTCAAGAGCCAATGCCAGCAATACAGCACGAATGAGATCGGCCAATAAATAAAATTAAGCACTGGGGATTGGTTTCCTCAACTGATCGATTAAATTTGTTACTTCTTTGGTACTGGGTCAAACCCGCCAGGATGCCACGGACCGCACTTGACCAGCCTAGCCGCAGCTAGACCAGCTCCACGCACCGCACCATGAACAGAAACCGCTTCGAGTGCATAGGAACTGCATGTTGGTTCGAAGCGGCAAGTTGACACCGGCTTTAGCGGGGACACGTGCTTTTGATAGAAGCGTACCGCTTTTACCAAAGGTTTCGCTGCGCCACGAGCTTTCGGGATCTCTTCTCCGTCGGAGTTGAAATAGCCATCGCTGCTCATCTAGGAACTCTTTTCAAGTTTCTTGCGCACCCGCTGCAATGCGGAGCGAAGATCTTCTTCCAAGTCTGCGCTGGTGGCCTGGCCGCTGGGCGGTAAAGCCCGAATGACAATATCCAGCGAGTCAGGCAGTTCATCAACTAAAGACATACATACATGACGAAGCCGCCGGGAGGTGCGGTGACGAATCACGGCATTCCCAACGGCCTTAGAAACAACCAAACCGAACCGCGGGCCGTTGGTCAACGGACCATTGGCCACCAGTTCGGTATCAGTAGTTGTGTCGTACGCATGCACAACAACAGTTCGAGACCCCACACGACGCCCACGCTTGATTGTCCGACGAAATTGCGTCGGGGACGTGAGCTTTAAATGAGTGGGAAGCACGAATTAAGCAGTCAGCTTAGCGCGACCCTTCTTGCGGCGCGCCGCCACGATAGCGCGACCTGCACGGGTAGACATGCGGGTGCGGAAGCCGTGCTTACGAGCACGACGACGGTTGTTTGGCTGGAATGTGCGCTTTCCCTTTGCCACAATATTCTCCTCTAAGTTTCACCGAGCCAGGTACACAAGGCACACCGAGCCCGTATTAAAAATTTACAAATGTGAATAGTTAACGTTTCACCACCAGCAAATATTCTTCCGACCGCGCTGCTTAAAGCGCTTTTCGGGAAGTACTTTGCTTAAACGGGCAAGACACTTACTCACGCGCAGCCATATTGCTGCGATAGACCATGACAGATTACGTGATTTGACGGGCATTAAACAAATCGACACTCAGGGGCACCCGAAATTACAAAGATGTTTTTATCCGCTGGATAACGGCACTTTCATGGGGTCATCCTGCAAGCTTAGATTGCGAATCTTTTGACACCAATTTCCTATCGCGCAAAAAGTAAAAGCGGAAACATAGTTCACTAGACAGCAGGTTCAAAAACCGGGTAAACATGAGTAATCCGTTTATTCACAGACTCGGTTCCAATGTGGATAACTCTCAATTTAAACTTTAGACTTCGTGCAAATATGCAGGTAGACCCAAAATTCGAGGTTATTGGGAGTTATCCACACCCATAGACTAGGCTGTGGATAACCAATCTTTTCACACCTGTGGATAACTCTGTGGACTACAAGGTAGGCACCGAATTCCAACTGTGGAAAGTTCAGTGAGAAAATGAGATTTAGCTGTTAATGCATAAATTACAAGTTCTCCCGCGACTGGAGCCAGCACCAGCACTTTCAGGCTGAATGTGATCTGGGCAATAGTTGCGCCCGTGCAGGCGAAAGCCTGCCCTTTTGTTTCTGTCCGCTTTTTAAATTTCAATGCGAAGGGCCTTGGTGTGTCTGACCAACAATCGTCCCTGACATCCACGTGGCGCGTCATCGTTGAAGATCTCCTTCGACGCTCTGAACAGCCCAACTCGGAAGTTCCAACCTTTACACCGCAGCAGCGCATCAAGTTGCAGCTTCTCAAACCCATCATGATCAGCGACGGTTATGCCTTTTTGGCAACCCCCGATCAAAACAGCCGCGATATCGTCGAAGCTGAACTCTCAACACATATTGCTGCCGGCCTATCCCGCCATATGGGACGTCCTTGTTCTGTTGCAATTACTGTTGCTCCCCCAGAAGAGATCGCGCAGCCTCAGACACAGGCTCCGCCGCAGTCTTCTCACAACAATTCTTCGCAGCAGGTCAATCAGTTCAGCTATGAACAAGACCGTCCGCGTCTACACCAAGTGGATGTCACGAACCAGAACTTCCACGATGTTCAGCGTGCCGTTTATGACAATTCAGCGAAGCAACATCAAAGCGAGCAGGATTACCCCGTAAACCAGGGCTATCAAGATCAGCACGGCCAGCAAAACTTCCCTGGCCAACAAAATCAGCAGAACCAGTCTCATCCGACATCGCATACGCAGCAGACTCATAATGATCAGCGCGAGCAGAACTCGCGTTTCAATGATGTCACTAGCTACCGCCATGACATGTCAGAAGACCGACCGGCACAGAACTGGCAGACTTCTCACTCGCCGGCCAATTTGGATGAGTTAGCTGATGTCTATCAGTCACAGCAAACCTCCCAGCCTTCTTTCCAGGCGCCATCGTCCGCACGTATTCCGCGTGAGCGCCCCGCGCATGACCCAAACCGCGAACAATCACTCAACCCGAAGCACACCTTCGATAACTTCGTTATTGGTTCTTCTAACCGTTTTGCCAATGGCGCTGCGGTAGCCGTTGCTGAAAATCCTGCCCGTGCTTATAACCCGCTGTTTATTTGGGGTGGATCCGGTCTGGGCAAAACACACCTTTTGCATGCCGCGGGTAATTACGCGCAGCTGCTGCACAAGGGTTTGCGCGTGAAATACGTTTCTTCGGAAGAATTTACTAATGACTACATCAACTCTCTGCGTGATGACCGGCAGGAATCTTTCAAGCGCCGTTACCGCAACCTCGATATTTTGATGGTTGATGATATTCAGTTCCTGGAAGGCAAAGAATCCACCCAGGAAGAGTTCTTCCACACCTTTAATGCGCTGCACCAGGCAAATAAGCAGATCATTTTGTCCTCGGACCGCCCACCAAAGCAGCTCAATACTTTGGAAGACCGTCTGCGTACGCGCTTTGAAGGTGGACTGATTACTGATATTCAGCCGCCAGACTTGGAAACCCGTATCGCGATTTTGATGAAGAAGGCATCGGCAGATGGCACCACCGTTGATCGTGGCGTCCTGGAGCTCATTGCCTCCCGCTTTGAAACCTCGATCCGTGAGCTGGAAGGCGCATTGATCCGCGTCTCTGCTTATTCTTCTTTGGTTAATGAGCCGATCAACATAGAAATGGCTGAGATTGCACTGCGCGATCTGGCGCCGGATTCTGCAGCGGAGCAAATTACACCTAATACGATCATTGAAGTCACCGCTGAGTTCTTCGACATTGACGTAACTACCCTTACTGGCTCCGGCAAGAAACGCGATATCGCTCATGCCCGCCAGCTGGCGATGTATTTGTGCCGTGAACTGACCGATCTATCGCTGCCGAAACTCGGCGAGCAGTTTGGCGGTAAGGACCACACCACTGTCATGTACGCCGAGCGCAAGATCAAACGTGAAATGACAGAAAAGCGTGAAACCTACGATGAGATCCAGGCGCTGACCCAACGCATCAAGGCTCGCGGCCGCGCCTAGACCCGTTCTAGCTTCACCCACCTGAGGGCCTTTCTAAAACTTCCAAGCTACTCAGCACCGTTTATCCTCCATGAAATCTAGGTGGATAAACGGTTTTCGCGGTTTTAGGGCCTTTAGCTGGGAAATAGTTATCCACAACGTTATTCACACTTGTGTAATTTCATTGTTGTAATTTAATGAGCTTGCTCACAAGATCGGTTTTCACAAGCCCAAGAAAACCTCCGACCTGCTGTGATCACTGCTGTGCGATCTCAGTGAATAACAAAGGCTCTCCTGTGGATAACTTTCGTGTGATTCAAGTTGTCCACAATTGCCCCGATTTATCCCCAGACTGATCACATGTGATCACACACAGACGTTTTGGCCCCCGAGCATGGAATTCTTGTGATTATCCACAGGATCCACAACGCTTATTACTACTACTAACTTTATTTCTAGATCACTTAGAAGAAAAAGGGCCTGTGTGAAAGTCTGCGAGCCGACCTTGCTTCGCGGGGCATCGGCGAATTACAAGAACCGCGAAAGCAACTAGCGCAATGGCCATGCAACTGGTTAAGTTAGATGCAGTTGCTTGAAGCAATTTCTTGTAAGTTGCTAAACCTCAAGAATTTTCAAAAACCGGTAGATTCAGGTGCATTCTTGTAATTGCGAGGAAGTTACCTAGTCGGCGTGCGTCGAATGACAAACAGTTTTTCAGCTGGGCACGGCGCATCGAACGTGAGTCAAGGAGTGTAAAGACGCACATGGAAACCCAAACGACCAACGCCGTGTCATTTCGTGTGGCTAAAGATGACCTCAGCCATGCGGTTGGATGGGTTGCCCGAAACCTACCGACTAAGGCGGCGCAGCCAGTTCTGCGCGCAATGATCATCACCGCGGATGACAATGGTTTGGAACTAGCAGGCTTCGACTACGAGGTTTCAACTCGTGTTCGTATCGCTGCTGAGATCGAAGAACCAGGCCGCATCGCGGTTGCCGGCAAGCTCATGTCTGACATTGTTAGCGCTATGCCGAATAAGCCGGTTGAGATCCGCCAGGAAGACACCAAGGTTTTGATACAGTGCGGTTCGTCGCGCTTTGAGCTTCCAACAATTTCTTTGGAAGACTACCCACAGTTGCCGGTATTGCCTGAGGTCACCGGCAAGATCAACCCGCAGCTCTTTTCAGAGGCTGTCACCCAGGTTGCTGCTGCCGCGGGTAAGGATGACACGTTGCCGATGCTCACGGGTATCAGCATGTCTATCGATGGCAAAG
>JAUNRU010000005.1:68978-70887 GCA_030535535.1 Corynebacterium casei
AAGGATGACACGTTGCCGATGCTCACGGGTATCAGCATGTCTATCGATGGCAAAGATGTGCAGCTGACTGCAACGGACCGTTTCCGCCTGGCCGTGCGCACCTTTGAGTGGGAGCCAACCGCAGATGAGATCAAGACTCAGCTGCTGGTTCCAGCCAAGACCCTCCAGGAAACTGCGCGTTCTTTGGATTCTCACATCAATGAGCCCATTGAGATCGCGGTTGGTACTGGTGAGAGCATTGCTGCGGATGGCCTCTTTGGTCTGCACGCCGATAATCGTGAGACCACCACTCGCATGCTGGATGCAGATTTCCCAACGGTCTCGCACCTTCTGCCAAAGACGCACACCGCGATCGCATCGGTTGAGATCGGCCCACTTCAGGAAGCTATTCGCCGTGTTTCCCTGCTGACGGATCGCAATGCACAGATCCGCATGCTCTTTAGCGAAGGCGAAGTACAGCTTGCTGCTGGTGCAACTGACACCGGTAATGCTGAGGAGACCATTCCTTGCGCTTTCACTGGCCGTGATGAACTGCTCATCGCGTTCAACCCGGCCTTCCTCAAAGACGGCCTGGCTGTCATTCCTACTGATCGCGTGGTCTTTGGTTTCACCGAGCCATCACGTCCAGCAATTATGCTGCCTGAGCCAGAAGAGCTTCCAGAGGCAGATGAAGATGGTAACTTCCCAACCCCAGATACCTTCTTCACCTACCTTTTGATGCCAGTGCGTCTGCCTGGTTAAATTCCACTCTAGATGTATATTCGTGAGCTTCACCTGCGAGATTACAGATCTTGGCCTGAGCTAAAGCTAGATCTGAATCCCGGCATTGTCCTTTTTGTAGGCCGCAACGGTTTTGGCAAGACCAATATCGTTGAGGCCTTAGGCTATGTCGCGCATTTGAGTTCACATCGCGTCAGCCAAGACGCCCCGCTGGTACGCCACGGCATGGCTAGTGCCCGGGTTTCAGCCACCGCGGTCAACCAGGGTCGTGAGCTCACCGCGCATTTGCTCATCAAACCGCATGCGTCCAACCAAGCACAGATCAACCGCACTCGGTGTAAGTCACCGCGCGAGCTACTCGGCGTGGTCAAAACCGTGTTGTTCTCACCAGAAGATTTGGCATTAGTGCGCGGTGAGCCGGCTGAGCGCCGGCGTTATTTGGATGATGTCATTGCTACGAGAACTCCGCGTCTAGCTGGCGTAAAGGCCGATTATGACAAGGTGCTGCGCCAGCGCAATGCGTTGTTGAAGTCGGCATCGGCAGCCATGCGCCGAGGATACGGGGACACCGAAGGTGCTTCAGCCTTGGCCACATTGGATGTGTGGGATTCACAGTTGGCAGCCTTAGGCGCACAGGTGATCAATGCACGCTTGGAGCTTTTCGATCACCTTTCGGACCTTATCCCCGCTGCCTATGAAGGTCTTGCGCCGGAGTCCCGTCCGGCACACATTGCGTATAAGTCCACCATTGATGTTGAAGACCGCGACGTTTTGGAAGCCGTCATGCTTGCTGAGCTTGGCGCCAAGCGTCAGCGTGAGATCGAACGTGGTATTTCTCTGGTTGGCCCGCATCGAGATGACTTGGAATTACATTTGGGTACTGCACCGGCGAAGGGTTTTGCCAGCCATGGTGAGACCTGGTCTTATGCGATCGCGCTGCGCTTTGCGGAATTCCAATTATTGCGTTCTGAAGATTCTGATCCAGTCCTGATCTTGGATGATGTTTTCTCTGAACTCGACGCCCAACGCCGCGAGAAGCTAGTGAAACTTGCAGCCGGAGTTGAACAGGTCTTTATCACCGCTGCCGTGGATGAAGATCTGCCGGACAACCTGGTTCCTATGGAACGCTTTGAAATCAGCGTCGCGGATACCGAAGAAGGCCGCGTCTCCGTCCTTGGCCGCACAGAAA
>JAUNRU010000005.1:70987-73815 GCA_030535535.1 Corynebacterium casei
GCGGAATCTATGATTGAAGAAAAGGAGCGCGGCGAAGTAAAGAAGGCTGGTGAGACGGATGAATAACATTGATCCGGTACAGCAGGCTTTTGATCATATTCGTAAGCGTTCGCCGAACCCTCCGCGGCTCAAGCACGCGTCAAAATCTAAAGTGGCGCGCATGCCGGTGGAGAAACCACAAGGTATCCCGGTTCCGCAGGTGCCAGGTTTTGATATTGCGGAGCTGTCCAAGACACCGCGCAGAAAGTATCGCGGTGTGGGCCGAGAAACTGGTGCGGATGGCCGCCGGTTGCGCAAAGGAATTGAAATTCCAAAACTTGGTTCGCATATCGCGCGCGAGGTAACCTCCCGCGGCTGGGAACATGACTTGGCGCACGGCTGGATTACCGGCCACTGGGACAAGCTGGTGGGTGAGAAAATCGCGCAGCACACCCATCCCGATCGGATTGAAAACGGCATTATTTATGTCGTGTGCGATAACTCAAATTGGGGTACGCAACTGCGCTACTTGCAGCGGCAGATTTTGCAAAGAATCTCCGAACAAGTTGGCGTTGATGTGATTACGCAACTAAAAATTTCCGGCCCTAAACAACATAAGAACTATGAAGGGCCAATGTGGGTAAAACCGCAGGGCTCTAAGGATACATACGGATAAATTATCAATTTTCATCCAAAAGCCTGTTAACCAGCCTGTACGCATGCACAACCGAGTTGGCACGTGATCAACTTCGCACAACAAAGGTAAAAATTAACGCATAATTTGGCGTCTAACCGGAGTGAGGTCTGTCTAGGTAGGGGGACACAGTGTAGAATGGCGAAAGTCTTAGAACTACACAGACGCATTTTGTTGCAGCTGAGTGGTTCACCCTTTTTGTTAGAGGGTTAATTGCATTATTGATTTCTACGATGGCGTTCGCCACCGTTTAAATTTGGAATAAAGGAGTACACGGTTTCGTGGCTACCCAACCAGAATATAACGCTGGATCTATTACCATCCTGGAAGGCCTGGAGGCTGTCCGTAAGCGTCCAGGTATGTACATTGGTTCCACCGGACCACGTGGTTTGCACCACCTGATCTGGGAGGTTGTAGATAACTCAGTAGATGAGGCCATGGCGGGTCACGCCACCAAGGTCATTGTTCGTCTGATGGAAGACGGTGGCGTTGAAGTCACCGATGACGGTCGTGGCATCCCAGTGGGTATGCACGCATCTGGTGCACCAACCGTTCAGGTTGTTATGACCCAGCTGCACGCCGGCGGTAAGTTCGACTCGGATTCTTATGCTATTTCCGGTGGTCTGCACGGTGTTGGTATTTCCGTTGTGAACGCGCTGTCCACGCGCGTTGAGGCGGAAATCAAGACTGATGGAAAGCACTGGTACCAGGAGTTCAACAACGCCGTTCCGGCAGAACTTCAAGAGGGCGGCAATGCCCGCGGTACTGGTACCAAGATTCGTTTCTGGGCTGATCCAGAGATCTTTGAAACGACTGAGTATGACTACTCCACCATTGCGCGTCGTTTGCAGGAGATGGCATTCCTCAACAAGGGACTGACCATCCAGCTCATTGACGAGCGCGTGACTAAGGAACAGCTGGATCTGGAAGCTATCGCGGACGCTGAGTCTGGTGAGAAGCAGCTGGATGAGGCTTCTTTTGATGACGCAGATGTGGATGACTTCGAGGAAGAAGGCGCTGAAACCGCTGCTCCGGTAGAGAAGGCAGAGCCTGCTAAGAAGCTGCAGAAGAAGGTCACTTACCACTACCCAGATGGTCTTATTGATTACGTTAAGTTCATCAACAAGTCCAAGACCTCCATTCACCCAACCGTTGTCGCTTTTGACGCTAAGGCCGATGAGCACGAGGTTGAGGTGGCCATGCAGTGGAACCAGGGCTACAAGGAATCCACGCATACTTTTGCGAACACCATCAATACTTATGAGGGTGGTACGCATGAGGAAGGTTTCCGTTCCGCGCTGACTTCTTTGATGAACCGTTACGCGAAAGAGCACAAGCTCATGCGCGAAAAGGACGGCAGCCTAACTGGTGATGACTGCCGTGAGGGCCTGGCAGCTGTGGTGTCATTGAAGGTCTCGGATCCGCAGTTTGAGGGCCAGACCAAGACCAAGCTGGGCAACTCTGAGATCAAGGGCTTTGTGCAGCGCGCGGTCAATGAGCACCTCAATGACTGGTTTGATGCCAACCCGGCTGAGGCAAAGGCCATTGTCAACAAGGCTGTTGCTTCCTCCCAGGCGCGTGTAGCAGCGCGTAAGGCTCGTGAGTTGGTGCGCCGTAAGTCCGCAACGGACTTGGGCGGTTTGCCGGGTAAGCTCGCCGATTGCCGTACCAAGGATCCAAAGATCTCCGAGCTGTACATCGTGGAGGGTGACTCCGCAGGTGGTTCGGCAAAGGGTGGCCGTGACTCGATGTTCCAGGCTATTTTGCCGCTGCGTGGCAAGATCCTAAACGTGGAGAAGGCTCGCATGGACAAGGTGCTGAAGAACGCCGAGGTCCAGGCCATCATTACCGCACTTGGTACCGGTATTCATGAAGAGTTTGATATTTCCAAGCTGCGCTACAACAAGATTGTGTTGATGGCCGACGCCGACGTTGACGGCCAGCACATCGCTACCTTGCTGCTCACCTTGCTGTTCCGCTTCATGCCGCAGTTGGTTGAGGAAGGCCACGTCTACTTGGCTAACCCACCTCTATACAAGCTCAAGTGGGGCAAAGGTAAGCCTGGTTATGCTTACTCGGATGCTGAGCGTGACAAGTTGCTCGAGGAGGGCCTCAATGAGGGCCGCAAGATCAACAAGGATGACGGTATCCAGCG
>JAUNRU010000038.1:0-24926 GCA_030535535.1 Corynebacterium casei
TATCAACCAGGCCTGGAAGAAGCACCCGGCCCGCGCCATCAATGGTGCGGTCGATCGCGATGTCTACATCTGCACCGGCCGATGCGCCGATGGCGGTGATTTCACCGTTTTGGATTAAAACGTTGACTGGCTCGCCTTCGCCATAAGGGCGGACGTTGGTAAGCAGCGTGGTCGCGGCCGCCGATGGGGCTTGTCGGCCGGTTTCTGGATAATAAGTCACAGGTAATTCTCCTACAGTTTTCTAGATACCGGCTTAAACACCGACGGCTTCAGCGCCGCTTGCGATGAGCGTGAACAGCACTGCCATGCGCAGATGCACACCGTTGTTGACCTGCTGCAAGATTGCAGTGCGGTCAAGGTCTGCGACGGCGTAGTTGATTTCCATGCCACGTAGCATCGGACCTGGGTGCATGATGATGGCGTCTTTCTTCATCATTGCGGCACGCTGCTTGGACAGACCAAACAAGGTTGCGTACTCGCGGTGTGATGGGAAGAAGCCGCCGTTCATGCGCTCGGCCTGCACACGCAACATCATGACAACATCAGCATCTCGGACTTCAGTGTCGAAATCGACAGAAGTTTTTACCGGCCAGGTCTCCACGCCGAAAGGCAGCAAAGTTGGTGGCGCCACCAGGGTGACTTCCGCACCAAGGCTGGTCAACAGGTCAACGTTGGAACGCACCACGCGCGAATGCAGGCAGTCGCCCACAATCTTGACCTTCAGACCACCGAAGTCGCCTGAAGAAATACCCAAACGCTGACGCATAGTTACTGTGTCCAAGAGCGCTTGGGTTGGGTGCTGGTGCGAGCCATCGCCGGCATTGATCACGGAAGGACCTTCGCCGCCGGGAGCTACCCAGTTCGCAACCTGCTGGGCTGCGCCCGAGGATGGGTGACGGATGATGATGGAATCCGCGCCCAGAGAAGACAAAGTCAATGCAGTATCGCGCAAAGACTCACCCTTCTTCACAGAAGAAGACGAAGCAGAAAGATTAATAACGTCAGCGGACATCCACTTGCCAGCGGTCTCAAACGAGGCACGCGTACGGGTGGAGTTCTCATAGAACAGGGTGTAGATGGTGCGACCGCGCAAGGTCGGAAGCTTCTTTACTTCCCTGCCCTCGAGCGCCTCGCGGAATTTATCGGCTTCATCGAGCAGGCCGAGGATCTCAGTTGTGTCGAGGTCAGCGATGCTTAACAGATGTTTCACTAAGTCTCCTTATTGCGTGGAAGTGATGCCGCGGGTCAAGACCACCGCGTCGCGGCCGTCAATATCGCTAATAAGGACATCAATGTCTTCGTCCCGTGCAGTTGGGACGTTCTTACCCACATAGTCAGCACGAATTGGGACCTGGCGGTGGCCACGGTCCACAAGGACAGCTAACTGGATGGATTCTGGGCGTCCAATATCGCTCAGTGCATCAAGTGCGGCGCGAATGGTGCGGCCGGAATAGAGAACATCATCAACCAAAATGACAATGGCATTATCAATGCCGCCAGTTGGGATGGACGTTGGTTGCAGCGCGCGGTGCGGTTTATTACGCAAATCATCGCGGTACAACGTGATATCTAGAGATCCACAAGGGATTTCAACACCTGCAAACTCTTCAATCTTGTTTGCAAGTCGGTGTGCAAGGGGCACGCCGCCCGAAGGGATGCCCAAAAGAATTACTCGCGCAGCGTCTGGGGAGTCCAGCGCTGTCTTTTCAATAATCTGGTGCGCGATGCGAGCCGTTGTACGTTCAACGTCGCTGGCAGTTAGCAATTCTGTCTGCGTGACATTCGTCTGCGCAGCATTAGCTTCTTGCCCGCCGTTGGGTACAGTGGTTCCACTCATCGTGACCTCCTTCCCCGCCTCACAGTGCGGTCCTTAAAGGATGTGTTCACAGAAATATGGTGACCGTAGTTTCTACAGCTGCCACAACCTTAGCATTGCGGTACCCGCTGCGCGCTATTTTTGAATCCCCGCGTTCCCCTATTTGGGCGCGCGAGTTAAAGCATCCAACAAAGCCACGCTCACGTCGCGTGAATTCCAGTGATGGTGTTTCGGCGTTGAGTCATACTTCAAGTACTTAAAGTGGCTAAGCTGTAGAGCAACGTACAAGGCGCAGCACGCCCGATTAAACGAACCATTAAGGAGCGTTTCCTGCATGAGTTTTTCTGCATCACACATTGTTCCTGCACCACGGGAACAGGTGTGGGAATGGCATACGCGCAAGGGCGCTTTGGCCAGGATCACCCCACCTTTTGTGCCGATGACTCCGTTGCAGCAGGCAGAGCGGCTTTCCGATGGCACGACGGTGCTGGGTTTCCCCGCAGGTTTGCGGTGGACTGCGCGCCATGATCTCTCGCGCTACCGCAAGGGATACGCCTTTTCTGATGTGTGTGTAAACGCTCCAATGCGTGTTTTGGCCAACTGGCGCCATGACCATCATTTCGAGGACCACGCTGAGGGCACCTTGGTGACAGACACGGTGGAGACCCGTGTTCCTAAATCAGTCGTGGAAACGATGTTCGCTTACCGTCAGCACCAACTGATTGAAGATATTGCGCTGCTTAATCGTCTCAAGTGCCTGGGCTATGTGGATGGTTTGGCTGATTCCACGTCGATTTATGGTGCGAGCCGTCCGTTGAAAATCGCGATGACTGGCTCCCGCGGCGCGGTTGGTCGCACGCTGACCGCGCAGCTTTCCCTGGCTGGCCATGAGGTCGTGCAATTGGTCCGAGGAAAGGTCAAGCCAGATCAGCGTCATTGGAATCCGGTAGCGCCAGCACCAGACTTGCTCGATGGCATCGATGTTCTTGTTCATCTCGCCGGTGAGCCTATTTTCGGCCGCTTTAATGAGTCGCACAAGAAAGACATCCGTGACTCGCGTGTCGGGCCCACCCGCAAGTTGGCAGAGATTGTTGCAAAGACAGACTCCGTGACCGCCATGGTTTCCGCGTCTGCGATTGGTTACTACGGAAATGACCGCGGCGAAGAGATTCTCACCGAGTCATCCGATCCCGGCGATGGCTTCTTGGCGGATGTGTGCATGGATTGGGAGGCTGCCACCGCAACGGCTTCGGAAGCAGGCAAGCGTGTGGTCACCATGCGCACCGGCGTGGTTATCTCCGGCAACTCTGGAGTCCTGCCACTGTTTAAGGCGTTATTCTCCACCGGTCTCGGCGGCACTTTCGGCGATGGCGAATTCTGGCTGTCATGGATTGGCGCGGATGATCTCACGGACATGTTCACCCATGCCATCCTCGACGAGGAACTGAGCGGACCTGTCAACGCCGTCGGCCCGAATCCAGTCCTAAACCGTGGACTCGCCCAAGCCATTGGCACGGAGATGAAGCGCCCGTCCGTTATCCCAATTCCTACCTTTGGCCCAGCACTACTTCTGGGCAAGGAAGGCGCACGCGAATTGGCACTGGCAGATCAACGCGTGATCCCTGAAGTGTTGAACAATCACGATCATCACTTCCGCTACCCCACCATTGATAAAGCACTCGCGCACGAGCTGGGCCGTGAAAAGCTTTGGGCTCCAGCAGGACCAGAGAAGCCTGAGTCAAATGCCTCAGGTGATGACGAACAGCCGACGAAAGACGATTAAGTTGTGTCTGTCCGGATTGCTCAAGGGACTGTCCTACTCCAACTTTGTGCTGCAGTAGGAGTTCCACTGTGTGTTTGGGCCTTTACTGAACCTGCATTTTCCCATTTCAAAGAGAGCGCCTCCACTGACCGATTCGACATTGATCTACTCATTGGAGTTCCGTTTGCGGGCTGGATTGCAGTCGCCCTAATAGTGCTGTTGTGGGCTCGCTGAATTCCGGTGTCCGCAGCCATGTCCTTGGCGATGGTGGGCTTAGTCTGACTCTTATCGTCGATTCCAAGGTTCTTTTGGGTGGCTATCTTAAGTGATGCATTTCCAACTCGGCCCGAAAGTCCCGTGGACTTCATCTTCACGGCCCTTGGAATCGGGATGATCGTGATTGCCGTCATCGTTAGATGGATTCAGCAGAGTCTCAGAGAGCTGAGTTCACCTCACCAACCTGCAACATAGCCACCCAAAAATCTGGGTCTGCGAGGTAATGCAACCAGCCGTGCCGCTTTGCCTCTCAGCCCGAAAATAAGGCGCGCATAAAGGAAAACGAAAGAATTACATCCTGATTAGTTGCTCTATATCAACGATCCCGGAAGCGGTTCTTGGATTAACGTAATCGTGTAGTCGTCCGGTGAAGGTAAAGCGCTGTGGCCATCGCCAAAGGGCATGTAGCTAACTGAGTGCAGAAGCCCGTCAACTACCCATAGCTCGAGTAACCCCAATGACTGGTCTCCATCGGCTACCTCCGCCATCGCAAAAGGGCCGCCCGCGTGCTCGATGGTTGGAGGCTTGTTTACGTTCCCGACTGAAATTAGGAAACACTCGCATTCGTCCAATTCATATCCTCCCCGTGCCGCTGTTGCGCGTTGAGCTCGGGCTACTTCTGATTCGGCATCAGTACCGCCGCAGAGGATGTCAAGTAGTGCGCTCTCTTTGGGACTGAAAGTGTCACCTATGATTCGTCGAGGTCGGGTGGTCATAATACTCCGGTCTTGCGGGGACGATGTGAGAATTATATTCCAATTTCCCGGATCGCGGTTTAGCGTTTCGATCAAGTTCTGGAATGTTCGACGACCAACAAGACCCTAGTGCAACAAACTAGGCAGGGGAACGCTCAGGGCTCCTGCCGAAGAAAGCGCTCCGTAAGAATTCCAATGCGTAGACAAAAAGACCACCTGACCGAGAGAATCGGTGAGCTGGTCTCTTCGCGCTCGCGCTAGCGCTGGCGGGAGCGGCGCTCGCGGACACGGACCGCGATGCGTACTGGGGTGCCGTGGAAGCCGAACTTCTCACGGAACTTGCGCTCCAGGTAGCGGCGGTAGCCAGCGTCCAAGAAGCCGGTGGTAAACAGCACGATGGTTGGTGGCTGGGTACCAGCCTGCGTAGCGAACAGAACGCGTGGCAGACGGTTGTTCTTCATTGGAGGTGGGTTAGCGGCAATCGCATCACGCATCCAGTTATTGAGCTGACCAGTAGTAACGCGCTGGTCCCAGCTCTCCAGAGCAGCAATCATCGCTGGCTCCAGGCGCTGCAGTGAGCGGCCAGTCTCAGCAGAGATATTAATGCGGGTGACCCATGGAAGGTGCGCCAGCTGCTGGTCCATTTCGCGGTCCAGGTAGTAGCGGCGGTCCTCATCCATCAGATCCCACTTGTTGAACGCTATGACCAGAGCCTTGCCGGCTTCGAGCACCATGTTCAACACGCGCTGGTCCTGCTCAGAGATCTCCTGGGAGGCATCGATAAGCATGACGCACACCTCGGCAGCATCAATGACGCCACGGGTACGCAAGGACGCATAGTACTCGTGGCCCTGTGCGTTCTTGACCTTCTTGCGCAAACCAGCGGTGTCAACAAAGCGCCACAGCTTCTGATCCAGCTGCACCAAAGAGTCCACCGGATCCACGGTGGTACCAGCAACGTTGTCAACAACAGCGCGCTGCTCACCGGTGAACTTGTTCAACAAAGAGGACTTGCCCACGTTTGGCTTACCCACCAGCGCCACACGGCGTGGACCTTCAGTAATAGATGGGTTGCGTGGTTCCTCAGGGAACAAACGCAACACCTCATCCAGTACGTCCGCGCCACCGCGGCCATGCTGAGCAGACACTGGCCATGGATCGCCCAATCCCAGTGCATAGAACTCTGCCAGGTCAGCGTACATGTTGTCAGAGTCAAACTTGTTGGACACCAGAATAACTGGCACCTCAGAACGCTGCAGCATGCGCGCCATCACGGAGTCAGTTTCAGTGATACCGACCTTGGTGTCCACCACGAAGACAATGACGTCCGCAGTTTCCATAGCTACTTCAGCCTGGCGTGCAATAGCACCGTGAATACCCTTGGCATTCGGATCCCAGCCACCAGTGTCCTGAACGAAGAAGCGCTGGCCGTTCCAGTCACCGATGTAAGAAATACGGTCACGGGTAACGCCCGGGTGGTCTTCCACCACTGCTTCACGGCGGCCCAGGAATCGGTTGACCAAGGAGGACTTGCCCACGTTTGGACGGCCCACAATGGCAACGGTGCACAGGGACTCTTCGGTGTGGGAAGGTCCGGCAACGCCGAAGGCGCGCTCAATCTCAGCCCACTCTTCTTCCGTTAGTTCCTCACCAGCAACACCGGTTGGAACACCCTCTTCGTCATAGTCATCGCCGTAATCGGCTTCGCCGAACTCAGAGTCATCAAAGTTGGAGTCATCAAATTCAAAGTCGAACTCTTCTTCATTGAAGTCATCCGACGCCCAACCACCGTGCGGTGCTTCAACGAGCTCTTCGTCGAACTTGCCCGCTGGGTAGTGGAACTCAGTGTCTTTCTCAGAATTCTTATCGCTCATCAGCAGACTCCTTGACAATAGTAATGAGGGCGTCGAGCACTTCTTCAAGGCTCATTTCAGAAGTATCCACCACAACAGCATCATCTGCTGGGCGAAGAGGTGAGGTTGCGCGTGAAGAATCCGCCGCATCGCGGCGCTCCACGTCGGCCAAGACCGTGTCGAATTCCGCTGGAATACCAGCGGCCACATTCTGGTCGTATCGGCGCTGCGCGCGTACCTGCGCGGAGGCGGTCATAAATGCCTTCGCCGGGGAATCAACCAGCACTACCGTGCCGATGTCGCGGCCTTCAACGATGGCGCGGTGCGATTCATCGGCAAGCTTGCGCTGCAACTGCACCAAATTCGTGCGCACCTCTGGGATGGCAGAAACAGCAGAGACGTTGCGGGTGACCTCATCCTCACGGATTTCCTTGGATACATCCTCACCGTTGAGGATGACCTCCGTGGAATCCGGGTCATTAGACACGGTCAATGGCAGATTCGCCGTCGCCGCGATGACAGCCTGAGTATCTTGTGGATCGACTCCAGCACGCAGCACAGCCAAGGTGGCTACCCGGTACATAGCGCCAGTATCGATGTATTTTGCGTCCAGCTGTTTCGCCAACGCACGGCACGTGGTGGACTTTCCGGTTCCGGATGGTCCGTCAACGGCCAGAATGAGGCCGCCATTAGGAAGATTAGAAACCATTTACATCCCCACTACCTTGTACAAGCTGGTGAGCTCAGCAGAGTTCAACGCGCGAATACCGCCGGGCTTCATATCACCCAACTGCACGGTGTGGATCTTGGTGCGCACCAGGCGCTGCACTGGGTAGCCGGCTGCCTTGAGCATGCGGCGAACAATGTGCTTGCGGCCTTCGTGTAGCTCAAGGCGGATAAGCGACATGCCCTGGTTCTTGTCCACAACCTGGACAAAGTCAGCCTTAGCCTCGCCGTCGTCGAGCTCAATGCCCTCTTTTAGAGTACGGATCAGGCGGTTGTCTGCCTCACCCAGCACGGTGGCCAGGTAGGTCTTGGACACCTCGTACTTCGGGTGCATCAGGCGGTTTGCCAGCTCACCGTCGTTGGTGAGGATGAGCAAACCCTCAGTATCAGCGTCAAGGCGGCCGACGTGGAACAGGCGCTGGCCGGAAGCGACCTTTTCTGAAACCATGTCGCCCACGCATGGACGACCCATGTCATCTTGCATGGTGGACTGCATGCCACGCGGCTTGTTCAAGATGAAGTACTCGTGCTCTTCATTGACGTTAACGCGCACACCGTCGACGCGGATGATGTCCACGTTAGGGTTAACACGCACGCCCTGGCGCTTAACAACTTCACCGTTGACTTCAACGCGGCCTGCTTCAATGAGCACTTCCGCGTGGCGGCGTGATGCCACGCCTGCCTTGGCCAGGACCTTTTGCAGGCGTTCGCCTTCGGTGCTGGGGTTTTGGGTGGACTTAGAGTCCTCGTAGAGCCAATCAGCGCCCAAGTCATTAGCGATGGACTGGGCGGTGGCCTTCTTTTCGCGCTGGGAGCGCTTGACGTTTTGACGACGGGCCGGTTTAGCGTTGGAGATCAGCATGTCGCTGTCACGCTTTTTCTTTTCCGGTGTGCCGTCTCGGCGAGCGGGTGGGGTCACGTCGATCGTGTCCTTTTCTCTTAAATTGTTTAAATTACGCTTGGGAGATCTTACTCCTGGCAACGAGCCTACAGCAAAATCTCTAATATTCTTCATCGATCATGTCGACGTCGGGCAAAAGAGGCGCCAAATCAGGCAGCCGCTCTAAGGAGTCAATGCCTAGAAGCTCCAGGAACAGTGCCGTTGTTTCATAGCGGATGCCGGGTCCTTCGAACTCCCCGTCTTCGATTTCGCGCACCAGCCCGCGCAGGGTCAGCGTGCGCATGACACCGTCAACATTGACACCGCGCACCGCAGCCACCTGGGCACGGGTACACGGTTGTCGGTACGCCACCACTGCAAGTGTCTCTAGTGCAGCGCGTGAGAGCCTTGTTTGGGTGCCATCCAACATGAATTGCTCCACTGCATCGGCATTGTCACGGCGTGTGAAATAGCGCCAACCTTCTTCACTTGTGCGCAGCTCAATGCCAGAGCCGCGCATGTCTAGTTCGGTGCGGATTTCTTCGAGCACGGCTTCGACTTCTTCAACCGTTGCTTCGACAGCGCGAGCGATGCTTGCCGATGTAGCCGGGCTATCGATGACAAGAAGAATCGACTCAATCTGGGAGCGCAGCTGGCTGATAAACGGCATCTCGTCTGCTGTCATCTCATTCGGATTCATAGCTTCTCCTTAATCCCAGTTGGCTGCAGCCACAACTGCGGGATCGACGTCCAAACCAGTCCAGGACACGTTTAGTGGTCCAAGCTGTTCTTCTTGTTCGGTTTCCACGGCCTTAGCTTTGTAGAGCTCCAACAGTGCCAGGAAACGACCAACCACGTGCATCGACAGCGTGCAATCGCGCGTGAGCGCATTAAAACTCAGCCACTTGTCCGCGCCCAGCAGTTTGAGGGTGTCCATGATTTTTCCAGCCTGTTCCGGCACGGATACTGCCACCTGGTGGATGTGCCCGATACCGACTTCTTCGGGTGGTTTGGGGCGAAAGACGCCAGCGGCCAATTCCGCGAAGCTCGCCGGGGTATGCCCCAGCTTGACCGGCGGCAATAACGATGCGAACTGTTCTTCCACGCCCACCGCACGCGGGTAAGCTCTGCGCGCCTCACGCTGCCACTGCGCAAACTGGTCTGCGACTTGTTTGTAAGCGCGGTACTGCAAAAGGCGTGCAAACAAAAGGTCGCGGGATTCTAGAAGTTCGAGGTCATCCAGATCATCGACCTCACCGCGTGGCAAAAGGCGTGCCGCCTTCAAGTCCAGAAGAGTTGCTGCAACGACGAGGAATTCCGTGATCTCATCCAGGTCAGCGGTTCGGCCAAGCCCGCGCGTATAAGCCACGAATTCATCAGTGACTTCCGACAAAGCAACGTCAGTAACGTCCAGCTTCTTGCTTTGGATCAACTGCAGCAGCAGGTCGAAAGGGCCCTCAAAGTTGGCCAGCGCAATGCGAAAGCCGGGGATCTCCGGCTGCACTGCTTCATCTATTGGTTGATGAGCCATCTACACCTGCATCTAGCGCTTGGTGCGCTCAATGACCTCAGCAGCCAAGTCGCGGTACTGCTTCGCTGCCTGCGACGACGGTGCCCAGGTGGTAATCGGCTCTCCAGCCACGGAAGTCTCTGGGAAACGCACGGTACGGGTAATGACGGTGTCAAAGACCTTCTCATCAAAGTACTCAACCACCCGCGACATTACTTCGCGTGCGTGTTTGGTGCGGCGATCAAACATAGTGACCAGGATGCCAATGACTTCCAAGTCAAAGTTGATGCGCTCAGCAACCTTCTCCACGGTGTCAGTCAACAAAGCCAGACCGCGGAGTGAGAAGAACTCACACTCCATGGGAATGATGACGCCGTGTGAACACGCCAAAGCGTTGACGGTCAAAAGACCAAGGGAAGGCTGGCAGTCAATGATGATGAAGTCATAATCTTTAATCACTGGGCGAAGTGCACGCGCCAGCGTGTGCTCACGGCCAACTTCATTGACCATCTGAATCTCAGCGGCCGACAAGTCAATGTTGGCAGGCACCAAGTCCAGGCCAGGCACGCCGGTGTGCACGATAGCGGAGTGAATAGACACCTGGCTATCAAGCATCACGTCATAGATGGTGTCTTCAATCTCATCATGACCCAAGCCCAAGCCTGCCGACAGTGCACCCTGCGGGTCCAAATCCACCAGGAGCACCTTGCGGCCATAATCAGCTAAGCAAGCTCCCATGTTGATGGTTGAGGTGGTCTTACCCACGCCACCTTTTTGGTTGCACATCGAGATGATGGTCGCTGGACCATTCTTTTCCAGTGCTGGCGGCTGTGGAATAGTGCGCAGCTCCCTGCCTGTTAGACCAACTTCAGGTTCGTCTGCGTCAAAGAGTCCCTCGTTGCTCACGTTTTACTCCCTACTTCCCTACCAACACTCAACCCGCACTTCGAACACGAAATTACACGGCTGTTATTTAACACTGAGATACAGCTTACTCGTCTATCCTACAAGGCACATCGTCGCCCGTAGGTCAACGCTTCAAACTCGACACATTCCGACAAATCTGGTGGTCTTTCTTCGCCGAAGGCCTCAAACGTGCAAACCGAATGCCTAGCAACTGTGCCAGGCCGTCGTGCCTAGTAATCGTGCTTAGTACTCGTACTGCTCTTGCTTACGGCGCTTGCTCACCTTGCGGATGATGAAACCAATGATGATCAAAAGGATCACAATGCCCAGGCCAATGGCACCATTGACCAACAGGTTTGAACCTTCGTCATCGCTGGAAGCGCCTGTGGCTGCGGCGTTTTCGGCATCTGCACCAGCACGCTGGTAGTTAGGGTCGGTCAGGCTGACAATGACCTCAATGCCAGTGCCATCATTGCGCACCAGCTGCATGTAGAAAGGATTATCCGGCGCTTGGCCTTCTGGATAAGTCAAGGTCAAGGTACGGCTAGCCGCATCAATATCGCGTTCGATGTCTTGGATGATGTTGCCATCAGCATCAACGTAGCGCAGGGTGAACTGCTCTTGATCCAAGTTGCCGAACTGATTGTAGAAATCTAGCGCCTGGCGCAGGCCCAGCTGTGCCGTGATCGTGTTGCCCTCAATGGTGGACTCCAAATCAATGCGCTCAGCAGTAGATTCATCTAGCTGCTCCGCCGCCTGACGCTCTGGCTTATCACCTGGGACGGCTGGCAAGGACGCATTCTGGCTTTCGGAGACATCACCAGTGCCGGTGTTTTCATCTCCCGAGCCACCGGCGCCGTTAGCGCCCTGGCCGCCGGCGCCCGCAGAACCGTCAGCGCTGCCACCGCCATCAGAACCAGGGGTGCTGCCGTTATCGGTAGCACCTGTACCAGTCGCGCCGCTTCCGGTATCTCCGCCGCTGCCATCGCTGCCGACTGGAGTATCCCCACCTGCAGTGCCGTCGCCGGAGGTGTTTCCGCCGCTTGCGCCGCCCTCTGCCACCAAGGTGATGCTCGCGGACTGGCCTTGGGCGGTGACAGGAATAGAAATCTGTCCCCCCTCTGGTGGCGCGGTGATGGTCACGGTGCTGCCAGAAGTGGACACTGACCAGCCATCTCCAGAGTAGGACGCGTTTGCAGCCACAGGCAGGCTGACCGTGGTGGTCTGACCCGCTGGTACCGAAATCGGCGCAGAGATTGCCGCGCGTGCGTCCTCTACTGACATGCCACCTGGCAGGGCGTGTGCCGCTGGTGCGGCCACAGCAGCGCCGGTTGTAGCACCAAGGCCAAGAATGCACGCAGCAGCAATAGATGCAGCAAAGCGTCGGCTAGCAAGAGTATGGCTCAGGGCATGGTTGCGTGAAGAGTTCACGTAAACAGTCGTCCTTTCATAAGGCGTACAAGACATCATTCAATCTATATTCGGTGCCTTTTCCACACGTTTCAAGACAGGGAAACGCACAAGGTTGGCACTCAAAAAGGTTGAAGAGATTTTAGTGGGCACGGAATGCGCGCACAGGCACGAAAATCACGGTACTGGAACCGGTATGCAGATTTCCAGATTTAAGCGCGAGGGTGAGCAACTCTCCAGACTTCTCGCAGGGAATCCGCAGTAACATGCGTGTAGATTTGCGTCGTTGTTACTGAAGAATGTCCCAATAACTCCTGCACAGTACGCACATCTGCGCCGCCTTGTAGCAAGTGGGTGGCAAAAGAGTGCCTTAATGTGTGCGGGGACACTTTCTTGCCAATCTTGGCGCGCTCGACTGCTTGTTGGATGACAGCCCAGGCACTTTGTCGTGACAGCGGCTTGCCCAAAGTGTTAAGAAACAGCGCATACGATTTACCGCGGCTCATCTGCGGGCGCGAGCGCACCAGGTAGTCTTCTATGGCTTTGCGCGCGTGAGAACCCATCGGTACCAGGCGCTGCTTGGATCCTTTGCCGGTCACGGTCAAAATATCCGGGCCATCAGCAACGTCATCTACTACCAGGTCAAGCAGCTCAGAGATTCGCGCACCGGTACCGTAGAGCATTTCCAGTAGTGCTTTATCCCTAATGTCCACGGCCGTGGCAAACTCCCCTGCCGGCACGGCGTCGATGAGCGCAGTGACTTCATCAACACTCAACGTATCCGGTAGGTGCTTCGCGGGACTCGGGGGTGTGACATCGGCAGCCACATCGACGTCGATCTCGCCTTCGGACAGCGCAAACTTGTGCAGCCCGCGAGCAACGATAAGTGCACGGCTTGTCGATGCCCCCGATAGCGGCTTCTGCCCCTCCCACCCGCGGCGAAGATCCGCGACATAGGCCTCAAGATGTTGCGTGGTGACTTCGCGCAGCGACGTGACCCCTGCGGCAGCGAGCCAATGAACATAACGCTTAAGATCCCGGCGGTAATTGCTGACGGTATTGGGTGAAGAGCCCTTTTCGACCGCGAGGTGGTCCAACCACCCTTGTGCGAGTGTTACCAGTTCCGGTGCTGGTTCGACCTCACCGGAGATACCGGAAGCAATTGAAGAAGACATTTATTGCTTCTTCAAGTCAGGACCCTGACGGCGCGAAGCAATCGAGGTTGGGCGCAGTTCAAACGGCGCAGAGACATCACGAGCTTGGCCGTTTCCGCTGATCACCTGCTTGGCGGCGAGGATGCCGGCCACTGCGATGGAGTTATTGATTTCACCGTTAAGGACTTTCGCAACAGCGTCATCCAAATCCACCCAGGCGAAATCCATATCCGCTTCTTCGTCGCCAAAAGCCTCAGGGCGTTCCACCGCTGTGAGCCCCTGTGCCAAAAAGACGCGGGCAGATTCCTCGCAGAAACCAGGCGAGGTCACCAAGTCGGTCAAAACAGACCACTCGGCGGCCTCTAGTCCTGCTTCTTCTACCAATTCACGCTGGGCTCCAAGAATCTCAGACTCGTCCTTGATGTCCAATAGCCCGGCGGGAATCTCCCACAGGCGACGCTTGACGCTGTGACGGTACTGGTTGACCATCGCGATTTCATTGTTCTCATTAATCGCAACGACTGCCACAGCACCCATGTGCTCAATGACCTCACGGAAAGCAACCTGATCATTGGGCATGGCCAGCTTGTCCTGGCGCACCGCGACGATCGGGGCATCGAGCAAAAGCTCGGAGGACAGCACCTTGAAATCATGTGCCATGGTTTTACTCTCCTTCTGGAAGTGGAGGTGCGGCAGCTTCCGCGGATTCGCTAGCGCCGTATGCACCCGAACCGTTGCCCAGTTGCTCAACTACCGCGAGGGCAACCGCTAGCTGCGCGAAGTCACGATTGATGGAATCCACAGTGGAGATGGCATCCGGGTTTGCACCCTCGCCACCGCCGGCTTCTGAACGCAGTGTGTCAATGACCCCGCCTTCACCAGCGGCCTGCAGCCTTCCGGCGAGCACGCCATAGGTCCCAGCTTCATTCAGGGAATTAGCAAAGGCCACCAGGTTGTCGTGGTAGTACTCATCGCCACCACGGCCCATCACCACTACGACCGCTTGCGCGGGCAAGATGGTGCCATCTTCATAGTTTAAAAAGCCTGCCTCACGCAGTGCCTGCAGCAATGCGCCGCGGTCTTCTGAGGAAGCCATTGGCTCAGCTGATTCGGGGTCACGCAACAGTGCTGCGGCCAATGCTTGGCCGGTGTGACGGCCAGCGGAAAGGTCCTGCTCATCTAGTTCCGCTCCAGCTGGCAGAACATTGGCAACGATGGACTTAATCTTGTCCGCGCCCTCAGGATGCAAAAACTCATTGGTCATGGTGATGATGCCAGAATCAACCGCGCCGGCAGCATTAAGCATGTCACGCACACCTGCCACATCGCCTTCAGCGGCATCACCCGTGGCAATGATTGACACATCACGGCCTTCCAAAGAGCCCGCTAAAGCGTCAGCAGACAAGCCACTGATGAGTGAATCAGCAGAATCAGATTGCGCCTGAATTTCCTTGTTCTCCAGCAACAGCGCACGGTGTTCCTCACGGATTGGGTCATCACTAGCAACGGCTGCCGATGTCCCCTCCATATTCGGTGCAATCACCATCGTGCCAGCGGCAACACCCAAGGCGACACCAAAGCCAAGACCGGCAATAACTAGAGCGCTACGAGAAGATTTCTGAGCAGCCATGGTTTAAAACCACCCCTGGAACGTCAACGCGATGTTGTTCCACGTATCGATGAGGTTGTTAGCAAAAGTGCCATCCCCGCCGATCCCAACAACTAGGACAATAACGGCGAGTGCAACCAGCACGCCGAGAACTGCCCACAGCCAGGCCATGGAACTGCCGGTTCGCACCGTGTACAGGTTGATAATCGCTGAGGAGTCAACCAGACGGTTTCCCGCCTTCAAGCGAGTAAGCATCGCTGCTGGTGTTGCGTGGTCCTTGGCGGCAAAAATATCGTCTAAGTCCAAAGAGTCACCGACCTGCACGATGAGCTCTGCTTCGTGGAAATCTGCCAGCAACAGCGCCAAATCTGTGGCACTGTCTGTTGCTGCAGGGAAGGTCATCGCGCCGATTCCTAAGTCCTGGATACGTTCGAGGCCTTCAGCCGTACCATCCGGATCAGCCGGGAGAATAACCCGCGCGCCACTGCGCAAGGACTCAGTCGTAATGTTCTTTGGGTTACCCACAATCAGATCAGGTGTGTAGCCCTGCGCGATCAAAGAATCTGCGCCGGCGTCTACGCCAACGAGAATGGGTTCATACTCGCGGATGAAGTTGCGCAGACCCTTGATGTGATTGCGGTGGTCTTCACTTGGGGAAACAATAACGACCTTGCGGTCCTTCATCTCTGAGCCGGCTTCAGGGATCCCCAAGCCATCGATAAGCAAAGGCCCCTCAGAGTGAATGAACTCAATGGAGTTACCGAAGTAGGCCTCCATGCGTTCAACCAAGCTGCGTCGTGCTTCAGAGAAGTCCCTCTCAGCCTTGGTGCGTTCAACGCTGGTTCCTTCACCGATGACCTTGTCGCCGGCGTAGATGGTGCCTTCGTCCGTAATGCGGGCTTTCTTGCCGTCCTTGAAGCCAGCGATAAAATCAGTGCCAACATTTTCCAGCAGCAGAACTTCGGCGTCCAGCAACATGTGCGGGCCATAATTAGGGATTGCCCCGGTTGAAAACTCAGCCACGTTGACTACAGCGGCTGGTTGGACGTCGATGAGCGCCTGGGCCTCTTGGCGTGAAATATTCGCAGCATTAATAACGGCGATATCGCCGGCGCGGAACTTTTTCATACCATTTCCGCCAGGCGTGCAATCGCGCAAAGCGCCATGCAGACCAGGCAATTCTTCAGTTCGGGAAAACAGGCTCATGCCGGATATTGTT
The DNA here is from genome assembly GCA_030535535.1 of Corynebacterium casei. Taxonomy (GTDB): domain Bacteria; phylum Actinomycetota; class Actinomycetes; order Mycobacteriales; family Mycobacteriaceae; genus Corynebacterium; species Corynebacterium casei_A. The sequence continues at coordinate 15,817 of JAUNRU010000038.1, forward strand.
CCTTGTGGGAGCCTAAAAGTGTGGAAGGCGCGCGGTGTTAAACCCTGAAACCTTCAACTTCATCTTGAGCCTTCGACAGCAGCTCCGCGGCGTGTGCACGGCCCGTTGCGGTGTCATCCAAACCAGCCAACATGCGGGCCAATTCTTCGACTCGTTCTTCCCTACTCAACGTCACAACACCGGAAGTCACTGACTTATCGGTGACATCCTTCGCCACATGCAAATGTGTGTCCGCATACGCAGCGACCTGTGGCAGGTGGGTGACCACCAGAACTTGGTTAGCTTGGGCAAGCCGTGCGAGACGGCGCCCAATCTCCACCGCTGCGCGACCACCAACGCCGGCGTCCACCTCATCGAATACCAAGGTGGTGCCAGCCGTGCCCGCTGACAAAATGACTTCTAGCGCCAACATGACGCGGGAAAGCTCACCGCCGGATGCCGCGACCGATAAAGGTTTTGGTGTTGCGGCGTCATTCGCCGCCAACAGCAGCTCGACCTCATCCGCACCAGCGCGGGAATACTTTGCCTGACGGATATCCACCTCTAAACGAGCTTTGGGCATCGCCAGACCATGAATTTCTTCAGTGACGGCCTTCGCTAGCTTCTTCGCGGCCTTGGTACGCGCTGCCGTGAGCTTTTCAGCACGCGACACCATTTCAGTTTGCGCCTCAGCAACCTCAGCCTGCAGCTTCTCTAAAGCCTCGGTGGAAGTATCCATCGACGCCAGCTTGGATTCGGCTTCCTGCTTCCAGGCCAACACGCCATCGATGTCGCCGGCGTACTTACGGGTGAGTCCGCGCAGCTCCTGTTGGCGCTGCAAGCTCTTTTCCAAAAGCTCCGGGTCCGCAGGTAAATCCGAGAGGAACTGACCAAGTTCTCCTGCGATACCCGCCAGTTGTGAGGTCATCTCCCCTAACTGCTGGCTGAGTTCTTCCAGCTGCTTATCATCCACCGCATGGACAGCTGCATGAGCCTCACCAAGAAGGGTTGAGGCCGGCTTTTCTTCACCGAAGTCACCCTCCACACCATCGATGGCCACCAGGGCAGTCTGCGCTGCCTCACGGAGACCATCGACGTCCTGCAAGCGCTTAATAAGGGTGATCAGCTCTTCATCTTCACCTGGCTGAGGGTCAATTTCAGAGATCTCATTAACCGCGAACTGAAGGCGGTCAACTTCCTGCGCCATCTCTCTGCGGGATTCCGTGCGGCGTTTGAGGTCTTTGGCCAGCGTGCGCCAATGCAAGAAGATTTCGCGGTATTTTTCCAACAACGGCGCAATATCGCTTGAGGAACGATCCAGCGCCGCCAATTGTTGGTCAGGTGCCAAAAGGCGAAGCTGATCATTTTGTCCGTGCACAGTAAGCAATGTACGCGAGAACTCACCCAGCGTAGCTGCCGGAACGCTGCGCCCACCAAGATGGGCCTTAGAACGCCCAGTAGACATCACGGTGCGCGATGCAATGTACTCGCCATTCTCATCCGCTGAACCGCCAGCAGTGTCAACAATTTCTGCCACGCTCGAAGCATCTTCTGTGGTCAGTTCTTCAGTGATGAAGGTTCCCTCAACCACTGCCTTGCTTGCGCCGGCGCGAACTCGCGATGCATCGGCGCGCCCGCCAGCTAGCAGGCGCAGGCCTGTGACGACCATGGTTTTACCGGCACCGGTCTCACCGGTCAGAACTGTTAATCCGGACGAAAGCTCGGCTGATGCTGAGGAGATTACGCCAAGATCAGAAATGGTGATATCTGCTAACACGGCGAGTATCTCCTCCTGAGCTTTTAGAACACATTAACGAAAAGCTACCACAACAATAATCAAGAAACGCGGCTACGTGGCGGCGATTAACCCAATTCCTACCCCGAAAGCCGCGAAATTCTATCGCTGCGGACCGCGCCAACCTTGAATTGGCAGATGCAGCTTGGTCACCAACCGGTCCGTAAACGGCTCTTCATCCAAACGTACCCAACGCACTGGCGTTGTGCCGCGGGTGACCTCAATACGAGATCCAGGAGGCATGTTGATTTCTCGGAATCCGTCCAAGATCACGATCCCTGGTGAAGTCAGGGATGCTGATTCCACTGCCACCGAAGAATCCGGCGAGACAACCAAAGGCTTGGTGAACAGCGCATGCGCATTGTTCGGGACAACCAAGATGGCATCCAGCTCAGGCCACAAAATTGGACCGCCTGCGGAGAAGGCATAAGCCGTCGAACCAGTAGGAGTTGAAACCAGAACGCCGTCACAACCAAAAGCCATCACCGGGCGCTGATCAACTTCCAAGATAGCATCCAAAACACCCGAACGGTCGAGGTTTTCAACGCTGGCTTCATTGAGCGCCCAGTTGGAGCCAATGACTTCGCCCTGCTCATCGAAAACAGTGCAGTCAATAGTCATACGGTCTTCGACCCGGTAGTTGCGATCAATTACTCGCTGGATAGCCCCTTCGAGGGACTCGCGCTCGCCTTCCGCCAAGAAGCCAACATGGCCCAGGTTGATGCCCAGCACGGGTGCACCAACTTTGCGCGCAAGGTCAGCAGCGCGCAGGAAGGTACCGTCACCGCCGAGTACCAGCACGAGCTCACAGCCTTCAGCGGCTTTGAGGTCATGTGCCATGTACGGAAACGTAGAAAGAATCGATGGCGCTTCGATGGGCTCACGCGCTACAACGCGCAGTTCAATGCCTGCTTCAACAAGGAGTTCCGCAGCGCGTTCTGCGTCACGAATGTTGCTGGCTCGCCCAGTGTGCGGAACCAAAAGTATGCGGCGTGGGGACGCATTCTCCGCCTGCGCGCTGTGTGCTGGTTCGCTCACTGAGGACCATCCTTTACTGCAGTTTCGATCATCTTCAGCAAGTCTTCGTCTGAAGGATGTGTAGCACCGCCGTCATTAATAAGCTTTAGGAAGTATTCTACGTTGCCGCTTGGCCCTGGCAGCGGCGAGGCCACCACTCCGTGGCAGCTCAAACCCAAGGTCTTCGCAAAGACTGCGACTTCGTGGGTGACTTCAATGCGTAGCTCTGGTGAACGCACCACGCCGGAAGTGCCGACGCGGTCTTTGCCCACCTCGAATTGCGGCTTGACCATGGGCAACATGATCGCGCCAGGAGCCATAACCTCCGCCATCGCCGGCAGAGTCAACTTCAGGGAGATAAAAGACAGATCCCCGACCATGACATCACATGGACCATCGGTGTGCTCAAGCGTGAGGTAACGAATGTTTGTCCGGTCTAAGACCTTGACGCAGTCGTCGTTTTGTAGTCGCCACAACAGTTGACCGTAGCCGACATCAACGGCATAGACTGTCGATGCTCCGTCGCGCAGGCAGACATCAGTAAAGCCGCCTGTCGATGCTCCAGCATCCAGCACCTTCTTGCCTTCGAGTTCGACATCGAAAGCTTTTAGGGCGCCAAGAAGCTTATGCGCACCGCGTGATGCCCAATTATCGTCATCGCCGCCCTCAATACGGATTGAGACTTCTGGCTCCACGACTGTCGCAGGCTTCGATGCTTTGAAACCGCCGACGAACACGCGACCGTCTTTGATCAGTTCAACAGCATGTTCGCGTGAGCGCGCTATCTTGCGGCGCACAAGCTCGGCATCAAGGCGACGACGTTGTGGGGCCATTAGTTCTCCTGTAGTGCTGCGCGAAGCAGCTCATGAGCCTGGTTAAGTTGCTCGGCCTGCGCGAGAAGGTCTTCGGCTGGCTCAGCAAGTATTTCTTCGATGGACTGATTAAGCTCTTCGGGTGTCACCGCGAGCTGGCGCGGATCCCTGGGAACTGGATGAGTCATTAACGCCAGCCCCTGATAACGGACTCTGCCTTTTCTGACACCGGTTGAATGTAGCGCGGTGCCTTAGCCATTGACCACACCACTTCCAAAACCGTGCGTAGTGCTTGGACGGATGTCGCATTGCTATCACCATTGTCCACAAGGACGTCGAGACCATCGACGCGAGCTGTGAATCCACCTTGGGCACCTGGTGCCAGATCATGGGCGCTGCGGGTCATATCTGACAATGAGTCACCAATGAAGTTCGGGCGGTATTCCTTGCTTGCCTCAATGAGCTCCATCTCATGGGAGACACCAGTCAACACATGGAAGGTGTTCATTGCCGCAGCGTTGCCGCCGGCAATGTCGGTGTTTAGCCGGTCCCCGACCACCAGCGGGCGCTTCGCACCAACTAGCTTGGCAGCCTGAACAAACATCTCCGGTTCCGGTTTACCAGCAGAAACCGGGCTCACACCGGTTGCGGACTCGATTGCCGCGACCAAGGAGCCATTACCGACAGCCAAACCACGCTCCATAGGCAAAGACGAATCAAGGTTGGATGCGACATACTTAGCGCCCTGGCGAATAGCCAGCGCACCTTCGGTCAACTGTGCCCAATCGACGGAGGGGTCGAAGCCCTGAAGAACAGCATCCGGCATGTCATCTGCCGATGCAACGACGGTGTAGCCAGCAGCCCTCACCAAGTCGCGGAAAGAGTCTGCGCCAATGACGAGAATCTTTGCGCCCTGTGGGACATGCGCTCCAGCCAAAGTCACTGCAGCCTGCGCTGAGGTCAGTACATCCGCAGTTTCGACTTGCAGGCCAATTCCACGCAACTTCTCAGCAACTGACTCCGGTGCGCGCGACGCGTTATTTGTCACGTAAACGCTTGGCAGGCCACAGCTGTTGATGAAGTCAACCGCACCATCAATTGCACGGCCGCCTTCCCAGACAGTTCCATCGAGGTCTAAAAGCAGTGCGTCGTGCTGTTCAATCAGGCTCATTGGGGTTTTAGAACTCCTTCAAACGCTCTTCAGCGTCTGTCCATTTGTCTTCGTCAAGCTTCGCCGTGTGTTCGAACCATTCCTTGGCTTCTTCCTTGCGGCCTGCCTCTGCCAAAGCATTCGCGTAGGCGTAGCTCAAGCGCATCGCTGGGATGCCTTTAGCTTCCTTGGATGGATTAGCGCGCTGCAAGGTAACCACAGCTGACTCTGCTTGGCCCAAGTCTAGGCGTGCGCCGGCAACAACGATGGCGAGCTCAATTGCGGTCTCCGCATCAACAGTGCGAGCTTCCTCGCTACGGCCGAGCTCAATTGCCTTCTCAGGGCGACCCAGGCCACGTTCACAGTCAGCCATAACAGCCAACATGCCTGCTCCGCCGGAGATTCGGCGTGCTGCACGCAACTCTGCAAGAGCTTCTTTCCATTCACCGGCGTGGTATGCGGCGATGCCGTTGACCTCACGCGCAACAGCAACACGGCCTGCGCGGTCCTTTGCTGCTCGGGCATGGCGAAGCGCCAATTGCGGGTCATCTTCCATCCACTGTGCAGCCATGATCATGTGCTTAGCGGTTGCATCAGCATTGTCCTTGGACAGAACACGAAGGTCCTGCAGGATCATCTCATCCAAGTCGTAGATATCAATGTCATCTGGCAGGTCCGGATCGGCCATGCGACGGTTGATGCGCTCCTCGCGGAAGCCTGCGCGCTGTGGCGCCAAGATGTTCTTCTCACGCTCGGCTTCTGCTCGACCGCCACGGTTTTCACGACGTGGACCACGGTCATCATTGCGACGATCCCCACGGCCACCACGATCATTACGGTCGTTGTTCCAACCACCACGGCTACCGCCCTGGCGATCGTCACGACGGTTGTCCCTACGGTCATCTCGTCGGTCGTCTCGGCGACCCTCACCACGTGGCTTCCAATCAGCACGTTCCTGGCGGTCGTTGTTCCGGCCGCCACGGGAGCCGCCCTGACGGTCATCGCGACGTCCGTCCCGGCGATCATCACGTCGGTCGTCTCGACGACCCTCGCCGCGTGGTTTCCAATCTCCTCGATCTTGGCGGTCGTTGTTCCATTCACGACGGCCACCACGGCTGGAATCACGACGATCGTCACGACCGCCACGGGAACCACCCTGACGGTCATCACGACGATTTGAACCGTGCGAGTCGGAGCGACGACCCCGCGACTCTTCACGGCGGCCTTCGTTATAACGCTCAGACATTCACATTCTCTTTCATTGCTACTTATGGCAGATTATCTTCGGCTATTCTACCCGCGAAAGCTCTGAAAACAGATTCCACATCCTGGAACCCGAATACTGTCTTGCGCGCCACAAGTAATCGATAAGGACAGAGGTATCTCATCCTGATATTTCATCCGATAAACCACCGGTTAAGCCAGCTAAGACCCAAGACCAACGAGAATGTCCTAGAAATAGGAAAGCCGTGCACGGCAACTAGCATCGCGCACGGCTCACAAAGCAATTCAGTTAGAAATGCTGCATTACGTTATTTTGCAAATTGCTCAACAATCGAGTCGACAAGGATGTTTGCAGAGAAGTAGTCCAGACGGAAGGTCGAGGCTGGAGTGTGGTAGACACGGCCTTCCTTCGCTGCCGGAGACGTATTGAACGCTGGTTCGTTCTGGATCATCTCCTGGTTTTCCTTATCGCTGGAGACTGAAATCCAGTTCTCACCAGGAAGTCCCGCTTGGATGTTCTCCATTGACAAGCTGATGATATCGCCGCGGTCAGCTCCCATGGAAAGGTCGCCCTTTACCTCTTCCGGCACCTCAGTAAGGTCAAATCCTAGACGAGACAGAATCTGATTCTGTGGAGCTTCCGGAGTCAAAGCAGCAGCACCCGAGCCATCACCGAAGACGATGAATGAAGAAGTCTTGCCCTCTGGAAGTTCAATCTGCTCGCTCGCTTCTTCGATGCGTTCATCGAAGTCTGCGATTACCTCAGCAGCCTCTTCTTCATGACCAGTGGCCTCACCAATCTTGGTAGTGACGTCCTGCCAAGAAGCGTCGGAGTAGTCAACGACAAGTACAGGAGCGATTTGCTCAAGCCTATCGATTTGGTCGAACGCGGAGTCGCCGGAGTTCTTGGAGACGACAATCAGGTCCGGCGCGAAACCTACAGCCTTTTCCGCATCTGGTGCCGTGTTATCCCATAGCTTTTCAACGCCTGCTTCTTTAGCTTCATCAGACCACTGGATGAAAAAGCCATTCTTATCAGAGAGATCTTCGACGTTCTCACCGGTGGCGCCACTAGCAACGACAGGCGCATCAACAGCGAGCAAAGAACCGGTCAGCGTGACAGAGGTGGAGACGATTCGCTCTGGCTGAGATTCCAGAGTCAGCTCGCCATTGTCGGTCTCGATAGTGCGTGGCCATTCACCACTATCGGCCTCAGCTGAACCTTCGCCGCTGGCTGCAGAATCCTCAGTTGATGTTGCACCGGACTCTTCGGAGCTACAAGCCGCAAGGCTTCCGATGAGTGCACCTGCAAGCAGTGCCGAAGCCGCTGCCTTAACCAACATTCGACCTCGAACCAAAGTCATAGTCTGCCTTTCAAGAAGTACGTATATCGTCAAACTCAAGACAAACTAGCGTCTTGATGAGAAGCGCCAAAGAAATGAGTAAAAATCAGAAAAGTATTTCTGATCGAGACATCGGACCCCGAAACTGTCGCTGACCTGTGAGGAAGCACTCACCGCCAATCCACAACATGGCTAGTATAGTAAGCCTACCCTTAATGATTCAATGGCCTAGTAGAACTCGGCAGAAAGTGTATGACATTATGTTCAAACCTGACAGCTTTCCCAAGATCGATGTACCGAAGCTGCCAAAACGAACACCGGTGGATCAACATTATTCGATTGATGAACTAAAACTGTTGAGAAGCTTTCCATCGCTGAAACCAACGTCCGATAATGACTTTCTCGAGTTGACGGTCGCATACCCAAACAGCTCAGACAGTCAAATACCCGTGCTTTTCATCGATACTCTGACCCACTTTCACCGCAACCGTCTAGATCACTACGTTCTGGAGAGGTTCGTCCCCTTTGACGAATACGGCGAGACCACGTGGCACATAGGCGCCATCGAAATTCCGAAGGGAATGACTTCCATGGTCGGAATAATCAACATTCCCCCAGAAGCTTTTTCTAATGGCCAACAACCAGGTAAGGACCGACAGGCCTATAAAACATTGCTTAAGAAAATCGAACCAGCCTGGACGGACGGAGAGATATTGAAGGTTGGAACGGGCCGCTTAAACCCCTTGCAGGCCGCAGGAAGCGCACATACGGGTACCACCCATCGCCTGTTAGAGGAAACGCCAGAAGCGAAACAACTTCACTATAAACAGTTCCCCGAAATTCTAAATAAAGGTCTGGATGGGTGGCTGCATCTCCCTGAGACACAGATAATCAAGGATGTACTCATCGTGACAGATGGGCGTGTCTATGCAGAAGGAGTCAAACTTCTCAACCAATTCGAGGCAACCGATACAGCTGTGCTCTTTGTTGCGCCCTCAGACGACGAGCAAAGAGCAAACCTCCTGGGCGAGCTAGACATTTTAGTTACCGCCTTGCAAGAATACCTCCTACCGTGGGCAACTTCAGTAGCCACGCAACAGAACAAGACGTGGCCGGAAACGGCTGAAGCACGAACTATAACTGGAGGCTCACTGGGCGGCTATGCTGCAGCAGGACTTGTGCTCAAGCATCCAGAGATTGCACACAACGCGATAATTCAATCGGCCGCATTCTGGTGGCCCGACAATGACTATGGCCTCCTAAATGAATGGGAACGCCACACTGAGACCCCTGACGGGCTCAAGAGGATAATCTTTCACGAGTATGGAAAATACGACGTACATCTATCTAGTGAGAACACTAAGTTCGGAGAAATCCTTGGGAGACTAAAGGACACAGTAAATGCCACGAGAGAATACAACGGTGGACACGACTACTTGAGTTGGAGACAAGGAATCACCGAAGGACATCAGTGGATCCGTGCTCAACTAAAATAGGTAAAGCAAATATTGTTAAGAATTGGTGAGATAGGCCCTCTATATGAGGGCTGTGCCCGCTTGTCAAAGGGGTAAAACGCACAAAAAGGGAAGGCTAGGAAGAAGCATTATGTTCTTCCTAGCCTTCCTTCTATATTCAATTATTTTATGTTTTATGTCGGCGGTAACTTACTCTCCCACACCCTCCCGGGTGCAGTACCATCAGCGCGGGCAGGCTTAGCTTCCGGGTTCGGAATGGATACCGGGCGTTTCCCTGCCGCTATGGCCACCGACAAATCATCGGAACAATCACCA
>JAUNRU010000094.1:0-5429 GCA_030535535.1 Corynebacterium casei
TTGGTGGCCAGGCGATCGGCTGGAGGGTATCGGGGCTGACAACCTCGAGGTAGTCGAGGTCCACGCCGTCGGCGTTGGAAAGCTCGACACGGGCTTGCTCGAGGTCGATTCGGCGATCCCGCAGCGCGGCCAGCGTTGCCGACAGTGCGAGAGCATTTTGGCGATCCGTGGCGCCAAGATGCTGGTTGCGGCTGGATTCGGCGAGCCCGTCGGCGCCGCGGATGATCGGCACGGCGCGGATATCAACGCGCAGGTCCAAGTCATGCACCATGCGTTTGATAACGGCCAGCTGCTGGGCATCTTTTTTCCCGAAGTAGGCGCGGTTAGGCCGGATGAGGTTAAACAGTTTTGCCACGACGGTGGCAACCCCATCGAAATGCCCGGGGCGGCTGGCGCCTTCGAGCCGACTGCCCATCTCACCGGTGCGCACCCACACCTCAGGCGTGCCCTGTGGATACATCTCCGTCACATCAGGTGCGAAGACGATATCCACCCCAGCGGATTCCAGCAGTTGCGCATCCGCGTCGAGGGTCCTGGGGTAGTTGCGGTAGTCATCGCAGTCACCGAGCTGCGCGAACTGCAGGGGGTTTACAAAAATACTTGCGATGACCACGTCATTCGCAGAGGCATCGTTCGAAATGCCGTCGGCACGGGCGGCAGCGACGAGGCTCAGGTGGCCATCGTGAAGCGCGCCCATGGTGGGCACGAGGGCGATGTGGCCGCGGAGGTCGGCGAGGGTATCGACAAGCTCTGCTTTGGTTTTAATCAGCTTCATTCGTAGGATTCCTCCGCCGCGGGGAAGCTGCGCGCGGAAACATCATCTGCGTAGGCACGGGCGGCATCAAGAAGGGAATCACCAAGATTGGCGTAGTGGCGCACGAAACGCGCGGTCTTGCCGCGGTTAAGACCGAAGGCGTCCTGCCACACCAGAATCTGGCCATCGGTGTCAGGGCCGGCGCCGATACCGATTGTTGCGATCTCAATATCGCGCGTGACCTGCGCCGCGATCTCAGCCGGCACCATTTCCAACACGACGGCGAAAGCACCAGCGGCCTCCACTGCGCGGGCATCGCGGGTGAGTTTCTCCGCACCCGATCCCCGGCCTTGAATGACGGGTCCGCCAAGCGCGTGCTCGGACTGCGGGGTGAAACCAATATGCCCGCATACCGGAATGCCGGCGGCGACAATCGCGCTAATCGTGTCCGCGCGTTCCACGCCTCCTTCGACCTTGACCGCCTGCGCGCCGGTCTCCTTCATGACCTTCACCGCGGTGGCTACTGCCTGCTCCGGCGATACTTCATAGCTGCCAAACGGCAGGTCAACTACCACTAGCGCGCGGCGGGCGGCCAGCACGACAGCTTTGGCGAAGACAATCATTTCATCAACAGTGATGGACAACGTGGTCTCACGGCCGAGCACAACATTGGCGGCAGAGTCGCCGACAAGCAGCATGTCGATGCCTGCCTCATCAAAGATCCGCGCCGACATCGCGTCATAGCTTGTCAGCGCGGAGATAGGGGAGCCGGCGGCTTTGGCCTCGAAAAAGTGGCGGGTGCGTACCCGCTTTGCATCAATTCCTGACATGGCCAAAGTATAGCCGCGGCTAGATCGGGGCAAAGGGATTTTCCGGGTTTACAATCAGCCACCCGCCGGGGGAGGTGTTTGGGGGTATGGCGCGCCAAGTTGGCAAAGAGGCTTGAAACCTGGTCTGTTCGCCTAGCGCAATGGCTTTCCCAGGGGTTTTGCCAGTGAGTTCGTTTCGCGTCCGTCTGTTGCAAAGTGTGTGAAACATCCTTCGCAATTCCTGCTATCCCAATTGTCCAAGTTGTAGGTAGTGGGACTCAAATTCTTATAAACTGTGACGTTGGTTAAGAACCCGTGATTAATGAGAATGGAGTCTCACTGTGGACCTTTACGAGTACCAAGCTCGTGACTTGTTTGAAAAGCATGACGTACCTGTACTTCGTGGCATCACCGCTACCTCGCCGACTCAGGCAGAAGAGGCAGCACAGAAGCTCGGTACCGACGTTGTGGTCGTAAAAGCCCAAGTGAAGGTAGGTGGACGTGGCAAGGCCGGTGGCGTGAAGCTGGCTAAGAGCCCGGCCGAAGCCGCGCAGGCTGCCGATGCCATCCTGGGTCTGAAGATCAAGGGGCACACCGTTCGCCGCGTGATGATCGCCGAAGGCGCGGACATCGCGGAAGAGTACTACTTCTCCATTCTCCTTGACCGCACCAAGCGCCGTTACCTGGTGATGCTGTCTAAGGAAGGCGGCGTGGAAATTGAAACCCTCGCCGTGGAACGCCCTGAGGCATTGGTTCGCCGCAGCTTCTCCCCACTCGATGGCATGACTACTACCTTGGCGCGTGAAATCGCGACCGAGGCCGGTTTCAGCGAAGAGGAAATTGCCAAGCTGATCCCAGTGTTCAAGAAGCTCTACACCACCTACGTGGAAGAAGACGCCACCCTGGTGGAGGTCAACCCACTGGTCAAGACTGGTGCGGGCGACATTGTCGCGCTGGACGGCAAGGTGTCTTTGGATGAGAACGCTGCTTTCCGCCATTCCGATCACGCGGAACTCCAAGACCACAGCGCGCAGGATCCGCTAGAGCTTAAGGCTCAGAAGATGGGCCTGAACTACGTCAAGCTTGATGGCTCCGTGGGTGTCATCGGCAATGGCGCGGGTCTTGTGATGTCCACTTTGGACGTTGTTGCTTATGCCGGTGAGGACCTGCCAAGCCAGCCAAAGCCAGCTAACTTCCTGGATATTGGCGGCGGCGCTAACGCTGAAGTCATGGCTAACGGCCTCGAGGTCATCCTCGGTGACGCGCAGGTCAAGTCCGTATTCGTCAACGTCTTCGGCGGTATTACCGCTTGTGATGAGGTTGCTAAGGGCATTGTTCAGGCATTCCGCATCCTGGAATCTGAAGGTATTGAGCCAAAGCCACTGGTTGTTCGACTTGACGGCAACAATGCCGAGCTCGGCCGCTCCATTCTGGATGATGCTAACCTGCCAAAGCTTGTGCAGGTAGGAACCATGGATGAGGCAGCACGCAAGGCTGCTGAACTCGCCGATTCCAACGCAACCGTCAACGCCTAAAGACTTCTAAGGACCAAAATTTCTCATGGCTATTTTTCTCGACTCTGATTCCAAGATCATCGTTCAGGGCATGACCGGTTCTGAGGGCATGAAGCACACCCAGCGCATGCTCGGATCTGGTTCCAACATTGTTGGCGGCGTGAACCCAAAGAAGGCTGGCGAGACCGTTTCTTTTGAAACCGGTGAAACCATCCCGGTTTTCGGCACCGTGCGTGAAGCAATTCAGGCCACCGGCGCGAATGTCACCGTCATCTTCGTTCCAGCGAAGTTCACCAAGGCTGCTGTGGAAGAGGCTATTCATGCCAATATCCCACTGGCTGTTGTCATTACTGAGGGCGTTCCAGTCAAGGACACCGCTGAGTTCTTCGCTCTGGCGAAGGAATCCAACACCCGCATCATTGGCCCTAACTGCCCGGGCCTTATCACTCCAGGTCAGTCCAACGCGGGCATCATTCCTGCGGAGACCGCACCGGAGCCAGGCTCCATCGGCCTGGTGTCTAAGTCCGGCACCCTGACCTATCAGATGATGTACGAGCTCTCCGATATCGGCTTCTCCACCTGCGTCGGCATCGGCGGTGACCCAATCATCGGCACCACGCACATTGCTGCGATCGAGGAGTTCCAGAAAGACCCTGACACCAAGGCAATCATGATGATTGGTGAGATCGGCGGCGACGCTGAGGAGTACGCAGCGAACTACATCGCTGAGTACGTGACCAAGCCAGTGGTTGCCTACATCGCGGGCTTTACTGCACCTGAAGGAAAGACCATGGGCCACGCTGGCGCTATCGTCTCTGGTTCCTCAGGTACCGCAGATGGCAAGAAGCGCGCGCTGGAAGCTGCTGGCGTTCGCGTGGGTAAGACTCCATCGCAAGCCGCTGAGCTTATGCGTGAAGCCCTCGCTGCCGCCGAGGCGAAGCAGCACTAATAAAACCCCTGAATCACCACGCATGAAAAGGCGGGTACTGAGTCGCAATGGATCAGTACCCGCCTTCATGTGTTTAGTAGACCTCGATGGAACGAATGTGGTTGCCCAAGCCCACGCGGTTGAATACGGTGCGCGCGGTGGTTGGATCATTCGCAGCGCCCATGGTCAACAGCAGCGGCACGAAGTGGTCTGCGGTTGGGTGCGCAATGCGCGCGCCGGGGCCCTTGTTCAGGTAGTCGCGTAAAGAGTCCACGTCACCGCGGGCGATGGTCTCACCGGCCCAGTCATCAAAGTCCTGGACGTGCGGCTGCAGGGAAGGATCCCGCATGACGGCGAAGCTGTGGGTCATGTAGCCGGAGCCGACAACCAAGATGCCTTCTTCGCGCAGGCTGCGCAGCTTGGTACCCAACTCCTGCAGGTCTGCCGGGTTCATCGATGGCATGGAAACCTGGATAACTGGCACGTCACCGGCTGGGTACATCGCCATCATTGGGATAAACGCACCGTGGTCCAAGCCACGGTCAGTGAATTGGTGAACAGGGGAGTAGCCCAGAAGGCCCGCTACGCGCTGTGCTAGTTCGGTGGCGTCAGGGGTTTCGTACTGCAGCGTGTAGTAGCGAGGGTGGAAGCCGCCGAAGTCGTAGTACAGCGGGGTGCCTGCTGCCGATGCCGAAATAGCTACCGGCGCATTCTCCCAGTGTGCGGAAATCATGACTACGGCGCGGGGCTTTGGCAAAGACTCGGACCATTCATTGAGGTAGCCCAGCCATTCGGCGTCGTCCAGGGTTGGAGGCGCACCGTGGGATACGAAGAGGGCTGGCATTGGTCCGTCGCTCGGTTCCCACACGCGGTGCATGTGTGCGCGTGGGATGGTGAGGGCGCGCAGGTCATCCAACGCACCTGCAGGGCGGACTTGAGTACGAGGATCTGGCAGAACGGACATGTTCTCTCCTAGAGGATTACTTAAAGGTTTAACTAAAACCTAGCATGCGTCGCTTAAGATGTAAAGCGATATTTTTTACCTACCTGCTAATCTGTCTTGAAAAGCGCATTTGCTCTGCTAAACTCGTGCCTATGAATCCCAAGAATAGTCATTCGGGAAAGGGTGCCGAATCTCAAACACGTTGGCTTAATGATGAAGAAAAGGACACCTTCTTCACGCTCATGGCGTTGATTATTGAGGTGGACCGTTCACTGGATAAGCAGTTGAATCAAAACGCTGGTTTGAGCCACTTTGGCTACACCGCGCTGGCCCGTTTGTCTGAGGCGGAGAACCGCCAATTGCGCATGAGTGAGTTGGCGTCCACCGCCAATGGTTCTTTGTCGCGTTTGTCGCAGGTGATTGCCAAGCTGGAAAAGAAGGGCTGGGTCACCCGCAGCGCCGATCCGGATGATGGGCGTTA
>JAUNRU010000095.1:0-5294 GCA_030535535.1 Corynebacterium casei
CCTACCGATGTCAGCACCAAATCCTTGCCTCGTGCGATTACTGCCGGTCCGTGTTCTTTCGCCGCCGCAACGCCCGCACATTCAACGACAATATCGTGCGCATCGATAAGTTCGGCAAGTCCGTCATCATGAAGTGAAACTCCCAAAGTGCCCCGTTCAAAGTGTGGAGCCGCATCCCGAACGAATGCGCTGACGTTGAATTCCGATGGGTCAAAGAGTGTCACTAATTGACGCCCGATTGCGCCAAAACCAAGCAGTAGTACTCGGGGGGCTGAGCTCGCCATGACAATCCTCCATTGTCTTGCAGTTAGTATGTGCGCCCAGTCTATCTATTTAGCTATTACCAGGGGATTTCCCACAACCGGCTACTAGCTTAGTTGTCCGCGGCGAATGTTTGCGGGTTCACCGGCTGCTTGTACTTCGGCAGACTATCGACGACGAGCAAGTAGGAATCGGTCACGAGTTCATCGAAAAGCTTTGCATCAACCGTCCCACCCGGCCGGATAGTGATCCAGTGCTTCTTATTCATGTGCCAACCGGGCGTGATGTCCCGATGCGTTTTGCGGAGTGCTTCCGAATCCAACGGATTCGCCTTGAGATTCACAATCTGCTCGCCGTCCAACTCAGTCAGGAACATGAACATTTTGCCGCAAATCTTCCACACATCAATGTCCAACCCGAACGGGTGGGTCAGCTCAGTCCCCGGTAGCTCCTGCGCCCGGGATTCTGCCTGTTTCTGTAAATCTTTGCCGTCCATGAGCTACCTCAAACCTTTAAGCCACAGCAGTTTGAGTTCAATGGTACGCAACCAAATAATTGTCCACTGCGCAGATACAGACCACCACTTCAGTGGAGACCTTCTACTCTAAACGCATGACGAGCAATTTATGGCCATGGATTCTGGTTCTCAAAGTGCAGGAGCTCAAAGTCAATGTCGAATTCATCTTCAACGCTGAGCCGGTCTACTAGTGACTGCCCTGGGCGGGATAGTTTTTGATACTCGCGATTAGATATGAGCACGAAAGCAGGCTCTCCCTGTTCCGTAATCACGACTGGCTCACGGTTTGCTTCCTTCATCGCAGCCTCAACATCCTGCATGAATGCTCGGTTACTCAAAGTCTTAATGCCCTTCACCTCCAGCAGTATGTACCCAGTGTGTTTTCATTGAGCTGCTTAACTCGTCTGCGCACGCCCATAACGCCAGTAACCAACGAAGTCCACGTTTCGCTTCGGAACACCACGCTCTGAAATGAGATGACGGCGCGCGCCAGTAGCAAGTGCAGACTCGCCGATAGTGTGAGCATGTACTTCACCGTCCGGCAACTTCGCCTCCGCGAGTGCTTTCAATGCAAGCTCTCCTGGCTTTTCGTGTGCTTGTGAGGACTCATCTCGTGCAATCCACCTGATGTCCATCCCAGCTGGAGCAACGAATTCTTGTTTATCCTCGGCGCTTGGAATCTCAATAATTGCGACGCCCTCTGTGGATCCAGGAAGCTCACGGCAGATTCCGGCGATTGCCGGAAGGGCAGTTTCATCACCGATGAGTAGCGTCCAGTCATGCGGGTGGTCAGGAGTAAACGCACTTCCCTGGTCCAAGAAGCCCAGGCGATCCCCCGGTTTCGCCTCAAGCGCAAACTTGGCTGCCGGACCCATAGAGTCCAAATCGCCGTGAATGACGAAGTCAATATCCACCTCGCCTACCTCAGGACGCGCATCACGCACCGTGTACGCGCGAACCCAAGGACGCCGCGCCTTTGGCGTGGCGAGATACTGCAGGTACCAACCAATTTCTGAGGTTCGAGTCGGAAGCGCCAACACGTCTTGGCCTTGCCTAGTGAAAAACAAACGGCACCAATGATCGGCGCCCCAGTTCTCAAGCCCCTCCAGACCAGCGAGCGTCACCCGCACAAAGTTCGGACTGATGCGTTCGGTTTTAACGACTTCCGCCATCATGAACTGGCGATCTGTTGGCGTATTCTTTTTTCTACCCATGCGGTAAGTGTAGCCTTGCCTTACAGGACGTGCTAGGGGGAGGTCACTTCATCAGCAACTAGTTCAAATTCCGCTTGGCCAACTGACACTCCATTGACCATGAGTTCAATCGCATGGATTCCCGGGTAATAGCGTCGGGTGCTAATCACACGGAAAGAATGCTTCTTCTCCACCACGGTTTCCGCATCAGGTGCAATCTTTCGGACCGCAAGCTTAAATACCTTGCCAGTCGTTTTGCCATTAGCTTTTCGATGATGCACGACATAATCAATCGCCAGATTCGCCTCCGATTCACCAGCGTTAGTCAGCTCTGCCGAAAAAGTGATAGCGTCTCCGATGACGACCACCGATTTATCCAGTTTCAAATCAGTGGCACTAATATTCGCAGCCGAGAAGCCCATCAGCTCCAACGCTGCCGGATTACCCTTCTTAATCAGTGTCCGCAGGCCATGTGAAACCACTTTTTGAGTGTTCACATCGGGATCAGACATCCAACGCCCGGCGATTTCAACTACTAGCTCACTATGGTCGCGGCTTAAATCATTGAGATGATTGGCCACTGAGCGGCGGACATACTCACTATCATCACGATAAAGCGCGTCAAGAATCGGAACGGTGCATTCCGGATTCTGCAGTATTCCAGGAACGCGAACTGCCCAAGGAAGATAAGGCCGCGTTCCCTCTGACGCTAGACGTCGGACGTGTTCATCACTATTTACAAGCCATGCGCCAAAAATCGTTTCTAACGCACGGTCAAGGTCTTTTCGGAGCAACGACCTAATAGCGAATTCAGAGGACAGCCGGGGCGTTAGCTCGCGCAACAGCTGCAAAGCATCATCGAGAGCCTCATCCTCGCCATCAGCCACCGCGCTTTCGGCAACCGCCGAAGTCACAGGCCACATCATCCAGCCTTTGAAACTCTCATCGCCTGCTGCGGCTTTCCGGATTATGGAAGCGAGTGCTTGGTAATCCTGCCCAATATCCACCAAGAGTGCGTCTCGCAGTAGGTCACTGCGTTGACGCAGAGGCAAGCCCTCGAGCTGTCCAGCAGCGCTTTCAAGTGCAGGAAGTTTCTGTTTAGGACTCGCAGCACGAATTGCATCCGCAAGTTCATTGGCCGTCTGGGCACCAATTAATTTTTCAGCAGTGGGCATGGCAAAAATGATACCGCCACGTGTCATCAGTGGCCCCCTTAGTGAATACTCAATGAGGCCTGCACGCGGCGTCGACAGCGATTGCAAGCGTGTTAGCCTCAGCGTCGACGAGTCAATCTTCCGCTGGCAGGACACGCTTTAACGCCAGCTCTGTAGCCACCGCAATCAGAAAGCATGCCTATCCAGATCCACAAATGGCTGACCTTCAATTCAGGCTGCGCGAGTCTGTAAGTTAAGAAACCGCCAAATGGACGATTTCCACAATGCGATTCTCAGTCGTCTCATCGATGCAATCAAAGAACCATGCCGCAGGCATGAGTGTTCCATCAGCGCCGCCAGCAGGACGAAGCTCAACCTTTTCGGTCAGCGCAAGATTCACACGATCATCGTTGCGCAGTGTCACCAATGCAGGCGTGCTTGCCGATCGCGCATAAGCGGGCATGCCGTACCAAATTCGTGGTTTTAGTGAAGGTTCCGCTTCCATGATGACCTCATGAACACGCTGCACCAGCGACCGTTCGGGTTCATCCATTTTGGCAATCTTCTCGATTACTTGCGCGAGGTTTTTCTCATCTTTCGATGCCATTTCATGTCCTTTCCTCAGCCGATGCTGCACATCGGTGGTTGAAGTTGGCGCGATAATGCGCCACACCCCATCCGGACATGTCCCGAGAAGTTCGGTTCTCTCCGCAATGATTCAGACATTCTTAGCCTGGAAGTGCTTTCAGCAGCATGCGCTACCACGGTCAGAATAACCCAAGATCATTCGAAACGACAAGGTATTTCTCCCCAGCCCTCGCAATTAAAACGACGGTCACCCCAGGCCGAAGAAGCAAAAAGTAGGCCCCTTCCATTTGAGCTTCTGCGAGAGGCTTAGAAGGGGGTCGATGACCGTATCCTAGACGATTCAATCTCATCTGGATAGATGCAAAGTCTCGACCTACGGGTTTTCCAGCTAAGTTTCAGAGTGCACGCGACTAACCACATAGTCACGCTTGATTCCAGCCGTCGCGCGACCCCACTCACTATTTTTTACACGCTTCTGATGACTATCGAACGCCACCTGATGCTCAAACTGCTCTGCAACAGTCCAGACGAATGGGGCCTCTGTTTGTACGACATCGAAGTGAATGCACCCTGGTTCAGGTCGAGAAAGCTCAATGTGTCGCGGCAAATACTGCTTCACTTACTCCACTTCATCTCTGCTCGCACATATGAGTTGGCCAGTCAGCTCGATGGACTTCATGCAACTTCTAAGGGTGTAATCGCAGCAACGGAATCCTGGTTTACACGTCGCTCGATCCGAAGTTCGTAGTTCGACTGTAGGTTCATCCAAAATTCCTCAGAAGTCCCAAAGTACCGTGCCAGGCGGATCGCAGTGTCAGCTGTAATCCCCCGCTTTCCGTGCACAATCTCATTGATCCTGCGCGGCGGCACTCCAATCGAGACCGCGAGCTTGTTTTGTGTGATTCCAAAGCCATTAATAAAGTCTTCCAAGAGGATCTCTCCTGGGTGGATAGGCTCAATCATGTTTGCTTCAGTGGTAGTCAACGAGTTCGACATCTTCTGCACCTCCATCTTTCCAAACAAAGCAGATCCGCCATTGCGCATTGACGCGAATACTATGCTGACCTCGACGGTCGCCGACCAGCCGCTCCAATCGACTTCCGGGTGGGATTCGGAGGTCCTCGATATTCTGCGCCGCATGAATCAGCTCAAGTTTCCGCATGGTTGCCCGTTGGACTTTGCGATCAATACTCTTGACGTAATTCTCTTGCCAGATCCGCTCGGTATTCTTGTCGCCAAAGTTTCTGGTCACACGATCAGCATATAACAGTGTCCGTTATTAACGCTAGACGTTATACTTCGTTCATACTACGGCCTCAACAGGAATGGTTTCTCCGTGATGGTTAATCGAGGACAACTGGGTAACGTTTACTTCAGCCTTCACTAGGAACTCGAAAATACCTGTGTCGTCCCGATATGCCCCAGAACGAAAAAGTAGTCGGAATACACTGAATGCACCAGAGCCTGGTCATGCGTGAGACGCCTCTGCGCCGGCAAACCCTGAAATGTTGGGATTTGCCGGCGCAGAAATACCACGATGAATCTTGACTAGTTTCGCTAGACGTTGAACTTGAACTCCAC
>JAUNRU010000039.1:0-15734 GCA_030535535.1 Corynebacterium casei
GACTCTGATCCATTTCTCCCATGATTGAATACGCGAGGCGCTTTGCAGCGAAAGTTTTTCCAACACCCGGAGGTCCTGCTAAAATCACGTTCTTTTTGCGCTTAAGCAAAGAACGCAGCCGATCGTATCTGGATTCGTCAATAAAGACATCGGCCAAGAAATCCGCACTGTCGTACCTGGGGAGAACTGTTGCTTCAACCGTTTCTTCGCTGTCGGGCTCACCTGTAATAACCGCCTCCAATTGCTCGACATAGTCAATCTTGGAAGTGATGTCTGTGAGAGTCTTTTTCGAAGCATTCCCAGGAGATGCCCAAGATCCGATGTAATCCCAATCAACGGATCTTACGTTCCTGTAAGAATCTCGATTTGAATCATAGTTCGCAGCAGACGTTATTTTTCCACGGCCAACTATTTTGCTCGTGCCTTGTTTCACGTAAATAATGTCCCCAACGGCTACTTCATGCTGGAAATCCCATACTGCCTTGGCTGAATTAGTATTTTTGGTGGCTGGATTTCCGGCAACGAGTTCTAGACGTATGTCTTCTTGGGTTTCATACTGTCCAAAATCACCAAGCTCGTCCCACGCAATAGCCATGATGCCGGCTTCAGCGAACTCATTCCACATCGATGCCTGCTCGCCAGGTGCGTACAACCAGTAGTGGCGTGGACGAGGTTCCGAACCCTCTCGAGCAGTTACGGAAGTGGAGGCTGAAGCAGCGCTGGAGTGAGCCTCCATGGCGCTAGCATCCCAAAGCTTTTGAACTTCGGGCGTCCAGAAATGAAATGGTTCAGTAAACTCAGTTGCCAACGATGCGCGAATTTTGAGCAGATCTTCATCTATTTGTGCGGGGTTATCGGTGGTGGTTTCGTCGATTAGTTCGAGAAAGCCGGCGCGAATCCTTTCTTTCAAGTTGTGGGATGCGATCGGCTCGAACACATCCGGATGAGCGAGAAATTGAAGTGCATAGCGGATGTCGGTCGAATCTTTACCTGAGTCGAGCATTGCTTTTTGAAACGCCCATGCGTCTCTCTTTAAGTGTTTACGATCAGAGTCAGGGAGACTCTGCAGGTGCTTGATGAAGATTGCAGTCCAAATTAGATGCTTCCATAATCTTCCGTTGTACCCTTGGCCGCTGGTAAAACCAGCTTTCCCACGCGGACGAGACAACCAAGATTCCATTTGGGAGGGAATCTCAATGGGATCCTGCAAATGCGAGAGGACTCTTTCTATGTGGAATCGGCGAGTATTAGGTGAGGAACTCCGGAGGGGGTGTTCTCTTAAAAACACAAGTTCGGCAGCAAGAAGAATAACGTCATCTGACGCGCCCGTTAATTGTTCATCAAGCTTTTCCCATTGGGTAAAGGCCTTACCTTCCTTCGGGTCGTCTTCAATACGGCTCCGAAGTTCTTCGGCAGCCGAAGCTGTCCAGATCGTGATTTCCGGGTTAATAATTGACTTCCCATCCCCGAGCATGTGGTCAAATATTTCTCTGACTTCCAGCGCGATTTTCATGTCAGGAACATGCCGCGTATCTGCTAGTTTCGCAATGTCTATTTGCTCTTCATAGGGAGTGCTCATACTGGTAGTTTTCCAGAAACACTTAAATACCGCCGGATAATGCTGTGTGATGTTTAAGGAGTGGAGCCAAACGCAGGAAACTCCTAATGAATAGAGCCATACCCGCGTGATTGAGCCCAATCTAAGGCGGCTTGGCTGGAGTTATCGTCTGGCAGGTGAATAGCTTTAAGAAAGCTCGTGGTGCTATGGGTGTGCATTTCCGCTGCGACAGCGGCGCCGTCGCCAGCAGCGATGAGTTCGAAGAGTCGGCGGTGGCGGGAAGCGCGGGCTGTGAGTGATTCTGAATCTGCTTGGGCTTGGCGGTTAAGGTGCATTAACAGCCCTAGTGGATAAAGGATGGTGCCGAATGCTGCAGTAAGGCGTGAGTGGCCAGCTAAATCAATGAAAGCGCGATGAAAAGCAAGGCTGTCGGGAACGGCACTTTCCTCATCGCCGGCTTCGGCGCTGCACTCAAGCTGCTGGACGGCAGACTCTAATTCTTCTAGGCGCTCGGGTGCCGCGGGGATACCGTGGATTAGCGCAAGCTCTTCGAGGTGTTCACGCAGCGTCACAATTTCATAAGCGTCTTGCAAGGTCAGCGTCACAACCTTGGTGCCAGCTCGAGGGATATGAATCACAAGACCGTCGTAGGCGAGAATACGCAGTGCCTCGCGAAGGGTGGCGCGGCCGACGCCGAGGGCATCGGCAAGCGATTGCTCAGCAATGTGTGTACCTTGTGTGAGCTGGCCACTGAGAATACGCGAACGCAAGGCATCGCAAGCAAGCTCAACTGCGCTTTGTGGACCTGAGGGGGTTCGCGCCACGCGGCGACCCCGGCCAATCTTTGCCATCAACGTGCCTCCATCGATTCGTGTGCGCGATGTGGAATAATTACCGGCCGACCAGTGCGTGGATCGCTAAGCAAGACACTGTCAATGCCGAATACATCTTTAATTACTGTAGTAGACAACGTGGTGTCAGTATCACCGACCGCGGCAACTTGTCCGTCGCGCATTGCGACGAGGTGGTCAGAAAACCGCGCTGCCATTCCAAGGTCATGCAAGACCATGACCACAGTGATTCCACGCTCGCGCTGCAAAGTGGTGACCGTTTCCAGAACATCGAGCTGATAAGCAACATCCAAATAGGTAGTGGGCTCATCTAACAGCAAGACGCTGGGGGATTGGGCCAGGGCAAGCGCAATCCATGCACGCTGCCGCTGACCACCCGAAAGCGTGCCCAAAGGACGCTCGGCAAGCTCAGTCAGTCCTGTGGCACGAAGTGCATCCCAGACTGTAGCTTCATCGCGCTTGGACCATTGGTCCCACCAGTGCCGGTGCGGATCACGGCCGCGTGAGACGAGGTCAATGGTGGAAAGATTTTCGGGAGCCTCCGGTGCCTGGGGCAGAAGAGCCACCTCGCGCGCATATTCGCGTGGAGCAATGCTAGATACCTCGCGGCCGCGCAGGAGGATTTCTCCTTCGCGGCGTTGCAGCCGGGAGATGCTTCGCAGCAGTGTGGACTTGCCAGAGCCATTGGCACCAACGATGACTGTGGTGCGGCCTTCGGGGATATTGAGGTCAATGCCGCGCAGAATCTCTGAACCACCCAGGGTGACGCGCAGGTCGCGGATTTCATAGGCGTTCTTCATCGAATGGTGTCCTTTCCCTGGCGGACCAGGAGCCAAATCAAAAATGGGGCGCCGATGATTGCGGTGACGGCACCGGTTGGTAGAAGAATCGGTGCAGCTAAAGTTCGGGCGAGCAGGTCACTGGCGGTAACAATGGCCGCACCAATCATCGCCGAAGCAAGAAGCGGAGGCCGCGGTGCGCCAGCCGCGCGCTGTGCGATGTGTGGCGCAACCAGTGCGACAAAGCCAATGGGCCCTGCGACAGCAGCGGCTATCGATGCCAGCACGACCGAACATAGCAGCAGCGCGCCGCGGCTACGTTGTGCGTTTTGTCCAAGCGCGGTGGCCATATCGGAGCCCAAGTTTAAGGCAGGAATCCGCGTGGACAAGGGCACTAAGACCACAGCTACGACGCCGAGCGCCAGTGCCGCCATCACCACTTCTTCGCTGCCGCGGCCATTGAGTGATCCCGCAAGCCAGGCGTTGGCCTTCTCCGCATCTTCAATGCTCGCGGCAATGAGCATCCAGCTGGTTAAACCACTAAATAGCGCGGAGGTTCCCACACCCACCAGCAACATCTGAAGCCTGCCCCCGGAGGTCATTTTCAAGATCGTGCTGACCGTTAGAGCAGCAGCAAGTCCACCAACTAATGCAGCGCCTGAAGTGCCAAAGGCATGAAGTAGCGAAGACACGCCAGTCGCATTTGTGCTGCTGCCGCCAAGAATGATGACCGCGACTGCTGCAGTGCCTGCACCCGCAGTAATTCCCAGCAGGTCTGGACTTGCAAGCCCGTTGCGGGTTGTGGTTTGCACGATGGCGCCGGAGACTGCGAGCATTGCCCCAACCAATAACCCCAGCAACGTCCTGGTCAGACGTAGCGTAATGACAACTAATTGTTCTTGGCGTGTTCCGCCGCCGGATAAAACCTCAAGTACTTGGCTTGGGGACAACGATAGATCGCCGACACCCAGCGACAACACACAAAGTATGGCTGCGGCAAGTGTTGCTATGACCGTGGTTAGAGCTGTTCGTGGGGACCAGCGAGTTGATACCTGGCCCAGGCGCAGCACGCGTGGGGCTGTAAGTAGCGTACTCATCGTGCCTCCCTGAAAAGTCGAACAACGAGGACCAAGAATGCCGGGCCGCCGATAACTCCCAGGACAATTCCTACGGGTAGCTCAGCAGGTTGGACTAAAAGTCGGCCCAGAATATCGGCGCCGAGAACCAAAAGCGCTCCCAGCAGCGCTGATAATGGCAACAGCCGTGCATGCGATGGACCGACTATTCCGCGCGCAATGTGCGGGGCAACTAATCCCACGAAACCTAAAGAACCAACGAGCGATGTCGCACCGCCAACGAGCAAGGTCACTGCGGCGAACCCGCCCAGCCGAGTCGGAAGGATACGCCGACCCAGCGATTGAGCCATGTCATCACCTAGCGCGAAAGCATCAAGGGCAGAAGACTGGGCAACCACCAAAATTGCGCCGAGCAGCATAAGCGGGGCAACCAGCAGGACTGAATCAAGACTGCGTCCACCGGTTAAAGAACCAACCGTCCAAAAACGGTAGGCATCCAAAGCTGCGACATCGATAAGTAAAATAACGCCAGTGATTGCGCTAAGCAAGGCTGATACTGCGGCGCCCGCCAAAATTAAAGATGCAGGTGAAGGATCACGGCGCCGTCCCGCAAGAGTGCCAATGGCAAAAACGATAAGTGCACCAAGAGCAGCACCTGCATAAGCAAACCACAGATATCCGGCGGGGGTCACGATCCCTAATACCGAAATACTCAAAACCACAGCCAATGATGCACCAGCGGTTACGCCAAGTAGTCCCGGGTCAGCCAATGGATTGCGGGTTTGTCCTTGCATGACCACTCCTGCAACAGCCAATGCTGCGCCGCCGAGTACACCTAAAACCGTACGGGGCAGTCGATGCTCCGACACGATTGCTTGAGCCTCAACGTCAGCACGCCCGGCGAGCGCTGCGAAGATGGTTGCTGGGTCGAGGGAGCGCGAGCCAACCATTACGCTGAGCAAAACCACTGCAACAAGCATGAGGCCTGCGATAGTCAGCGACCCGAGTAGAGACGAAACCTTTCGGGTGTCTGCTATTCGGGTGTCTTTTGTTAGTACATCGGGCATGGAGCTAGAAGTTTTCAAGCAGCTCTTCGATGACATCAAGCGTGTGCATCGCAGTCAGCGCTGCACCTTCATGCGTCTGCTTATCGGAGCGGACAACATGCCCGTCAGCTACCGCAGGAAGCTGCTGGAAAAGGCTGTCTTCACTGAACTCTTCCCATACCTGTGGGTCATTGACTAGGGCAACAATCGCATCAGCATCCTTGAAACCTTCCAGAGTTTGCTCACGGCTGTATTCTGCTTCTTCACCGTCGATAGCAGCTTGGAAAGCTTCAGAAGGTTGCGCACCTAGGTCACGAAGAGTCAATGACAGCAGACGATTCGGACGGGTTTCAAGACTCTCGCCGTTGTAGCTTAAAGACACAAAGGAATTCTTTGCGAGAATATCTGCGTATTCCTCTGATATCTGCGTGACGCGGGATTCATACTCTCCAATAAGTTCTTCGGCGCGGGCCTCAGCTCCGGTTGCTTCTGCGACTAAGCGCAGATCATCTTGCCAGCTAGCGGTACTTTGGTCACCAATGGCAAGTACTGGGGCGATGGCTTCTAATTCTTCCCGAATTGGTTCGACGTCATCAACACGGCTGATAATCAGGTCGGGTTCAGCTGCAACGATAGCCTCGATATTAATCTCATCGGCTAGGAACAATTCCTCTGCGCCGTTTTCTTTCGCAGCTTCTAAATCATTGACAACAGGGGATT
Organism: Corynebacterium casei; assembly: GCA_030535535.1. Taxonomy (GTDB): domain Bacteria; phylum Actinomycetota; class Actinomycetes; order Mycobacteriales; family Mycobacteriaceae; genus Corynebacterium; species Corynebacterium casei_A. The sequence goes on from JAUNRU010000039.1 coordinate 6,031, forward strand.
CCAGATCGAGTGATCCAGCTTCTTCATATGGGTATCCGGTAAGCGGAAGCCCCAGCGAAAGAGCAATGTCTAGGTCACGGCGGCCCTCAAGAACCACAACAGAATCTATCTCGGTGGGAACAGATACTTCACCCAGGACGGTATCTACAGTGCGGGTATCTCCCGACTCTCCAGCATTGGTGCTTGTTGCGGTTGCATCATTCGCAGATTCGGCTGCGGTGGAACAACCAGCGAGGATAAGGGAGACAGATACGACGAGAGCCGGAATAGAGCGGGGTGATAAATTCATGCAGATTAGCCTAGCCTAACATAGTTGACTGGCGAGAATTCTGGCCGTGTGATGTTCGCAATATGAACTAACTAGTTGTTCATCCCGGAGTATCCAGGGGGAGTGAACCAAATGTGGGCGCTGACAATCTGCCGTCCACTAGCTTGCGCGTTTCGCAGGGAAGGAAGATTATCGGGGTGGATATGACCCCAAAGAACATCATGTTCGTTCGCTGGAAGTTTGCGGAGCAAGTGCTGTAGTGCTGCGACGCCTATGCCTCGTCCGCGGTGGGAAGAATCGATAGCAATTTCTTGCATGCAAAAGCCCGTAAAGCCGTAGGCGTTCGTACGTTCGGCTGCAATAACGCCGGCCGGATTGCCGTCAACCAAGATTTCAAACAGCAAGTCCTCTGATGCGGCGCCTTCAAGCGATTGGGCATCGGCAGGTACAGCCCATTCACGTAGTTGTGGTCGTGATGCTTCAAGCTCGTTGTAAATCTCAAATGTCCGCGCGGCAGCAGCAGAAGGCGGACAAGGACGCAGAGAAACTGCTTGATAGGCCGGAGCTAACTGCTCGGCGAGTAGCTCAGTCACAGGGCGGGCGAGAATTAACAGATCAGGATGGGCGGAGCCGATATTTGTGGGAGAGGTTTCGATGATTCGGAGGGCATCGTTAAGCTCTGGCACGTTAAGCCGCAGGCATAGTGGCTGGAAATCCCTGTATGTGGCAAGAACCTGTCCGAGTAACTCGAACCCTGCGACATCGGGTGAAGCTGTGGTTGCAATGATGTCCACAAAAGGTTTGCTGATATCACGGTTGCGGAAACGAATCCCCGTAACCGCACAGTGTCCACCAGGAAGCTCAATCAACCTGTTGGCCCATAACGATGGGTCTTCGACAGGAAGCTGAACTAAATCACGAATTGTCCCGCCCCACGTGGTGTCACCAACAAGATCCAGGCTTGGCTGTAACCACGCTTGGTAGTTGCCCTTCCAATCTGGTGACCAATCCTTAATCGGGGAGGAAACCCACTGTGTGGAGGATTCGTTTAGTCGTGCACTTAGCTCGGTCATTTAATACACGCTAACAGGCCAAATGCGGCAGTGCTACCGTGGGATCATTAGGTAGAAGGAGCTTTCATGATTACGGAAGACCAACAAGGTTCAGGATTGGGAAATGTTTCTCTCGCAGAAGCATTCACTATTGAACACCATGAGATTGACGCAGGTATTGAGAAATATCTCGCGGATACTGATTCTAAAGGCGATGCGTTGCTGCGAGCGCGTCCACTGATATCTGCGATGGAAGCGCTGCGCCGGCATATTTATCTAGAAGAAGAAATCGTATTCCCGCATTTGCCTGCCGGGCCACTCATGATGGCATTGATGGTCATGCGCAAAGAACATGGTGAGATTTGGCGCCAGATGGGTGAACTATCGCAGTCGTTGGATAGCGAGTCCGCTGATACGGAACGCGTGGAGCAATTGTGTCAGGAGATTCTGGCTTTATTGGACCGCCACAATTCCAAGGAAGAGCCGGTGATTTATCCGCACATGGATGCAGATCTGAATGAGGAAGAGCAGCAGCTCATTTGTGAGCTGTTGGAAGGTGGGACTCTTCCCGAAGGCTGGGTGTGCCAGGCGCTGCGCTAGAGCGAAAATGAATGGTTGTGGGCAATGAGTGTGAATCACAAAATATGGACTATTGGGCACTGGAAGTGCCCGGTTCCGGTGTTTCTCGAGCCTCTTGATGAAAACGGCATTGAGTTGCTTATCGATGTCCGCGCGCATCCAGGTTCGCGCCGCAATCCGCAGTTTGGTTCTGATGCGATGAAAGAATGGATGCCGGAGAACGGTATTGATTACAAGCTTTTCCCGGCGCTTGGTGGACGGCGCCGCAAGCAAGATGTGCCACCAGAAATCAATGCCGGTTGGAAGAATCAGAGATTTAAAAACTATGCTGACTACACGCTAACCGACCAGTATGGGCAAGGAATTAAGGAGCTAACCGCGATTGCGGAAACCCGCAGGGTAGCAATTATGTGCGGGGAGCCCATGCCGTGGCGCTGCCATCGGCTGCTAATTTCTAATACGCTTGCCGCTCGTGGTTGGGACGTTGAACATCTGATAGTTGGGCAAAAGCCAAAACCCCACACGTTAGGCATGTGGGGCGCTACTGCGGTTGCAAACAACGACGGGCAAGTAACATATCCACTGATACCTGCCGCTGACAACTAACTGTCTAACAAACCGAGCAACAGTTTATAACTGCTGCTCCGTGACTATTTGGCCTCCGCGTCATAAAGAGCACGCGCGTGGGTGATGTCTTCTTGGACGAGGTCATGGTTGACCATTCCACCAGTCATTGCACCTGCACCAATGGCACCGGCGACATTCAGTGCGGGATTAACCACGTTGCCCACAGCCCACAACCCAGGAATGCTGGTCAGCCCGGTGGGGTCAACCTCAACAAAGGTTCCCATGGGCGTATCGGACGTCTTTGCACCCAAGGCTAGGAGCACTTCATCACGAGGCTTCATCGCGGGTGCGGTAAAGATAGCGTCAAGTTCAATGCGCTGCCCGGTGGCTAGCTCAACGCCGGTGACTCCAGTGGGATCGGAGAGCACCTGGCGGACTTCCCCTTCGACTACCTCGATGCCGCGAGCCTGGACATTCGCCAGATCCTCACCGGTTGGCGCACCGGATTCATGCGCCAAGTAGATGATCCGATCTGACCACTGGCGTAGAAGCTGAGCCTGAATTGTGCCCATTGGGGAGGTTGCAAGAATGCCAATGCGGCCGTCTTTGACTTCGTAGCCGTCACAATAAGGGCACACTGCGGTACCGCGGCCCCAGCTTTCAGCAAGACCCGGGATGCCCAAAAGATTATCGGAAAGACCCGTCGCCACAATCACGCGGCGTGCGGTCACGCGAGTGAGTTCATCATCAGAATTGCGGAAAGCAATATCAAACCCACCATCAATTTTGGCAGCCTCGGTTACCTCACCGGTGGCAATGACACCGCCGTATTTCTCAACCTCCTGGCGGCCATCGGAAAGCAATGCGGCTGGGGAAGTACCATCGCGTCCCAATACTCCGTGCATCTTGTGCGCGAAGCGATTGCGCGGTGTTCCTGAGTCGATGACCAGGACTTTACGGCGGGCACGCCCCAGCATGAGTGCCGCGGATAGGCCTGCGGAGCCGCCGCCGATGACAATGACATCAAAACTTTTCTGTTCCATGCAGCTAAAGCTACAACCAGATTTCTACCGTGGCAACGTGATTTGCAGGAACCGCAAATATTAGTTTCCGCGCACATGAATCTGCTCGCCCTGCGGGCTAAACAGTGCAAGAATTTCTGCTGCCTTCGCCGTTGCGCTGACAATGCTGTGCGGCTGATGAGTATCAAATTCCGCAGCTTCACCCGGCGATAAAGTAGTCACGGTATCGTTGAGATGCAGGCTGACAGAACCAGAGAGTACATAGACCCACTCATATCCGCCATGCGTTGCAAGCTTTACTGAGTCAGAGCTTTTTCGTCCCGGAAGAACCATCTTGAATGCTTGAACTGGCGCGCCGGGATTGGTCAGTGGAAGATAAATGTGCCCGTGTCGTTTGATGGGTTTAGGGTGAATCCGGGGATCTCCCGTTGGTGGCGCACCGACTACATCATCTAAAGCCACGCGGTAAATTTGCGACAGAGGAATCAACAAATCAAGGGTAGGGCGGCGAAGACCTGATTCCAGCCGCGATAAAGTGCTGACAGACAGCGAGGTTTGCTCCGCGACATCAGAAAGTTTTAGCCCGCGCCGGGTGCGTAGTTCGCGCAGCCGCGGACCAACGGCATCCAGCATGGCATTAACAGGATGATTCGTTTCTTCTTGCATAAACCGCAAGACTAATTGCCAAAAATCGTTGAGGCAATGTGGCTAATCCGGCCGGGCTAAATGCCTGCCTAAAGTTGCGATAAAAGCTGTTTCCACAGCGGGCGCCATTGTTCAATGGCTTCGGGTGAAGAAAGCATTGAATGCTCAATCGCAATCGAAGATTTGCCGTTCGGTTTATCCCCGATAGTTGCGCTGATACGGGAACCATCACTGAGACGCACTCGCCAATAGCGCCACTTTGCAGTTTCAGAAGTAGAGCTGTCTTCGATGTCAACACCGTTGAATTCAGTACGGTTGCCAAGGATGTTTAGCCAGGCTTGCAGCGCCGCGTCTTTATCGCCGGGGAAAGTTTTGGAGGTTGAGGTCTGAAATTCGCCGCTGGAGGATTGGCCTGGAAGTCGCAGGCCAGCGTGTTGTTCATAAGCAACTGCGACGCCTTGTGCCCACCATTCTTTTCGCTCGACTGCTTGCGGCATCAACGTCAAAGCTTGCTTAGCGATGCCCGCGTGGTCCAAATCGCGGGCACCAGCTTCTTCCAAAACTGCAATCCATTCATTCCAGTCTCGGCCTGTGCCTTTGGCGATAGCGGCTGTGTTGGTGGGTTTGACCATGTCTTTATTCTTTATCGGATGCGGGGTCAGCGCAAGGGATAAAGGTAAATGATTTGGTCATTATCCATGCTGCTGCCGCAAGCCATAGTAGGACACCTGCTGCTTCGACCCACCAGTTAATACTGCCGCCGGTATCTAACAGCGACTGTAGGAAGAATACGCGGATGCTGTTGATACCACCGTGGAGAACAACCGCTGGCCATACCGACCCAGAACGCAGACGAAGCGCAAGGAAGAACGGTGCCCATGAGGCGATAGACAGTAGATAGGCCACGGCGAAGTCTACTGTTGCGGAGGAAAGGATCAGCGGAATGACCGGAAGGTGCCACACTGTCCACGCCACGGATTGTGTAGCTGCAGCTTTAGGGAAACTCCATGATGCTGTGCGTGAAGCTAGCCAACCGCGCCAGCCCAGTTCCTCACCGAGGGCGAAAATGCACTGCATGAGCAGAATCGGAATAACCGCGATGGCAGCGATGAGAATCTCATTGGTGGGCCGAAGTTGGCTACCAGTTACCAGGCCAAGCGCGGATTGCGCGGCTGATAGGACGATGAGGATGCCAAGACCGACCAAGATTGCGCGGGCAGAACCAGTCCACCGCAATGCGAGTTCGTCCTTGAGTCGGCCATTGTGGGCAAGGTTGCCAGTGCGGCCAGACTGGCGGCGGCGCAAAACCGCGAAGAATATCAGTGCCGTAGCTAGTGGGGTCAGCTGGGCAATAGGAACAATCAATCCAGCAGCGGTTTCGGGGAGGAACCCGAGTAGTAGTGGAGCCGCGATGATTGTGCTTAGCGCTGTTGCGGTAAGAACATAACCCGCTACTTCAACAACCGATGCATTATTTTTGCTCGCGGTACTGGCACCGGTGTTGGCTGGCGACGCTGTTGCAGGGTTAGGGGATTTTTCAGAATGAGGGCTCATGGCGTGGTCTCCATTTCGTTTGTTTTAGTAGACCACGTCATGAGCAGGTCAGGGATCAGGGGAAAGCCTGATTTTTGACCCTGAAATAGTATGTTGGAAGAAACTACAGGGTGAGCATGACCTTGGTGGCACGTCGCTCATCCATGGCCTTGTAAGCCTCAGCTGCTTCCTCAAGTGGGAGAGTGAGGTCAAAGACCGCGCCTGGATTGATCTGGTCAGTCATGATGAGATCAATCAGTTCAGGAAGGAAGCGGCGCACAGGGGCAGGGCCGCCAAGCAGATTCACGGTGGCAACAAACAGGTCAGTGCCGTCGAGCTCGACGCCGTGGGAAACACCGACGAAGCCAACATGACCGCCAGGGCGGGTTGCACCGATTGCCTGTTGCATGGATTCCTGGGTGCCCACTGCCTCGATAGTGGAGTGCGCACCGTAGCCGTTGGTTAGTTCCTTGATACGCGCAACGCCTTCTTCACCGCGTTCTTCCACGATGTCGGTTGCACCAAATTGCTTAGCCAGTGCCTGGCGGTCAGCATGGCGTGACATCGCGATGATGCGCTCGGCGCCCATGCGCTGTGCGGCCAAAATCCCCATGAGGCCAACCGCGCCATCGCCCACCACGGCGACGGTTTTACCTGGTCCAACCGCAGCGGCATCGGCAGCAAACCAGCCGGTGCCCAACACATCGGAAGCAGCCAGCAGGCTCTTCATTTGCTCTTCGGTGGGCTCGCCTGGAACCTTGACCAAGGTGCCATCGGCAAGCGGAATGCGTGCCTTTTCTGCCTGAGTACCAATACCACCCATCATGACCTGGTGGCTGCAACGCGACTGGAATCCGGCCTCGCAAATCTCACAGGTATTGTCCGATGCCACGAAGGAACCAACCACGAAATCGCCGATGGCCACCTTCTTTACATCATCACCAATCTGTTCCACAACGCCGATGTATTCATGGCCCATGGGATGCTTTTCCACATCATCACTGCCGCGATAAGGCCACAAATCTGAACCACAAACACACGTTGCGGTCACGCGAATGATTGCGTCCGTCGCCTCTTCCAATACTGGATCGGGGCGTTCTTCGACACGGACATCGCCGGGTGCGTTCATAATGACTCCACGCATGTGGGGCTCCTTTGCTTAAACGATGTTTTGCTGTAGCCAGCTTTCAGCATTAGCTTTGTGCAACTGCAATCTTGGGCTATTGCACCTGACCATTGTGCACCCAAATGCCACGGCCGTGGGAGACCCGGTTGATAGGGGTACTGTGAGTAACTCCCATACGGGGGCCGACAGGTTTAAGGTATAAACATGGATAATAAGGCAGAAGTCAAGGAGTTTCTCACCTCCCGGCGGGCGCGCATCACCCCGGATCAAGTTGGTCTTCCGCAAGGCACAAATCGCCGCGTAGCTGGGCTGCGTCGCACCGAAGTCGCGGTGCTTGCCGGCGTGAGCGTGGAGTATTACACCAAGCTGGAACGCGGTGCGCTTAGCGGTGCTTCACCGGAGGTACTCGATGCTATCGCCAAGGCTTTACTGCTTGACGATGCCGAACGTGCCTACCTTTTCGACCTCGCCCATGCAGCAAGTCCCGTTGGCCGGCCGCGGCGAGCATCTACTGGGAAGTCGTGGAAACCGCATGAGAGCCTGCAATGGATTCTGGACGCTGTCACCGCGGGACCTGCCTTTGTGCGCAATGGTCGTCTCGACCTTCTGGCCACAAATCTTTTGGGTCGCGCCTTCTATGAGCATGTATTCGATATGCCTGGGCAGCCGCCAAACATGGCGCGCTTCGCATTCTTGGATGAGCGTGCCTATGACTTTTACCCTGACTGGGAGATGTTCGCGGAGGTCACGGTGGAGATTCTACGCACCGAAGCCGGACGCGACCCGCACAACAAGGACCTGCATGACCTTATTGGTGAGCTGTCCACACGCAGCACCGAGTTTCGCCGACTGTGGGGCTCACACAATGTCCGCCAACACGGAGCCGGATTCAAAACCTTCCATCACGCCGTCGTGGGCGAGCTCACCTTGGCCTATGAGGGCATGTCCATGGAAGCAGAACCGGGTCTTACCTTGACCATCTACTCAGCCGAGCCTGGCTCTGCTTCCGAAGAACGCCTCCGCATGCTGGCCTCCTGGGCCGCTACTGAATATGGTGAGCACGCCAAAATTGAAAGCAATGTTGCTGAGCAGGAAAAATCCAAGCAGTAGGCTGAATAACTTACAGCATCGCACTCACCAATTATTCTTCTGCTTGGGCAAGTACGAGTTTGAACTTTCAAAAGCCGATTTTTGGTGAGCTGATGCGAGTACCGTTAGTGTATGTCAGCTCACAAACTTCGCCCTCAGCGCCCGTTATGGCAACGGCTATTGCCGGGTGTTGTGGTGATGCGTAATTATCAGCGCGGTTGGCTCAAAGGTGATGTCATCGCGGGTATTACCGTAGCGGCTTACCTGGTTCCGCAGGTCATGGCATTCGCGAGCATTGTTGGTCTCCCGCCTGTGGTCGGATTGTGGGCTGCACTGGCCCCGATGATCATTTACGCTCTTTTGGGCACGTCGCAGAAGTTGTCGATTGGTCCTGAATCGACAACTGCATTGATGTCGGCCGCAGGCATCGGAGCCTTGGTAGGCGCAGCCGGTGGACCCGAGCGAATGATTGAGGTTGCCGCGATCATGTCAATCGCAGTCGGGCTAGTTTGTCTGGTGGGATATGCGGGCAGGCTGGGATTTATTACGCGGTTGCTGTCACATCCGGTGCTGGTCGGATATTTGATTGGTATCGCAGTGCTTATGATCATTAGCCAACTGTCCGAGGTCACCACAATTGAGACGGAAGGCGAGCAGGCGTGGCAGGAAATTTGGTCATTTTTCCAGCACATTGATGAAGTCCATATGCCCACGGTGATTATGGCCCTTGCCGTATTGGTGTTGCTATATGTTTGCCGGTGGCTGGCGCCAAAATTCCCCGCACCGCTCTTAGTACTTTTGCTGGCTGCCGGCGCGGTGGCTATTTTCAATCTTGATCGTTTGGGGCTTGAAGTTATTGGCGAAATCCCGCGGGGACTACCCGAATTCAGAATCCCGGCCATGGGAGATCTCGAGGTGTGGGCGCTGCTGCCTTATGCGGTGGGTATCGCCATTGTGGGTTTCTCAGACAATATTCTGACAGCGCGGGCATTTGCTACCGAGAAGGACGACCCTATCGATGCAAATCAAGAGCTGCTTGCTCTAGGCGCGTCTAACGTCGCCAACGGGTTTTTCCAGGGTTTTCCAGTATCTACGAGTAGCTCGCGAACCGTTCTGGGAAATACGGCGGGGGCGAAAACTCAAGTGCATTCGTTAGTTCTTGTTGTCATCGTGATTATGGTCTTGCTCTTTGCTGGCCCAGTTTTGGAGTCATTTCCCGAAGCTGCGTTGGGTGGGTTGGTAATCTATGCGGCAACTCAATTGATTGATATTGATGAGCTCAAGCACATTGCGCGCTTTCGTAAAAGTGAGTTAGTAATTACGGCAACAACCGCGTTGGCAGTGATATCTTTCGGGGTTCTGGTGGGCATTGGTGTCGCAATCGTTCTGTCAATTTTGGACCTGGTTCGTCGTATCACCAGTCCTTATGCAGACGTGTTGGGATATGCCCCTGGAGTGGCTGGAATGCATAGCCTGGATGATTACCCGGATTCACAGCCAGTCGAAGGACTGGTGGTATTTCGATACGATTCCCCGATATTCTTTGCCAATGCCGATGACTTCTCGGCCCGCGCGAAAGAAGCTATCGATGAAGCTCCACAGCCGATTCGGTGGTTCCTCCTTAATGCGGAAGCAAATACGGAAATGGACCTGACTGCGGTTGCTGCCCTTGAGCAACTGCGCTCAGAATTGGATAGTCGGGGGATTCGCTTCGCTATTGCGCGCATGAAACAGAATCTTCGACGCAGCCTAGAACCCACGGGTTTTATCGAAGACGTGGGAGAAGGATATATTTTCGCAACGCTGCCCACTGCGGTCCGTGC
>JAUNRU010000039.1:15834-24098 GCA_030535535.1 Corynebacterium casei
CGCTCTAACGAGTCAAAGCGCTCCCACAGCTCGGCGATGTCTGATCCCCACCGCACAATGGATGCTGTCATTGCACTGACACTACTCCGGCCCTTCTTAAGTGATGGCGCATTTGGGCGGAGATTAGTCCATTTGTAGGACTGTTCGCAGTTCGACGAACAGCTCTGGCCGAATGGAATGAATGACGCTTCGTCCCTGCTGAGTACGCTCCAGTAACCCTGCCTCAGTCAATTTGCGGAGGTGGTGGGAAACTGTGGGCTGGCTCAGTCCGACGCTCTCAGTGATGTCATTGACAGATACTGGGCCGCATCCTTCAGCAGCGAGCCGTGAGAGGATTCGCAGGCGTGCTGGCTCAGCAAGAACCTTAAATAAGCTTGCGTAGCGGACGGACTCGTCTTCAGTGAGTGGTCCAGAACCTAAAGAACAGCAAGCATCAAGACTTGTCAGGGGAATGATGTGAGGGACGGTCATCCCTCCACCATATATTGACCGTCATCAATATGGGTAGTATCTTTCATATTGACAAGCGTCGATATAAAGGATTGTGGGGAACGGTCGCATGGATGAACGTAAGCTAATAGAGGAACAACCCACCAGCAAACAGCAACCGGGCAGAATGTCATTTATAGACCGCTACCTCGGGGTGTGGATTCTGGCCGCTATGGCCATCGGCTTAATCCTTGGGCGTTCCGTCCCTGGTTTGGGTGATTTCTTGGGTTCCATGGAAGTTAACGGCATTTCTATCCCCATCGCGATAGGGCTCTTAGTAATGATGTACCCGCCGCTGGCGAAGGTGCGCTATGACAAAACAGCGGAGATTGCTGCCGACAAGAGGCTCATGGTCGTTTCACTTGTACTGAACTGGATAGTCGGTCCCGCAGTCATGTTCACACTCGCTTGGATTTTTCTCGCTGACCAACCAGAGCTGCGCACTGGACTCATCATTGTCGGCTTAGCCCGCTGTATCGCGATGGTTCTAGTGTGGTCTGATCTATCGTGTGCTGACCGTGAAGCAACTGCCGTGCTAGTCGCAATCAACTCATTTTTCCAAGTGCTTATGTTTGGTGCACTCGGGTGGTTTTACCTGCAAGTTCTTCCTTCATGGCTAGGGTTAGAAACCACAACAGCACAGTTCTCCTTCTGGGCAATCGTCAGCTCGGTGCTTGTATTTCTGGGGATTCCGCTCCTTGCAGGATTGCTGTCACGAACTATCGGGGAAAAGATTAAAGGCCAAACCTGGTACGAGGAAAAGTTCTTACCTGCTATCTCGCCGCTGTCTTTGATCGGCTTGCTGTACACGATCGTTTTGCTTTTCTCGCTGCAAGGAGACCAAATCGTGTCACAGCCGTGGACTGTTGTGCGACTGGCGGTCCCGCTATTTGTGTACTTCATCGGCATGTTCTTTATTTCCCTGTTCATCTCACGGGCATCCGGGATGAACTACGCGCAATCAGCTTCAGTATCTTTTACCGCAGCTGGTAACAACTTTGAGCTTGCCATCGCGGTGTCAATTGCCACTTTCGGTGCTACCTCTGGCCAAGCTCTTGCCGGCACAATCGGTCCACTTATTGAAGTTCCGGTGCTCGTAGCGCTCGTTTATGTCATGTTGCGTATTGGACCAGCCTTGTATCCATCCGATCCAACCGTTCCAAAAATAACTCAGAAGGAGTCCTTTTCATCATGACCACAATCCAGAAAATCCTATTTGTCTGTGTCGGAAATGGTGGAAAATCCCAAATGGCCGCGGCTCTGACCAAGCTTCGCGCCGGCGACAACATAGAAATTCATTCTGCAGGAACGAAGCCCGGCGCCAAGTTAAACGCCATGTCCGTTGAATCGATTGCGGAAGTTGGCGCTGACATGTCCAACGGCCAGCCCAAGGCGCTTGATCCGGACTTGTTGCGCACGGTAGACCGGACAATCATTCTTGGCAATGATGCACAGCTTGCACTGCCTGCCGATGCCCAAGGAAGCATTGAACGCTGGAACACCGATGAACCCTCGGAACGAGGCATTTCAGGTATCGCCCGCATGCGGCTTATCCGTGATGACATCGATGCTCGTGTGCGCGACCTATTGGTCGAACTAGGGATTCAATAGGACTTCCGGTTGAGCATTTCGGCCCAACTCTTTAGCCTTAGAGATACGGCTGGGTGATGAGCTCCAAGTAGTGCCCCGATGGATCTAGCAGGTAGACCCCGCGGCCATCGTGCTCATTGTTGATTTCGCCCGGGCGTGTGCGCTGCGGATCCGCCCAGTGCTCATAACCGCGGTCTTGGACGGTGGCTAGGGCACGGTCAAAGTGGGCATCGTCAAGCAAATATGCGTAATGGTTCGGTGAGAACTCCATGGGCGGTGTGGCAAACTGCAGCATGACGCCGTCGCCGATTGAGAGGTTGATAAATGGCCCCCAGGCGGGCAGATCTTGAGCCTCAAGTAGCTCGCGATAAAACTGCGCCATTTCGGATGTGTCTTTCGCGGCAATAATGGTGTGGTTAAAACGCGCTGCCATTTTTTCTCCTTTGTGTGTGCGTTAGTGATTGTTGGTATCACTCGCACAAGGAGGCGCGCGGATCAGAGATCGACCAGATTGCCCTTCTGGGATTTGCCGCAACGGGCCGGACTGGTCATCACGGTGATTACGGTAACACCTCGGCGTATTCTGGGGCAATGACTTTAGATGCTGCTGAGATGCTCCGCCTTTATGACGAACAGCTTCGCCTGGAACCCGAATTTGCTGGTGCCACTAACGTGACGCGGCTGGGGCCGCTGCATTTGGTGGAGTACGCCGAGTCCCGTGGGGTGGTGACCTACCGGGACTTAGACGGCGCGGATGCGGTTGAGATTCGGCGCTTGGTTGCAGACGCCAAGGCATTTTTTGAGGCGAAGGAGAAAATTACGAATGTGCGGTGGAAACCGCGTGCGCATGATGCTGCGCCGGGACTTTGTGAGGCCCTAGTTGCTGAAGGCTTTGAACCGGAAGACACCAGAGCAATCATGGTGGGTGAAGCCAAGTCGCTCGTTATCAAAGAGGAACTGCCGGAGGGCGTTCGGCTGCGGCAAATAGCAGAGGAAGAAGACCTCAACGCCTATGGCGTAATGGCGGACAAAGCCTATGGACTCAACCGGGCCGAGCAATATGCCAGGCGCCTTTTGGGATTAATTGCAGAAAACAACGGCGTTGAAATCTGGGTCGCGGAAGCAGATGGGAAAATCATTGGCGGTGGGCGTTTAGACCCCGTACCTGGTACTGATTTTGCTGGTTTATGGTCCGGCGGAATGCTCCCCGAATGGCGCGGGCAAGGCATCTATCGTGCATTAACGTCTGTTCGTGCGCGTTCTGCCTTGGCGATGGGCAAGACCTTGATCCAGTGTGATTGCTCTGTTTACTCCCGGCCCATTCTGGAAAGGTCGGGGTTGGTGAAAATTTCAGAAACCACGCCGCACTTGTGGCAGCGGCCTTAGCTATCTCGGGGAAGACCTGCTTTTGTAAGTGCAGTGGAGCATGATGGATGCCATGAGTGTGGACGTTTCAAAACCAACGCGGGGCAAAGCTTCGCGCCAATGGACTGCTGAGGAGCGGGCAGCGCGCCGGGCAACCCGATTGATTGCCTACGGGCACACAACGGTGGATTTCTCTCAAGGCGCGATTGCCGCGTTAATGCCGTTTCTGGTTTTGCAGGGTGGCTATTCCTACGCCGGTGCCGCGGGCATTATGCTCACATTCTCATTAGTGTCATCCATCATCCAGCCAGTTCTTGGCATCATGGGCGATAAATGGCGGATGCGCTGGCTCATCCCCGTTAGCGTGATGCTCTCCGGCGTTGGTATTGCGGCGATTGGATTGGTTAGTTCTTATTGGGCGGTGGCTGCGTTGGCATCGGCAGCCGGCATTGGCGTTGCTGCCTTCCACCCGGCAAGTGCTAGCCGCGCCCGTGAGGTGAGCGGCGGTGACCACGTGTTGATGTCCTGGTACTCACTTGGCGGCAACTTCGGCTTCGCACTAGGACCTGTGATTGTGGCGATCACCGTCGGCATTTTCGGCCTTGGTGCCACACCGCTGCTGGTTATTCCTGCGCTGACTGGTACCGCCGCGGTGCTGGTGCTTAACCGCTATGGTGCGGCAAAACCCGTGAAGAAGGGTGGCGGCGCCCAGGACCGCCGCGATGACTGGGTGTCCTTCGGGCGCATGTCCATTGCCATTATTTGCCGCTCAATTGTCTTCGTCGGCATTGGTACATTCATCGTGCTGTTCATGCACGAATACCGCGGGGTGCCGGAAAACCTGGCTAATGCATCCCTGTTTATCTTCTACATCATGGGCGCTTTTGGCACCGCTGTCGGTGGGCACCTTGCTAAGCGATGGCAACGCACCGCCATCCTGCGTTGGTCCTATCTTCTTTCCATCCCGCTGCTTGCCGGCATGTTCCTCATTCCGGGGCCTATCGCCTGGATTTTCATCGTGCTTGTCGCGCTGACCTTGTACGTGCCATTCTCGCTACAGGTGACCCTGGGGCAAGATTTCCTGCCGCAGCACATGAGCACCGCCAGTGGCGTTACCTTGGGTTTGGCGGTATCTGTCGGCGGAATTGCGACGCCGCTGATTGGTGCGCTCGCAGACAAGGTCGGCTTGGAGTATGCACTGCTTCCGCTGATTGCGCTGCCAGCGGTGGCCTACATCGCGCTAAGAGGCTTGAAGGACCCGAAGATTTACAAAGTCACCACTGGCCCTCAAACGAAGGAGCTTTAGGAAGCTCCCAATTCGCCGGTCAGACGTGAGTGGAATGCGGTGGTGAATTCGTTCATGCCGATAAATTCCACGCGTTTGTCGTGCTGTGCATACTTGGTTTCAATAGCATCCAGCGCCGCTACTGTCGATGCATCCCAAATATGAGACTTACTTAAATCGATGATGATGCGCTCAGGATCGGCGGTGTACTCAAACATGGTGGTCAAGTCATTGCTGGATGCGAAAAGCAGCTGGCCCTCAACGGTGTAATGCGCGGTGTCCACACCATTGTCGACCTTGAGTTCACGGCGAACGTTGATGAGGTGAGCCACGCGGCGCACGAACATCACCGAAGCCGCGAAGACACCAACAACCACACCAATGGCAAGATTGGACGTTGCTACAACTACTGCGACGGTGATGAGCATGATGGCGGTTTCGCTCTTCGGCATGCGCTTGAGAGTTGATGGTTTGATGGAATGCCAATCAAAAGTGCCCACAGAAACCATCACCATGACGGCAACCAGCGCGGCCATCGGGATAATTGCAACCAAGTCACCCAATGCAACGATGAGAATGAGCAAGAAAGTTCCCGCCAAGAAGGTGGAGATACGGGTGCGGGCACCGGAAGCTTTGACGTTGATCATGGTCTGGCCGATCATGGCGCAACCGCCCATGCCGCCAAACATGCCCGAAGCAATATTGGCGATACCTTGGCCCCAGCTTTCGCGTGTTTTGTTGGAATGGGTGTCTGTAACCTCATCCACCAGCTTGGCCGTCATCAAAGACTCCATGAGCCCCACTAGTGCCATGGCTAGGGCATAAGGCGCGATGATACTAAGGGTTTCTAAATTCAAAGGCACATTCGGAACAAACAACTCCGGAAGGCTGCGTGGTAATTCACCCTTATCGCCGACGGTAGGAACGCTAATAGCGAAGACCACCACAATGGCTGTGACCACCACAATGGAAACCAGCGGTGCTGGAACAGCCTTGGTGAGTTTAGGGAAGAAGACCAAAATGACAAGGCCCAGAGCAAAGAGCGGGTAGACCGCCCACGGGACGTTGAAAAGCTCCGGGAGCTGCGCCATAAAGATGAGGATGGCCAAGGAATTTACAAAGCCCACCATGACGCTGCGGGGGATAAACCGCATGAGTTTCGCAACGCCACAGACCGCGAGCACAATCTGCAATATGCCGGCGAGCAGCACCGTTGCGATGAAATAGTCCATCCCGTACTCACGGACCACTGGTGCAACCACCAAGGCAACCGCACCTGTGGCGGCAGAAATCATGGCTGGGCGCCCACCCACCACGGCGATGGTGACAGCCATAATGAAGGAAGAAAACAGCCCGACTTTTGGATCCACGCCAGCAATGATGGAAAAGGAAATTGCCTCTGGAATAAGCGCAAGGGCAACCACCAAACCAGCGAGCGCTTCTTTGAGAAGAATCCGTGGCGTCTTCAGTGCGGTCAGCACCGATGGTTCTGGCCGGTAGCGGTTCTTATCGGAGGTGGGGGAAGTAACTTTCGTGGTCAAGCAAAGCTCCAAGGTAGGGCAGGCATGATGCTGCAGGAATGGACACAAACACACGGCCATGCGAGTGTTCAGACCCCAAGGGATGTGGGATTAAGTTGCGGCAATAAAGTCAATGAGATTTTGCCAGCTTAAGCTGCAATCTTTGCTGCAGTGACGGTGACTTACTCTAATGCAGCGCTACGATGAAGGCGAACCGTGCTGACCAGTAAAAATACTTAGCTAATTGCTTCGCCGAGGACTACCAGAACAAAGCTAATGACCTGCAGACTTCCGCGGACAAGTTGGTATTTGTCCCACCGCCGGCGCATAGTGATGAACTCTTTAGTTGCGGTGGTTTCCGTAATACGTCCCGTCTGCACATTAATGGGAACGTTGCCGAAGATGGTGACAATCAATGCGACCACCAAAGTGATAGCGTCGGAGATTGTGAAGTAGTTGGTGTGCTTATCACAATGGTGTGAATGACGACGGCGTCCGGGCAGGGCGCCGCGAGAAAAGTCGAGGGCGGATGGCGCGGCATCGCGGCAAGGTCAAGCTTGTTACTCCAGGTGGAAGGCTCGTGAGCAACACACGTGACTTGAACACGATGGGGGCAATGGACCTGCTCTAAACCCCACCCCAAAGAGACTATTAGCCGATGTTGGAGGCTAGACCGACACATCGGCAGTCAGCCATGCCCAAATTAGTTATCAGGAACTTGTGGTGCGTGAGCCTTTCCGAAGTCGGAATCCGGACCACAGTAGCCACAGAAGCAGGGCGACTTCGCCGATGAAGGTGAACTCGGACAAGCTCATGGTCTCAACGTTGAACATGGTGGTCACTGAGTCGAAGAGATAGCCTGCTCCAGCGATGAGCAATAGAACGCCAATGATGGTGGGCAATTCGGTGGAACGGCACATGGCTATGCCGGCAACGATCAGGTGAAACCCAAAGAGGGCAAGACTGTAGTCCCACACTTGGGTAAACAGCTCGCCGTTTTGCCTAATCACCAGCAAGATGGTGGCGGTGAAGAGCCCGGTGGCATAGAAGATTCTTAACACCGATGCCCAATTGGCCAGCGCAGTACCGCCGCTGCGCAGGATGGGGATGAGCAGGAGCGCCACGCAGATATCGAGGAGTACTACAACGAACCCCACGAACGCAGTGATCGTGAATTGTTCCTGTGGCAATGCCACGAGGAAACCAATCGGGGAAGCAATCGCCATCGCCAGCAGGATGAATCCCGCTGCCAGGCGGTAGGTGGACTGCTGTGCCGTGTCCAAGGTTCTAGCTGGCGTTCTCATCAGTCTCGTGAATGCCAAAAACATTGCCATCAAGGTCCAAAAAATAGCCCTGCCAGGCCATACCTGGAAGAGCGTACTTTTCTTTGACCACGGTGCCGCCTGCGGCGAGAATCTTTTCCGCTGTGGCGTCAAAACTTTCAACGCCCATGGTCAACACCGCTGCATTGGACGCGGATGCTGGTGCGGTACCGGCCGGGGTGGCGCCGCCGTCGCGCTGCATGATGGCGCCGTTGATGCCAAGAGAGCCTTCAGGGCCAGTGACTACACCGTAGTAGGGGCGTTCGGCGTACTCGGAATAATCCTCGTAGGTCCAGCCGAATGCGGCGGCATAAAACTCGCTGGCCTGGGGAACGTTGGAAACTTCGATTTCAAAATGAACTGGACGGGACATTCGGGACTCACTTCCGTGGAAGGTTGATTCGAGGTCATCGATCGGTCGAACTGTAGATGAGTGAGTAGGTGGAAGAAACTAATCCCAAGTATGCCAGTAAATTGTGATGGGCGTCTCTCGGTAAGTTAGCCAGGTTCTTAGAAGCGGTAGTTGAGATACTCATCCACCACAGCGGCGCCAAGCCCATCCAAGTCCGGTGCAACCACTTTGCCGCCAACCCTGTCAGCGAGCTGGTTGAGGAAATGCTGCAAACCGTAGTCATGACCCAGGCGGAAGAAGGTCGTGCGGGTGCCGCGCTTGGTCACCTTGTCCAGCTGCGT